>DAITND010000329.1:1300-2979 GCA_036834825.1 Dermatophilaceae bacterium
GCCAGACGGCATGCGCGCCAGCTTGATCGGCCTGACCTTCTCATCGCCGAAGCCTCGCACCGTGCAGCTGAGCATGGACGCACACTCCGAGTTGATGAGCTCCTACCCCTGGGGAGGGACGAAGCCGACCAACCAACTCGACTTCAATCTCCCCGACATGGGTTTCTACGCCGACGGCCGGTTGGTGTTTCGTGAACAGGGCACGCCCGCCGCAGCCAATGCCGCGCCGCACGACTGGGCTGCCGTAGTCAGCTCTTCGCTGACCCCCACCGGGCACCGGCTCGGCGCGAACTTCCGCGGGCCGCAGGAGCCGGCGGTGATCTGCCCGGCGTCCGGCACTACTCCGCCACGTTGCGATGACACGGCGTACGGCAAGGAAAATGGCGGTGAGCTGAACTACCGGCTGCAGCTCCCATCGGGTTCACGGACGGTGTGGTTCGCCGTCTCCGGCTCCGACAACGGACTCGCCGAGGCGTTGGCGATGCAACGCAGCGCCCTGAATGACCCGGCCGGACTGCTAGCCGACAAGACGGCGCGGCGAAAGACGGTAGATCAGAACACTCATGCCACCCTCCCGGGCGACCCTCAACTGGCGAGCAGCGTCGCGTGGAGCAAGCAGAACCTTGCTGACTCGCGCCAGGAGGCTCGCAATCTCCAGCTGCGGGTGACGAATGCGGGCACGGCATACCCAGCGCCGATTGGCACTCTCGGCGTCGCGCGATGGACTGGAGCGGGCTGGCCCGACTACCCGTGGATCTTTGGGACGGACGGCGAGTACACCGCTTTCGCATCGGTGGCAGCAGGTCAGTTCGACGCGATCAAGAACCACCTGCAAACGCTGCGCGCGGTCAGCGACGTGGTGAACAGCCGCAGCGGGAAGGTTGTGCACGAGGTGGTGCCGGACGGCTCGGTGTACTACGGAGCGAACTCCGATCCGGGAAATACGGACGAGACCGTGAAGTTCCCCAGCGCGGTGGCACTCGTGTGGCGCTGGACCGGGGACAACCGGTTCCGCGACGACATGTACGACTTCACCGTCCGCAATCTCAAGTACGCGTTCGCCAATCTGGATGCCGACCACGACGGTTGGCTTGAGGGCCCGGGCAACGTCGAGCGCCAGGGGATGGGTCAGGAGAAGCTCGACAACACCGTGTACGCCATCCGTGGCCTGCTCGACCTGGCCGACATGGCGGCCAGCAAGAACGACCCCGCGACGCGGCACTGGGCCACCACCAAGGCTCAGGGCTTGCAGACGCGGTTCGAGACAGCCTGGTGGTACGGCAACGGAACCAGCTCCTACGCCGACTCGCTGTGTGATCCCAACAACGTTCAACTGTTCCAGAAGTACTGGATCGGGCTGACCCCGGTCGAGGCGGAGCTGCCCGCACACGGTGGGATCGCAGCCGGACCGCTGGCTGCGCTCGATCACGCCACGTCGACGGTGGCCGCGCACGAGTCGTCTGTTTTCACGGGTACGAACGGGTTGTTCCACAACGGTACCGGGCTTGTCCTCCGGGACCTGCGATCCCGCCGTTGCGCCGCCGACCGGCGATCAGACCATCTTCACCTTGGGCACCTCGATCGCCGCGGTTGCCGAAGCGGCGGTCGGTCGCACCGGGTCGACCCAGCTCGGCCAGTACACCAGCGACCTGGCGCGGGTGCAGCTCAACCCCGCCGTG
>DAITND010000330.1:0-2959 GCA_036834825.1 Dermatophilaceae bacterium
GCCGAAGACCCGCCGAGGCCGTCCCATCGTCCCTTCAGCCGGTGGCAGGACTGGCTCGATCTGAACCTCTGACGCGTCCGCGCGAAGGATTGACAACGATGTCATTTTGCTGTTGCCTGCGATGACGATGACGACACACCTGCGCTCAGCGCCCAACGACGCGACTCGCCCCACCATGGAACATGTCGCGCTCTTGGCCGGCGTCAGCCTCAAGACGGTTTCGCGGGTGGTGAACGGCGAGGCTGGCGTCGCTAGAGCCACCACCGAGCGTGTACAGGCGGCGCTGGCGAGTGTGAACTTCCGCCGCAACGACATCGCGCGCAGCTTGAGGTACAAGATGACCACGTCCAGCATCGGGCTGGTCACCGAGGACCTGGCCAATCCCTTCTACGCCACGCTGGCCCGGGCTGTGGGAGAGGTCGCCCGCCGGCACGGCTTCCTCGTGCTGTCCGGAAGTTCAGACGAGAGTGAGGAACGAGAGCGCGAAATCCTCACTGCATTCCTCGGCCGCCGGGTGGATGGACTGATCGTGGTGCCGACGGGTGGCTCCAACGCGTTCCTCGAACGCGAGAAGGCGGCCGGCGTCCAGCTCCTCTTCGTCGACCGACCGGGGATCGGGGTATCCGCTGACACGGTTCTCATCGATAACACCGCTGGCGTCCTGGCGGGCGTCCGCCACCTTGCCCATTTCGGCCATCGGCGGATCGGGGTTACCTCGGCGATGAGCCGGACATCTACACGGCCGTGGAACGGATGCGCGGCTATCAGCAGGCAGTGCACACCCTCAGCTTGGATTCTGACCCCGATCTGGTTCGCCAGGGACTTCACGACGCTGCGGCTGCCGAGGAACAGGCCCTATCGATGCTGGGCGGCGAGGACCCGCCGACAGCGCTGTTCGCCGGCAACAACCTCATCACGGCTGGCGTACTGCGGGCGCTGCGCCGGCGCAGTGGCGACCCCATCGCTCTGGTGGGGTTTGACGACTTCGCCCTCGCTGATCTGGTCGACCCCCCAGTGACCGTCATCGCCGTCGACGCGGAGGCACTGGGGCATCGGGCCGCTGAGCGGCTCTTCGCCCGGTTGTCCGGGCATGGAGGGCCGCCGGAGACCGAAGTCCTGCCGACCCGGCTCATCGTGCGCGGCTCCGGCGAGGTGAAGGCGTGCAGTCGGTGGTGACCGGCGCGAATCACTGGCCCGACAGGGAGGCCCCGATGTCCTGGCAGATCCAACCGGGGCAGCGCAGATGGCTGCAGCGGGAGGGGGACCGGCTCCTCGACTTCGCGCGGGCGGCACGTCACCCCAACGGCGGTTTTGCCTGGCTGGACGACTGTGGCAGGCCGCAACTGCAGCGGCCCGTGGAGCTCTGGATCACGTGCCGGATGACGCACGTCTTCGCCCTTGGGAAACTGCTCGGGCGTCCTGGAAACGCTCAGCTGGTTGACCATGGGCTCCGCGCCCTGCTGGGACCCTTGCACGATCAGGTCAACGGCGGGTGGTACTCAACCGTGGGTGCAGCCGGTCCCATCGACCGCAGCAAACAGACCTACAGTCACGCCTTCGTCGTGCTCGCCGCGTCCAGCGCAACCAAGAGCGGGCATCCGCTGGCCCCTCAACTACTCGATGAGGCGCTCGAGGTCATGGACACCCGAATGTGGTCGGAGAACGATGGCATGGTCTTCGACACCTATGACGAGACGTTCACCGAGCTGAGTCCCTACCGCGGGCTCAACGCCAACATGCACACCGTCGAAGCCTTCCTGGCTGCGAGCGACGTCACGGGCGACCCGAAATGGCGGGACCGGGCACTGCGGATCACCGAACGCGTTCTGAATACCGAAGCGCCGCAATCAAACTGGCGCCTGGTGGAACACTTCGATGCCACGTGGCAGCCGCAGCCTGACTACAACATCGAGCTGCCTGACGACCCATTCCGGCCGTTCGGCGCGACGGTGGGCCATGCCCTGGAGTGGTCACGTCTTGCCTTGAACCTGCGTGCCGCTCTCGGCGCCCAGTCACCGCAGTGGCTACTGACCAATGCCATCCGGTTGTTTGACCGTGCGGTTCAGGACGGCTGGGCCGCTGACGGTCAGCCCGGGTTCGTCTACACCACCGACTGGGACGGCAAGCCTGTGGTCCGTCACCGGATGCATTGGGTCGCGGCTGAGGCCACGGCCGCCGCCGCCAGCCTCTACCGCGCCACCGGGGATGAGCGCTTCGCCCAGTTCTACGAGCAATGGTGGGACTTCATCAATGAGAAAGTGCGCGATGAGGTCGGCGGATCTTGGTGGCACGAGCTTGACGAGCTCAATCAGCCATCAGCGAAGATCTGGTCGGGCAAACCAGATGTCTACCACGCGTTGCAGGCGACCCTCATCCCCCGGCTGCCCTTGTCGCCGAGCCTGGCCACCGCACTGCACAACGGGCTACTCCCAGAGTAGCCAGGCATCAGAAGCGGCTCAGCGCAAGAGCATTGTGACCAAGGTCCAGGCCGCTGTCTACTCAACGAGGTTCCTGTTTGGCCTCTCTCGGGGCCCTGGATCTCAATCAAGACCTCGGGCATGTCATCCCCCTACACACGTACCTTCGGGGAGCACTCATGCCAGGTCACGCACACCACTTTGGGCGAGCACCCTCGGTGATCACGGTGACGTATTTGACACGACTATCAAGGGCCGCGGAACGCCGTCACACGCGGGCAACGACTGACAGCGTTGACATGTGTGAGGAGAAACGAGTGATACGTTCCGCGCACATGCAGTTCTTCTTCGAGCGGCTCGGAGTCCAACGAGACCACCGTCCTCCCGTAGAAGACATGATCCTCACCCAGGGTCACGGCCAGATGCGCACCACTGGAGGCGCAGGGCGGCCCAACAGCCGATCGACCCGCTCGAAGTCGCCCAAGGTCATGAAGTAGCCTCTCGGGCCGAACCACTCGTTTGAAAGGAGAGCCGTTTTTTCG
>DAITND010000331.1:0-2954 GCA_036834825.1 Dermatophilaceae bacterium
CATGCCGCGGATCGTCTCGATGCGTTCGGCGCCGATCTTGGCGCGCAGGTAACGCCGTCGTACTCCTCGACCACAGTCGGCCCGCGGTCTGCTCCTTGCCCCTGCTCTGTTCCGGTGACCGGGCAGCGAAGAGGCGCTCACCGGCCGGCGAGTACCTCGACCAACTGCGCCACGGTTGGCGCCCCGGCAAGCCCGGCGGGCGTGCGGTAAAGCCGGCACGACAGGCCGACGTCAGCGCCCGGCTCCGCGAAGGGGTCGTCCCCATCGACCAAGACCGAGGGCGAGCCGTGGAAGCTCCACGCTTGCGCCTCTTCCTGCGTGGAGACCAAGACGCGCTCGACTTCGACCCTGCTCCCAAGTTCTTCGAGAGCCTCCTGCAGTCGGTCGTCAGCCACGTGCCAGTTGGGGCACCCATCGAAGTAGAGAAGTTGGAGCTTCATGCCTCCATCTTGCTCCCGCCCTTGCCCCGGAAGTACTGCCCGATGGAACGCACGCACACGCCGCTGACCGCGCTGTTGCGTTGGAGGTCAATGGTGAAGTAGCTGGGGTAGGCGTCGATGGCGCGGACCGTGGTGCCGGCTCGGTTGGCGGCCCGACGTGCGACCTCGCCTTCCTCGCGCAACGCATCGGGTGCCGATTCCCGGGCGGGCGAATCTTCTCGAGAACGAAGGATTTCAAGAACCATCGAGTCAAAACCAGATCTGTGACTTCAGACGTCGGGACTGCCCGAGTTTGCCTGAGAGCCAACCAAACTGGGGGCAGTCCCGAGGCAGTCCCCTGGACCTTCTTATGCGCGTTCGATGTGAGTCTCTAGTGGAACCGCATTTATGACGGTGTAGGCGAAGGGACACTTATCCCGAGCGGCCTGCTGCCACCGGCTGAGCGTGTCATCGTCGACGTCCGCGGTGACTTTCACGATGACGGACACCCGTTCCATGAGCGGGTTGTCGGCGATGTCATAGACGCGGGACATGTCAGCATGGCTCTCGGCGATGACCTGCAAGTCAGATATCTCGATGCCTTCGAGGGCCGCGATGGTGACGACGGTTGCCGCGTAGCAGGAACCGAGTCCGAGCAGCATGTACTGCAGGGGGTCAGGTGCCAGTCCAGCGCCTCCGAACCCGGGGGCGATGTCGACGTGCAACGTGGATGTCTGCGTGCCGTGGGCCACGGTTGCCGTGAAGGCAGGTGCCCCCTGAGCGAAATTCCACGTGCCTTCGACTCGCTTGACCATTTTGAGGGCCGCGGGGTCCTGCCGTCCTCGTTCAAGGACACCGGCAAGGACCGTCAGATCAATATTGTTGGATTTCATGGGTTCTACTCCTGATTCGATCTATTGATTGGGTGAATGTGGACTGATGGCTGCAACGTCCCCGAGTGGAGGGGCGGGGACAACAAACCCGCGACGTCAGGCCGGCAGGAGGTTTGCGCTCACGCGACGCTCGGCTCGACCGGTCGCACCGCCCGAAGGTGGTCAGTGCCGCGCATCCGTGCGGCAACAACGAGTCCGGATGCCGCTGTGAGGGCGCCGACGACGGCGACGGCGGCCGGGATGCCAAAGGCGTCCGCGAGAAGTCCGGACAGCAGCGCGCCGACGGCGAAGCCACCGTCGCGCCACAGGCGGTAGATGCCGACGGACCGGGCGCGCCATTGGGGGTGGGCGACGTCGCCGATAGCTGCCAGCAGTGTTGGGTAGACCATGGCCGTTCCGGCCCCGAGCAGGATGGCAGCGGTGAGCCAGACCCCGAAGCTGTGTCCGAAAGCGACCATTCCCAGTGCCGCTGCCTGCGTGATCATCCCGCCGACGATCAACCATTTGCGGCCGATTCGGTCGGAGAGACCTCCGGTGATGAGCTGGCCGGCGCCCCAGACTGCCGGATAGACGGCAGCCAGGATGCCGATGCGTTGGATGCTCAGCCCGGCCGTGGCAAACAGGATCGGGAACAGTCCCCAGGCCAGGCCGTCGTTGAGGTTGTTGACCAGACCTGCCTGGCTGACCGAAGACAGTGACTTGTCCCGGAAGCTGGTGAGGGTGAACACCTGCCGGTTGCTGAGGGTTGAGACGGCGTGGGCGTGTACGGAAACGTGGTTCGCCGCCTCGACCTTCGCGTGGTGGTGCGTTTCCCGCACGAAAAGCACGGACAGTCCCAGCCCGAGGGCGATGAAGGCGGCGCCGAGCAGGAAGGGGCCGGGGCGCAGCCCGTGGTTGGCGGCAATGTAGCCGGTGGCTAGGGCTGTTCCGGCGACGCCGAGGTATCCCGCGGCTTCGTTGAAGCCCATGGCCAGTCCACGCCGGCTCGGGCCGACGAGGTCCATCTTCATCATCACGGTGGTGGACCAGGTCAGTCCCTGGCTGATGCCGAGGATGACGTTGGCCGCGACGATCCACCCCCAGGACGGTCCGAGGATGAGCAGCAGGGGCACGGGAATGGCGATCAGCCAGCCGGCGACCAGCACGGGTTTGCGCCCGTACCGGTCGGAGAAGGTACCGGCAAAGTAATTGGTGGCGGCCTTGGCCAGACCGAAGGCCAGGATGTAGGTCAGTGCGCTCGTGTACAGATTCAGATGGAAAACCTGGTCAGCCAGCAATGGCAGGACCGTGCGCTCCTGGCCGAGGGTGCCGCCGACCAGAGCGTTGACGGCAACGAGCAGCATGAACTGAGCGATGTTCTGTCGCAGGCCCAGCGTGATGGCAGTGCCGGTTCCTTTCATCGCCCGGTCTCCAAGCCGCCCCCGGCTGCCTGCCGCATCCAGTCGGCGGGGCCACGGTCCAGGACGGCGACGTCGGTCCGGCCGATGTCGACCAGGGGAATGACGGGGACGTCGCTCATCAGGGTTCTGCACCGGCTTCCGTGGTTGGGGAATGGCAAGATCGGTAATGCTACAGTATTCCAATGATCACTGGAACATGTCGTGGGTGACCGCGCCGCCAAGACCGAGCTGTTCGAGCAGTA
>DAITND010000332.1:0-2951 GCA_036834825.1 Dermatophilaceae bacterium
CTGGTACTCCTGCGCCACCCCGATCGCCGCCACCCCCGACCGACCGGTAGCTGCTTGCGCGGCCACGTAACGAGCCATGACGTCACCCTTGCGGTCACCCTTGGCGAACCGCACGACCGGGACCTGGTTGGCGTCGACGAACGACCTGACCGACCGGCGGAACGCGGTGCCCATCTTCTCCATGATCGCCGGCGAGGGAATCGGATAACCCAGATGCGCAGTCATGAACGACACCACCTGGCCGGCGACCTGAAGATTCGGCACGTAGCCGTTGAGATAGACCCGGTCCAGGCACTCGACATCCAGGGCCACGTGACCATCGAGAAGCTCATTCACCGTCAACGATGCAGCCATACCAACAGGTTGACTCCCACCCGACACGCCAAGCCAGCCCGCACCTCGGCGGTCAGAGGCGCAGCCTCACTGGCAGATCGCCGCCTCAACGTGATCGCCAGGCCATCTGACGTTCACGTTTCCTTTCAACTCGCGTCGGAACCGGTCTCTACTTTCGCTGTGTACGCCATTACTCACCGGAGGTAATCAGTTGTCTGAACTAACGCGCCGCGGATTTCTGGGTGCAGCCGCGGCAGTGGGTGGGGCCGCCGCATTGGGCGCCGCGCTACCATCGGCTGTCGCGCAGGCTCTGCCCGCCCACCATCAACTTGGACAGGGCGCCAAGGGACGGCTCAGCGATGTCAAGCACATCGTTGTCCTGATGCAGGAAAACCGATCCTTCGATCATTACTTCGGCTCGCTCAGGGGAGTCCGCGGCTTCGGGGATCGCTCGACCATCAAGCTTTCCTCGGGTCATTCGGTGTTCAATCAGCCAGTCGGCAGTGGAACCCAATATCCGTGGCCACTTCGTGCCAGCACGGGTACGGACGGCACTGACCCAGAGACCCTTGCTCAATGCAATAGTGGGGTAGCCCATTCCTGGGGCGACCAGCACGCTGCCTGGAACCAGGGCCAGCTCGACGGCTGGTACACCGCAAAGGGGATCCGTTCGCTGGGTTATTTAGATCGGTCAGACATTCCCTTTCACTACGCCCTAGCCGATGCATATACGATCTGCGATGCGTACCACTGCTCGGCTCTTAGTGCGACCGGGCCCAACCGCACCTACCTGTGGAGTGGCATGATCGACCCGCGTGGCACAGCGGGTGGACCGGCCTACAACGGCGGTGACGAGTCGGGCCTGAAGTGGACGACGTATGCCGAGACGCTGCAGTCAGCCGGGATCAGCTGGAAGGTATACCAGGACGCCAACGACAACTACGGTGACAACGGCCTGCAGTACTTCAGCCAGTTCAGCAACGCCAAGCCGGGGTCGGCACTCTACGACGCAGGCATGGGAACGGTGAGTACCACGGGGCTCTCCAACGCTGACGCGCTGGCCGGCGCCGTGCGTAAGGATGTTCTTGCCGGGACTCTGCCGCAGGTGTCGTGGGTGGTCACCAACCAGGCGTTCTCCGAACATCCCGATGGTCCGCCCAGCGACGGGGCTCACTACTTGCACGGCATACTCGAGGCGCTCAACGCGGACCCCGAGGTGCTCAACTCGACCGCTGTGTTCATCAATTACGACGAGAACGACGGCTTCTTTGACCACGTTCCCCCACCAATCCCACCGGCCGGAACTGCCGATGAGTTCGTCCTCGGCGCTCCGATCGGCCTCGGTTTCCGGGTGCCGATGGTGATCGTCTCGCCGTGGACACGAGGTGGTTGGGTCAGCTCGGAGGTCTTTGACCACACGTCGGTCATACAGTTCATGGAAACCTGGTCGGCCTCGATCGGCAAGCCAGCCCGGTGCAGCGACATCAGCGACTGGCGGCGCAGTGTCACCGGCGATCTGACCAACGCATTCGATTTCTGCGCGCCGATCCACGGGTTGCCGCCCCTGCCAGGCACCAGCGCGGTCATCGGGGCTGCCGCCTGCGGTCCGCTTCCGAAGCCGACGCCGACGAGCAACGCCCTGCCAATACAGGAAGCCGGCGCCAAACCGGCACGGAGCCTGCCGTACCAGCCCAACGCCAACCTGGGACCGCTCGTCTTCGGGCTCGCTGGGGGGATCCAGGCCGTGATCTCGCTGTCGAACCTGGGCGCGAACGTGAGCAAGTCAAGCCAGTTCGCGGTCTACGCCAACACCTACCGCCAAGGTGGACCGTGGCAGTACACGGTGGATCCGGTCAAACGGTCGGATGGGTTGTCGAGCGCTCAGACGGCCTCGATCGACATCGGTGCCCTCTTCGGCGCTGGCAAGTACGATCTGACGGTCATCGGGCCGAACCGGTTCCTGCGGGAGTTCTCAGGCGATGCCAACTCGGCGAGCAAGGATCTTGTGGTCGCAGCTGCCTACTACGACGGTGCGGACTGCAGCCGTCCCGGACTCTGGCTTCAGTTGACCAACCATGACTCGCGGGCGCTGACCTGCACAGTCGTGTCGGCGAACTACTCCACCGACCGGCCGCGGACCTATCGGGTTGAGGCTCACGGCGAGGCCACTCATCGCGTTGACCCGCTGGCCCGTAGTCACGGCTGGTACGACCTGATGGTCACGTGCGACAACGATCCACTGTTCACACGGCGATTCGTCGGTCACCTGGAGAACGGCAAGCCGAGTATCACTGGCTAGCCCTCAGCCCGCGGAGTATCCCCGCTTGCCTTACAGATGCGGCGTCCGGATGCGGCGCCGGACGATGCGAGCGGGGAACCAGCGTCGTTGTTCACAGGTAGCGAGGGCGATGTCATCTATTGCTGGAGGATCTTCAAAGGCAAGGAGTCATTCAGCCTGACCGGTTGATCGGGCCCTCCGCTTGTGAGGCACGAACGGCGTCGCGCTGAACGTTCCTTTGGTTCTTGCGGTGATGGCAACAATCAGCAGATGGGTGTCGCGATGACTAGTGCAGCGACGCATTTGTTCGTCGGGGGTTCATGCGGCGCGTAGAAGTTTG
>DAITND010000333.1:0-2948 GCA_036834825.1 Dermatophilaceae bacterium
TCGTTGCCGCGAACTTCGTCTTTGGAGTGCGCGACCCCAATCTGCCGTCGCAGACAATCGACGCAGGTTTCCACTACAACGCGGCGCTGTCGGTCATGCGCTCCGGTTTCCCTGACGGGGGACACGTCGGCGCGTCCGCCGGCGCCGCAATCAACGCGTGGTACCCGCCACTGTGGGCCGACCTGACGGCCTTGACCAGCTCTATCACCGGCGTCAATGTCGCGGTCGGGGCCAACGCAGTCGGTTGCGCCATCGGCGGTGTTGTCTGGCCGTTGTCGATGGTGTGGCTGAGCTCGCGCATCCTGCCGCACGCTCGCCAGCTCACCATCTTGGCGTTGGGCTTGTGCTGCGGGGCGATCACCTTGTTTCCGTACCTGATGTTGAGCTACGGGATTCTGTGGCCGAACGTGTTGTCGTACGCGGCCCTGCCGGCCGCGATCGCATTGACGTTGATGGTGCTCCGCCTGATGCCGAGATCCCCCCACGCCCAGGACGACATCAGTTCCGCAGGTGTCACTGCTGATGGCGCAACCCTGGATGATGTCGAGGCTGCGGCGGTCCAGCGCGGTGTGGCTCTGGGGCCGGGGCTGAACTGGTGGACAGTCCTGTCCGTGGGATTCCTGGGGTGCGTGGGGTTGGGCTTTGCCCACCCCAGCGCGGTGTTCGCCCTGGGAATCTGGGCTGTCATCGGCGCGCTGATGCTTTCGGTGCGGCTGGTTGCCTCGAGCCGCGCGCAAGGGCCGCGCCAGCTGCGCCGTTCCCTGCTGTGGCTCCTCCTGGCTTGGTTGGCTGCCGCAGGCCTGTGGGCGGCCATGAGCCTGGCCCCACAGCTGACCCAGGTGCGCAACTTCAAGTGGGTAGCGGTCATGTCGATGGACCAGGCGATGGGCGAGGCGCTGACCCTCTCGACTGTGATCACCAAGGCGCACTGGGCTTTCGGTATCGCGACGTTGTGGGGCTTCTACCGGTTGCTCAGGGTTCCCCGGCTGCGCTGGTTGCTGGTGAGTCACGTCTTCCTGGTCGTCCTGTACATGCTGTGTGCCGGTTCGTCGACCTGGGTGGCTCGGGAGCTGACCGGGTTCTTCTACAACGACGCCCAGCGGCTCGCCGCGTTGATTCCGATGACGGCAGTGCCGCTTGCCGCCCTCGGTATCACTAGCGGGGCAGATGCGCTGGGCCGCTTTGTCGGCCGGGTCTCCTCGGAAGTCTTTGGTCGCCCGCTCTCGTCGCGCCGGGCGCTGGGCATCGCCTGTGCGGCGATGATGGCGGTTCCTGCTGTCGTCTACCCCAACCAGGGCATCGGCCAGGGGGCAGCTGTCCTGCAGGATCGCTACACCAACCTGAACTTCAAGAACCACATGGTCACACCCGACGAGCAGGTGCTCTATGAGAAGCTCGCCAGCCAGATCCCGGCCGGCGAAACGGTTCTTGGCAGTCCCTTTACCGGCGCTCAGTTCTCCGCCATCTGGTCAGGGCATGCGGTGGTCATCCCGCACGTCACCTCCAACCCGCCCAAGGATGTCGCTCTGGTCTCCCAGGACTTCAAGTCCTTCACGACCGACCCCGCGGTGTGCGCCGCGCTCAAGCGCCTCAAGGTGGGGGTAGTGATCGACGACTTCGACCGGTTCTGGCCGACCGATACACGGCAGGGAGACTACTCGGGGCTGGTCGACCTCTACGACACGCCAGGCCTGACGCCGATCGGTTACGGCGCCAGCGCCACCGTCTACCGCGTCGGGGACTGCAAGAGCTGAACTGAACTGAGCTGGACTGCGCTGAACTGAGCTGAACTGAACGCGGTCCTTCGAAGCCGGCCGGGCACCGTTTTGACCACGGCTGAAGCTCAGATTCATGCCGTCTTTCACCTCGGCCATTCACGGTCGCTCACCTCGGTCGTTCGGTCGAAAGAGTGGGCCGTTTGGCCCACTTCTGCGCGATCCAACTGCGGTGTCCCCGAGCCGGTGCCAGCGTTTAAGCAGCGGCCCGAAGGTCGGGCAAGGCGGGCTGGTCAGGCAAACCAGCCCTGGATCGGCGGCAGGGCACATCTTCCGGAGGTGCGACTGTTCCTTGGCGGGAGATCTCCTACGGGTTGTTACTCGCTCGTGCCAGACCTGAACACGTTGGGATGCGGATGATGGCTCGGAGGTACAGGGATACCGTTTCGGAACCCCGCCAGGCTTCCAAGGCGGGTTTGCTGGTCAGGCGGGGGCGGGTTGTCGCCATGGCCAGCGTGCTGGCGGTGGCGCCGATGGTCACCGGCTTCCCTGTCGTCTCCTCGCAGGCTCACCCCCACGCGGTGGCCAGCCATGTTCGCCGGGTGGGTTTTGTGGCGTCATCGGTGGCTGCGTTGCGGACGGCCAGGGACGCCACCGGGTCGGTGGGGTCTGCTCCCGGGTCCCCGGATCCGGTCGCCTCGGCCCGGGCTGCGGCGGTGACCCCGGTCCAGGACGTGGCCGGGGCGGTGACTGTGGTGGGCGTGACCTGGCCCAAGGGCGGGGTCGCGGCCGGTGGCCAGTTCCAGATCCGCACCTTGTCGGGGGCAACCTGGAGCCAGTGGCAGCAGCTGACCGTCATCGATGGTGGCCGAGACGGGACCGCCACCGCCGGGACCGACCCGTATGTCGTCACTGGCGCCTCCAAGTACGAGGTGCGTTCCCTGACCACCCAGGCAAAGGCCCCCACCTCGGCATCGGTCCAGGCCATCGACCCGGGCACCTCCAGCGCCGACAACGTCGCGCAGGCACCCGGCGGGGCATCGGCGGCCACCGCCAAGCCCACCATCTACACGCGGGCCCAGTGGGGCGCCAACGAGTCTTTGATGCAGTGGGGCCCGTCCTACGGCAAGATCTCGGTCGGTTTCGTCCACCACACCGACAGCTCCAACAACTACACCCCCGACCAGGTGCCCGGGATCATCCGCGGGATCTACGCCTACCACGCGCAGACCC
>DAITND010000334.1:0-2939 GCA_036834825.1 Dermatophilaceae bacterium
GGCTAGACACGAGGACCGGAGCCTGCGGCATTGGCGTGGAGTGCGATGAGGAGTTATGATGACACGACATGTATGTCGTATCATCTGACTGGGAGCTTGGCATGGGACCAATAAGTACAGTGTCCGTGGTGAGCACCGGGACGGTGCGGATCAGGCCGCAACACGTAGATTCAACGGGCTCGCCGCTGATCTGGTGGCTGCTGACCTCACGGCGGTGGACGGCGCCGCGCCCGATCAACGTGTATGTGATCGAGCACGAGCAGGGCCTAGTGCTGTTCGACACCGGGCAAGATCGGGACTCGGTGACCGATCCGCACTATTTCCCGACGGGTCTCACCGGCCATCTCTACGCCCGGTTGGCACGATTCGCGATCCGGCCGGCAGAGACGCTGACCGAACGATTGCGCGAGATCGGTTACGAGCCAAGCCAGGTGCGCAAGGTCGTGCTCTCCCATCTTCACCAGGATCACATCGGGGGCCTTGCCGAGCTGGGCAATGCGGAGATCCTGGTCAGTGAGAGGGAGTGGGCAGGGCTCGACAAGGCGTGCGCGGAGGTGAAGGGCCTGCTCGAGCAGCACATCAAGCTTCCCGGGCTGCGGTGGACCCACGTGACGTTGCCGCCTGTGGACGACCCGGCGATCGCTCCGTTCGGCGCTGCTCACGACCTTTTCGCGGATGGCAGCATGGTGCTTCTGCCGACCCCGGGGCACACTCCGGGTTCACTCTCTCTGCTGCTACGACAGGAGGGGATGGCTCCCATGTTGTTCGTCGGTGATCTGACCTATGACATTGAGAAACTCAATGCCGGGCGCGTGCCCGGGGTCGGCAAGCGCCGCGGTCTGCTGAAGTCCACGCAGGCAGTCAACGCGCTCAAGGACATCTATCCCGATCTCGTCATTCTGGCCGCCCATGATCCGGCGGCGTCGCGACTGCTCGGGAAGTCACTCGAAGCGAGCTTGGTGTCGTGAGGCAGGCCGAACTGATCCGCTTTCTTGTGCTCGCGGCACAGCGCGAGGGAAGTCGCCGCCTCACTCGGGAGCTACGCGCGATCGGGCTCACCCCGTCACAGTCCGAGGTCCTGCGAATCCTCGCCGACCACGGACCGTTGTCCCTGACCGGGCTCGGGGAGCTTCTCGTATGCGAAAGCGGCACGAGCCCGAGCCGGCTGGTCGACCGGCTGGTGCGTGGGGGCCTGGTCGAGCGTGTCGTCGCGGCGGACGACAGGCGGCAGATCACCTTGTCACTGACCGGCGCCGGTCGCGAGATGGAGGCCGCAGTCCGTGTCGTGGAGGAACGGCTTTACCTCGTTCTCGACGCCGCCAGCGTCGGCGTGGATGTGGGTCCAGTCATTGAGGTGTTGCGGCGGCTGAGCGAAGGTGAGCCTGCCGGCGACGCGCTCAAAAACCGAATCGACGCACAATCAGCCCGATGACACGCGGGCGCAGTGACTTATCCACAGGCGTTGTCCCCAATGGGGATAAATAACAGCCATGTAATTCGGGCTAGGGACTGACCAGAAGCCCTGGACCTAGACGCTCAGGCCCACAATGGAGCCCAGCATCGAGTCGTCGACCAGGGCGTACTTGGCGGTAGCCGCGACGACCAGCAGTATCAGAACTGCGACCAGCGCCGGAAGTTGAAGCCTTCGCCGATTCTGTGGGGCCGTGGCGGTGATGACCGCCGCCACAGCCACACCCGTGAGGAAGCCGCCAAGGTGCGCCTGCCAGGCGATGCCCGGGACGACGAAGCCCAGCACAGCATTGATCGCGAGCACAGCGAACATCGGAGCTGACGACCTGCCGAGATGGCGGTTGAGCACGATCAGGGCTCCGAACAGCCCGAAGACTGCCCCTGATGCGCCGACCATCTGGGTCATCCAACTGTTGTTGGGCACGCCTGCCACACTCACCGGCGGCGAAGCCAGCAACAGAAAGCCCACGGATCCGCCCAACGCGCTGACCAGATAGAGAGCCGCGAACCTGATCCGGCCTAACATGGGCTCGAGATACTGCCCAAGAATCCACAGCGCATACATGTTGAACAGGATGTGCAGGAGCTGACCGGGTGAGTGCGCAAAAGCGGCGGTCAGGAAGCGCCAGGGCTCGCTGGCGCCGAGCATGGGCACGAACGCGAGCTTGACGGTCACCTGAGGGGATGCCTCCTGCAGGAGCCATACGGCTACGCAGATGACGATGATCGTCAGGGTGACTACCGGCCGCCCATCCTGGGTGACCTTGGCACCGAACTGTGTGCGGGGCATACGCATGCTCTTCTGGCCCTCGCGGACGCAGTCGACACACTGGATGCCGACCGCGGCCGGCTGCTGACACTCAGGACACGTCGGTCGGCCGCAGCGCTGGCAGCGCACATACGACACCCGATCAAGGTGCCGTGGGCAGACAGGCTCCGCCTGATATGGCGCGGGCTCACTCATGCCAGACGCTCACCAATCATCAGAGAACCATTGCGAAAGAGGAAAGCTCAGCTCTCATCGACGGCGACGGAGTTGATGACGACGGGCTCGACCGGCTTGTCGCCGCCGCCGGTGCGGACAGCGCTGATCTTGTCCACAACGTCGCGGCTGGGCTGGTCGGCAACCTCACCAAAGATGGTGTGCTTGCCCTGCAGATGCGGCGTCGGGCCCGTGGTGATGAAGAACTGCGAGCCGTTGGTGCCCTTACCGCCGCGGGTCCCGGCGTTGGCCATGGCCAGGATGTAGGGCTTGCTGAAGTTCTTGTCGGGGCTGATCTCATCGTTGAACGCGTAGCCCGGGCCGCCCATGCCGCTGCCCTGGGGGCACCCGCCCTGAATCATGAAGCCGGGGATGACGCGGTGGAAGGTCAGACCGTCGTAGTAGGGCGTCGGACTCGTTCGGCCAGCGTCGTCCTTGTAGTCCAGGGTTCCTCTGGCGAGTCCGACGAAGTTCGCAACCGTCTTGG
>DAITND010000335.1:0-2938 GCA_036834825.1 Dermatophilaceae bacterium
GTGATCGTGCGGGCCAGCACGTCGGGGTCACCGATGCCTGCCGTCATCCCGCCGTCGATAAAGCGGCGCACCGGCCGCCACTGAGTCGACAGGACGGGGACCTCGACGACGGCGACCGGGATGGATCCCGTGGCACCTCGGGTTGTCGGCGGCACCCCGGCCGCGACCGCGCGTTCGATCCAGCGATCTACCCGGGACTGCTGGCCCCGCTGAAACGCCACCACAGCCAGGGTGCGCACTGCCGGGAAGTCGGCAGGCAGCACCACGTTGGCCCCCAGAAGGGTGCGACCATCGACCGCAGGGAAGGCGGCACGGCTTTTGGCTTGGCCTCGTTCGCCAGCAGGTCTCACGGCTTCAGCATGTCCGGACACCCCCGCCCCGTCCAGCCCACTCCGGCCGGACACGCCCAATGGCCGTGATCGCACCGCGCACGGGAATATTGAGCCCAATCCCCGATGTTGGACAGATTGGACAAGCATTCGACAGACATTAGACGTACATTCGTCGAACAGGGAAGGGGTATCGGCATGTCGCTGGGCTCGCAGGAAGTTGACACAACGAACGCCGTGCTCGTGGACTCCGATGGGCCGCCATCAGATCTTGCCGTCGTCGTGCCGGATCCGAGGCGCTGGTACGCGCTGGGAGTCATCGCCATTGCCCAGCTGATGGTTGTGCTCGACTCGTCGATCGTGAACCTGGCGCTGCCCTCGGCCAAGGCCGACCTGGGCATCTCGGACGCCAACCAGCAGTGGGTGGTTACCGCCTACACCCTGGCTTTCGGCGGGCTGCTGCTGCTCGGTGGCCGGGTCGCAGACTACGTCGGCCGCAAACGCATGTTCATCATCGGACTGCTGGGCTTCGCCGGGGCCAGCGCCCTGGGTGGGCTGGCCCCCACCCAGGGCCTGTTGTTTGCCGCCCGGGCGCTGCAGGGCGGCTTTGGTGCCTTCCTGGTCCCGGCCGCCCTCAGCCTGCTCACCGTCACCTTCCACGACCCTAAGGAGCGGGCGAAGGCGTTCGGTGTCTACGGCGCCATCGCCGGCGGCGGTGCAGCGATCGGCCTGCTGCTGGGCGGGGTGCTCACGCAGTACGCCTCGTGGCGCTGGTGCCTGCTGGTCAACGTGCCGATCGCGCTTCTCGCCGTCGCCGGCGCGCTCAAAGAGCTCAAGGAGTCCAAGGCCGGCGGGAACACCCGCTACGACATACCCGGGGCTGTCACCGTCACCGGTGGCCTCATCGCGTTGGTGTACGCGTTCACCCAGGCGGCGCCGAAGGCCGCCGGGGACCCCAGCCGGTGGACCGACCCCACGACGCTGGCCTGGTTCGCCGCGGCAGCGCTGCTGCTGGTCAGCTTCTTCGTCATCGAGACCCGAACGCAGCACCCGCTGCTGCCCACGCGGGTGCTCCTGGACCGCAACCGAGGTGGGTCCTACCTGGTCCAGCTGATCGTCGGGATCGGCCTGTTCGGGATGTTCCTGTTCCTCAGCCTGTACCTGCAGGTGGTTCACGGGTACACCCCGCTGCAGGCCGGTTTCGCGTTCCTGCCGTTTTCCGCCGGCGTCATCCTCACTGCGGGGGTGGCCGCCAACCTGCTGCCCAAGGTCGGGCCGCGCCCGCTGATGGTGCCCGGGTTGCTGCTGGCCGCCGCGGGGCTGCTCCTGCTGAGCCGGCTCACCCCGACCAGCTCGTATGCCACCCATGTGCTGCCGTCCATGATCATGATGAGTGTCGGGCTGGCCCTGGTGTTCATCCCGGTCGCCAGCACGGCGCTGCACGCGATCGGTGGACACGACGCCGGTGTGGCCAGCGCCCTGATCAACACCAGCCAGCAGGTGGGCGGGTCGCTGGGCATTGCGCTGCTTAACACGGTGGCCGCCGCCTCGACCACGACCTACCTTGCCTCCCACCGGGTGCTCCCACCGCCGGTGAAGGCCGCCCTGACCCACGGCTACACCCAGGCCTTCATGGTCGGAGCCGGGTTCCTGCTCGTCGCAGCCATGGTGGCGGGGCTACTGATCACTATCGGCAAAGCTGCCGCCGCAGAGAACGACCCGGTACCCGGTGCCGATCCCGCCCGCCGCAGAGGGCTTCAGCTGCTGCCCGGACGGGGCTGAGCAATGGCACATCACCACATGCGTCCTGGTCCCGCCGCCGTCCCGGCCACTCGGATCGTCCCCGGCTCCGGCCAGGAGTCGGTCTGGGACTTCCCGCGCCCGCCTCGGGTCGAGCCGAGCACTGAGCGCGTGGTCGTTCGGTTCGGTGGGCAGGTCGTCGCGGACAGCCGTGACGCTGTCAGGGTTCTGGAGACGAGCCATCCGCCCGTGTATTACCTTCCCCGAGGGGCCTTCGTCGAGGGGGTGCTGGTCAAGGCCCCCGGCTCCTCGCTGTGCGAGTTCAAGGGGGTTGGGAGGTACTTCGACCTGCGCGTGGGCGACGCCGTCGCGCGACGTGCCGCCTGGTACTACCCCGAGCCACGGCCCGGCTACGAGCAGCTTCGCGACAAGGTGGCCCTCTACCCCGGCGCCATGGAGAGCTGCGAGGTCGATGGTGAGAGTGTGAGCCCCCAGGAGGGTGGCTTCTACGGGGGCTGGATCACCTCACGGGTGGTCGGCCCGTTCAAGCGGGGGCCCGGGACGCTGGGCTGGTGATCGACGCGACGCCATACGGCGGGCCTGTTCAGCGCCGACTTACATGACCAACTGATCGCGGTCGCCAGAGCTTTCCCGAGGGTGATGCCCGCACTCCTGCACGCCCTGGACTGACGAGGAACGGCTCGATGTTGCGAGACGCCGGCCCAGGCTCGGGCAGCGACCGGACCTTCTGGCACGTAGGCGCAGGCTGGCAGTACCAGGGCACGCGACTGGCCGAGGGGGCCGTCGGCCGGGGGGCGGCCAAGCTCACAGTATTGACGCCGTACTACTTCGCGGCAATCGGGTCGGCC
>DAITND010000336.1:0-2937 GCA_036834825.1 Dermatophilaceae bacterium
CGGCGAGCAGCGGTATGGTCACGGCCCCCGCCGCAACGGCCTGAAGGATGGTCCGTCGGCTGACTGAGTTCATTGAAGCCAGCGGATCGGGAGTCGCGTTCATGAGTCCTCCACAGAGGGAATGGCCGGGGCGGATGCGGCGGGTATCGAAGAACGTAGGGCCAAACCTCAAACAATTCAAGACATATATGATCACGTTTTGGGTGGTCTTGATCGCTGACGCCACCTCGTTGAGCGGCTTTTCCCTCGCCTCAGCGGGCATCCGGCAGTGGCGGATGATGACAATAGGTGAGTCATGTTTTGTTTTGTTGGGTTTCAGGGGGCTAGGTTCTACCACATGACGGTGGGAGGTTCAGTGCGCAGGGGACGGATGAGCGAGGTGGTTGACACCTGGCCGCAGCCTTTGACGCGGTGCGGCCTCACAGAGATGAAGGGAGACCGCGTGCTGGCACGACAGCGACAGGAAGTGATCCTTCGGGAAGTTGACCGCATCGGCGGGGTGCGCGTGTCCGAGCTGGTCGGCACCCTGGGTGTCTCCGACATGACGGTGCGCCGCGACATCGAGGTGCTGGCCAGCAACGGTCTGGTTCTGAAGGTCCATGGCGGCGCCGCCGCGGTTGTCGGGCGAAGCGCGGACGAACCAGGATTCCACGTGAAGTCCGGGCTTAACCCCGGGCCGAAGTCCGCCATCGCGCGTGCGGTGGCTGGTCTGATCTCCCCGGGTTCATCGATCGCCATCTCGGCCGGCACCACGACGTATGCCGTGGCGCAGGAGCTGCTCAATGTCCCTGAACTGACCGTGGTGACGAACTCTCCGAGGGTGGCCGATCTGCTGCACAACGCCCAGCGCGAGCACCTGACCGTTGTCCTGACCGGCGGGGTGCGCACCCCCTCGGACGCGCTGGCCGGCCCGGTAGCCGACGCCACGTTGGGCTCGCTGCACGTCGACACGCTCATTCTCGGTGTGCACGGCTTTGACCACGTCGCCGGCCTGACCACGCCGAACCTCATCGAGGCCGCCACCAACCGAGCGCTCATCGCGACCGCCCGACGTGTCATCGTGGTGGCCGACAACAGCAAGTGGGGCGTCATCGGCCTGTCGACGTTCGCCACTCTTGACCAGGTCGATGTGCTGGTGACCAACGCAGGGCTCGCTGCCGAGGCGCGGCGGATACTCAGCGAGCACGTCGGTCAGGTCATCGTGGCCCAGCCACTTGACCTCGAGGCGGACAGCAGACCCAGGAAGGTCAAAGGCTTATGACAGGGCACCCCGAAGACTCGCCGAGGGTTCGCCGCACCTCCACGACCTTGGCCGATGGCCGCGAGCTCATCTACTTCGACGACTCCGAGCCCTATCTCAGTGGCGCCACACGCCGCGAGGCCGTCGACGAGCGCCCCCTGGATGAACGCAGGACGGCTGGGACGATGCGTCTGGACGCGCTGACCGGCGACTGGGTCTCCATCGCCGACCACCGCCAGAACCGCACGTTCCTGCCCCCGACAGACGAGTGCCCCCTGTGCCCGAGCGGCGGTGGCACGATTCCGTCAGAGATCCCGGCCCACGAGTATGACGTGGTCGTCTTCGAGAATCGCTTTCCTGCCTTTGCCTGCGGACCCACCGCTGCCGGGTCCTCCGCTGCCGGGTCTTCCGCTGGCGGATCCACGGCTGCTGGGCCTTGCGGGAACCCACTGCTGGCGAGTGCTCCCGCCGTAGGCCGCTGCGAGGTCATCTGCTTCACCAGCGACCATGGCGCCAGCTTCTCGTCTCTGTCGCCGGAACGGGCCCGGACTGTCGTGGACGTCTGGGCCGACCGCACCCGCGAGCTGTCCGCGCTCGAGGCCGTCGAGCACGTGTTCCCCTTCGAGAACCGCGGCCAGGAGATCGGCGTCACCCTGCACCACCCGCACGGACAGATCTATGCCTACCCGTTCGTGCCCGTCCGCACCGCGTCGTTGCTGCGAGCGGCCACCGAGCACCATCAGCGCACCGGTCGCCTGCTAGGCGCCGATCTGCTTGCCGCTGAGCTGGATGCCGGTTCGCGCGTGGTCATCAAGGGAACCGCCTGGACTGCCTATGTCCCGTATGCCGCCCGGTGGCCGGTCGAGGTGCACCTGGCCCCGAACCGCGACGTCCCTGACCTGGTCGCCCTGGACAACGACGAACGCGACGAGCTTGCCGAGGTCTATCTCGACCTGCTGCGCCGCCTCGACCGCTACTACGAAAGGCCGGACGGCGCCCCGATCGCCCTGCCCTACATCGCTGGCTGGCACCAGGCACCGGTTCGCCAGGGGCGTGACGTCTCCCGGCTGCACCTGCAAGTCATGTCAGTCCTTCGGGCGCCGGGCCGGCTGAAGTACCTCGCGGGCTCAGAGTCAGGTGTCGGCGCCTGGATCAACGACGTCTCGCCCGAGGCCGTGGCAGCCCGGCTGTGCGAGGTGGGCTGAGTTGCCCGCCGCCGAAACCACCGTCGCGCAGTCTTTTTCGGAGGCATTCGGCTCAGAGCCCTCCGGTGTCTGGTCCGCGCCGGGACGGGTCAACCTCATTGGCGAACACACCGACTACAACGCCGGCCTGTGCCTGCCGATTGCCCTCCCGCACCGAACGTATGCCGCGGTGCGGCTGCGCGCAGACCACGTCCTGAGGTTGCGATCGCTGCAGTCGTCGGAGCACTACGAGCTGGAGCTCGATGACGTGAGGGCTGGCAACCCGCAGGGGTGGGGCGGATATGCAGCCGGTGTCCTCTGGGCCCTGAAGGACGCCGGCCACGAGGTGAGCGGGCTTGACCTGATGCTCGACGGCCAGGTGCCACTGGGCGCCGGGCTCTCCAGCTCGGCAGCACTCGAGTGCTCCGTCGCCGCAGCCGTCTCCGACCTCAGTGATCTGGGTCTGTTCGGCGATGACAAGGCCAACGCGACTCTCGCCGCGATCTGTGTTAG
>DAITND010000337.1:0-2920 GCA_036834825.1 Dermatophilaceae bacterium
AGAGCACCGGCGGGTCGGCCACCAGAGCGCCCGCCAGGTCCAGGCGCCGTCGCATGCCGCCCGAGTACGTCTTGGCCATCCGGTCGCCGGCATCGTCCAGGCGGAACTGAGCCAGCAGCTCGCGCGCGCGTTCGCGGCTCGCCCGGCGACCGAGATGGTAGAGCCGGCCGATCATGTCAAGGTTCTCGAAACCCGTGAGGTACTCATCGACGGCGGCATACTGTCCACTCAGCCCGATGCGTCGCCGAACCTCCCTAGCGTTCTTGAGCACGTCGACGCCAGCCACCTCGGCAGTGCCGGAGTCCGGCTTCAACAGGGTCGCCAGGATACGTACGGCAGTGGTCTTGCCCGCACCGTTGGGACCCAACAGGCCCAGAACCGAACCGGTCGGCACGCTCACATCTATGCCATCCAGGGCCTTGACCTGGCCATAGTGCTTGACCAGCCCCCGGGCTCTTACTGCGTCCGTCACAGGCAGACTCTTTCACGAGATTCCGACAATGATCCAGACCATGGCCCGAAGAACAGAGCAACGTTGGAACCTGCCGGGCGGGTGGCGCCGGCTACTGGCGGCGACTCAGCCGAAGGTCGGCGCGTATCCCTTTTCGCGCAGGGTCCTCAGCAGCTCCTCGCAGTGTGCCGTGCCCTTGGCCTCGAGCTGCACCGCGATCTCGACCTCGTCAACCGGCAACGTGGCACTCATGCGAACGTGCTCGATATGCACGACGTTCGCTTCGGCGCCGGCCAGGTCGGCCAGCAGGCCCGCCAGCGAGCCCGGACTGTCAGGGACCCGCACCCGGAACTGCAGGTACCGCCCCGCAATGGCCAGACCGTGGCGGATGATCCGCAGCAGGAGCAGCGGGTCGATGTTGCCCCCGGACAGAACAGCCACGACCGGCCCGTCATGAACACCCTTGCCGGCGTCCAGCAGTCGTGCGACGGCTGCGGCGCCCGCCGGTTCGACGAGCTGTTTGGCCCGCTCCAGCAGGAACAGCACGGCACGCGACAGCGTGTCCTCGCTCACCGTCTCGATGGAGTCGACAAGCTCACGCACGATGGCGTAGGGCACCTCACCTGGACAACCGACCGCGATGCCATCGGCCATGGTGGCCATCGTGGCCAGCGGCACCGGATGACCGGCGGCCAGGGACTGCGGGTAGGCCGCGGCCCCTTCTGCCTGCACCCCGATGACGCGCACGTCGGGCCGCGTGGCCTTGACCGCAGTCGCGATACCGGCCAGCAGTCCGCCACCTCCCGCGCTGACCACAATGGTCCTGACGTCGGGGCACTGCTGGAGAATCTCCAGGCCGCAGGTTCCCTGACCCGCCACGATGTCGGGGTGGTCGAACGGATGGATCAGAACCGCGCCCGTCTCGGTCTCGAACTGTCGTGCCCGCACCAGGCACTCGTCGATGCTGGTACCGAGCTGCTCGACCTCGGCGCCGTACCCTCGGGTCGCCATCAGCTTGGGGATCGGCGCGCCCAGTGGCATGAACACGGTCGACCTGATGCCAAGCAGCTTGGCCGCGAGCGCCACACCCTGAGCGTGGTTTCCGGCGCTCGCAGCCACGACACCGCGAGCCTTCTCCTCGTCACTGAGGCGAGACATGCGGGTGTAGGCGCCGCGGATCTTGAAAGACCCGGCGCGTTGCAGGTTCTCGCACTTGAGGAGGACCTCAGCCCCCACCCGATCCGACAGGGCCTGGCTGGACTCCAGCGGGGTGGGACGGATGATTGCGCTGAGCAGATCCTGCGCAGCGAGCACATCGTCAACGGAGACGGGCAGCGACGTTGATGCCATGCGTGCAGGCTACCGTCGCTCAGCTGGGTCCGAAGACAGGACGCGAGCAGCCACCCTGGCCGCCACCTCACTGCCGTGACCTTCAGCGTCGGCCAACAGCCCGGCGGCAAAGAGCAGGTATGCCGAGTCAACCGTGGTGCTGGCCTGCGCCGGCACCTTCCAACCGCCGCCCACGTCGCTGGTGACGGCTCGCAATACCTTGTCCTGCAGGGCTTCTGGGCTGTGCCGCAGCACCCCGCCGGAGCCGATGACATGGGCAAGCCGTGCCAGTGGACGGGCTGTGTCGCCAGGGCGCGGCGGGCGAGCGTGGCGACGTACCGCGGTGAGGGCGGCCACCCGCGCCAGGGTCAGGTCGAGCCCGACCTCGCCATCGGTCTGCGGCAGGTATGCCGGGTCGGCCTCGACGGCCGCCGCCCAGTTCTGCAGCGACTCGATGTCAACGCTGTCAGCCCAGTCACCGCCGGACAACAGATGCTCCACCGTTGCCGCCGCCGCGACACCACGGGCGTTCCATCGCATCCCCAGATCACCCTCGACGGTTCGGGCATGCCAGAGCGGGGCAACGACCTCCTTACGGAGCGTGGCATCCTCACCCTCGGGACTGATCACCGAATAGACGTCGGTGGTGGCTCCGCCGATGTCGAAGACCAGGACATCCCCGTCGGTCGCGGCGGCGAGCGTCTCGACGCCGCGCAGCATCGCGTCAGGGGTGGCCGCCCGGACCATCGACGCGAACTGGGGGCCCCTGGACAGGTGCTTGCCCCCGATGACGTGGCGCAGGAACATCTGGCGGATGGCCGCGCGGGCGCCGTCCGGGCTTATCACCCCGATCTGCGGGAGCACGTTGTCGGTGAGGATGAAACGCCGCCCGGTGGACTCCAGCGCGAGCGCCACCTCGGCGCGGGCCTCGACGTTGCCGGCGACCACGACCGGGGCGCCCAGCCGGGCTTTGGCCAGCCGCGAACCGTTGTGCAGCAACACCTCTGCGTTGCCGCCATCGGTCCCGCCAACCAGCAGGATGACGTCGGGCCGGCTGGCCCTCAGCGCGCCCACCTGCGCGGTGGTCATCGGCCCCGCCGCAACATGCACGATCTTCGCCCCGGCGCTCAGCCCGACCCG
>DAITND010000338.1:0-2920 GCA_036834825.1 Dermatophilaceae bacterium
CAGTTCACTGAAGCCGTCGGTGCCCCGAGTTGACGCCCACGACCTGGCACGGACGTGCCGCATACACCGTTTGCCGGACACTCCCGAACGCGGCGCCGCAGCCGATGTGAAGCTACTGGCGTTGCCGTCGGCTCCATACCGTCATTAACACCCCGCAGACACCGTCTCCGCCCTCGATCACGAACCTCAGCGCCTCGCTGGCAATGCCGAGGACGCCGGCGGCGATGCCCAGGTAGGCCACGGCCGTGGGGAAGACGCCTTTGAGCATCACGACGGAGACGACGAGCAGGCCAACGGCCAACAAGATGTTCACGACGGCCGGGGTGCGATTCTGGGCGATCAGCGTCTCGGCGGCCGCAACGAAGCTGGCGCGTCGGACGGGATCTGCTGTGGCCTTGAACTGGTCACTCAGATAGACCAGTGCGGGAGCTCCGGTGCTCGACGTCGGGATGGCCAAGGTGAGCGCCCAAGCGCTGCCCCCGACCACGGCACCCAGCGCCGAGAGACTCCTGTCCAGGTGTTTCAGGGCCGGATAAAGGGCAAGGTAGGTGAGCACGGCGAAAACGCCCGGCACCAGCCAGAGTTGCTGCTGGACGATGTAGAGCGTCCGGTGCTCGGCAATGTAGTTCAGCGTGGCCATCCCACCCGCGGTCGGCGGAGCCGGTGTGGCGGCGTAGAGCACGATGGCGGCAACCGTCATCCCCACGACGATCCAAGCGGACACACCGCCGATCCGGTAGAGCAGACTCCACGACGGATCTGGCCTGGCGGTGCCCGCCGTCGGTGACGTCCCTGCGTCCCTGGGTTTCACCATCCGGTTCCAGCGTCCTTTGGTCTGTTGGGAGCCGACCGGCGAAGCTTGGTGGCGAGCAGTCGCAAAGCGATCCGGCGAATCAGGTGGCTGAAGGGACCGGCGAGCAGCCAGTAGCGTCGGAACCTGCGCCGGCTCTCGTGGTCCGCGAGGGCGACGCGGGTCTGCATCGTTAGGATTGTTGAACCGATTCCGTAGGGATCGATCCGGAGTGTGGTGGCAATCTTGGCGAAGCCCGGCTGGTTGAAGCTCGAGAACTCCCCCTGCGTTTCCGGTGCTTCGCTCGACGTGGCCACCGATTTCGAGGGACGGCTCACCTGGCCCACTACCAACTCGACACCCGGGTTCTCGCCGAGAATGATCCACCCGAGGCAGGTCATGTCCTCCAGCCGGAACGTGCCCCGAGATGTTGCCGACGTAGCGGCCTGCCGCGTCCCCTCAGTGTTCCAGCGAGATGGTGCGGCAGTCCGCGGATGTCGAGAAGTGTCCTGACCAGTGGGGCTTGGAAGAGGTCGAGTTCCTGAGCCGCCTGCTAACACACAGCAGGCGGTGCACGGAACACCTGGGCGTGTATGACGGCGAGGTCGTAAGGCCGCAGAAGTTGATCCATGAGCAGTTGCGGCTGCGGCGCCTCGTGGTTGGCGGCAGCGGAGGTCTGCTCAGGAGGTTCGGCCAGTGGTGAGCTCATCGAGAGTCTTTCTTCTCGTGGGTAGCACCCAGCTGCGTCAGTTCCTGTGCGATTCCTTGAGCCCACTGCTGGATCTCATCCCAGTCCCGGAAGTCACCTTCGGGCAGCATCACCTGGGCGGCCGGCAGCTTCCGCAACAACCACTCGGCGTAGCTGAGCCTGCCAGGATAAAGGGCACCAAAGAAGACGCGGTGCTCTCGCGGGTGGATGGCCTGCTGTAACTCGGAGAGCTCCTTTGGCTCGGCTGCCCTGCGCAGGTCAACTCCCTTGGCGTCGATGGCTTCGGTGCCGAGTGGACCGCTGCTGAACAACCACACCGGCTTTTGCGCCAAGAGGTCCCGGTTACGCCTGACGAACGTCGCCGCGTCCTTCAGCCAATGCGTCGAGTAGACGGCACTCCCCACGACGAACCCTTCGTATCCGCCCAGATTGCCCACCTCCTGAACAGGTCGAGCATCGGCATGTTGTCCCGCCGCCCGGAGACTCTCCGCGATCCGCTGGGCGATCTCACCGGTGGAACCGTGCTTACTGGCATACACAACAAGAATCGACATCTCAATCCTTTCCGGTGTCAGCGTTGCTCACCGACCCATAGCATCCCAGGGCCAAAGGTCCTCCCGGGCTCGCCCAACCTGCGTTCGTGCAACCCCGTAGTCAGATGGCTGGGATGGGACTCAGTGTTCTACGGGGCGCGAGGAGCCACCCTTCGAAGATCGGTTCGAAGGGCAGGGCCAGGAAGTTCGCTGCGGCCCATATGCCAATTGCACGCGGTAGCTCCTTCTCTGTGAAGAGCACCTTGGTGGTCGATAGAGCCATGACCACGATGGCGGCTGCAGCAACTCCGAGTAGGGTTTCTGGAGGCGATGAAGACGCCAGGGGTGGGGGAGTAGGAGCAGGCGATCGAGGCAGCCCCGAACACGACCAAGGCGCCCAGCATCATCTTCTTGCGGCCGAATCGGTCGCCGAGAACGCCGGCGGGCAGCATCGCCGCAGCGAGCGCTACGGCGTAGGCGGAGGTGAACCACTGGAGGTCCGACTCCGAGGCTTTGAGCGAGGTGGCGAGAGTGGGCAGAGCCACGCTGAGGACGGTGACGTCCAGGCCGACCGCGAGCACGCCCAGCGTGATCCCCGCAAGGGCCCACCACCTGCGCATGCTGACCATCAGTGTGGGTGCTGGGAGCGGGACAGCCATTGCGATTGTCCTTCTTATGGATGTAACTCGTTTTTGACCGTCAGTACCATGGACCATAGACATCCAGAAGTGCGATGTTGATTCAACGCTCGCTGGCAGGTGGGCGCCCTGGTGTCGAGCCGCTGGCGCGCCTTGGCTTTCAACAGATCGGTGCCGGCGGACGAAAGATTCATCTGCAGCGGGCTCAGGACTGAATGACGTTCCGTAGACCGATCCCCTGGTAGGACCG
>DAITND010000339.1:0-2915 GCA_036834825.1 Dermatophilaceae bacterium
AGGTTGTTGACCAGGATCAGCACGAACATCGAGAACAGCAGCGGCACGAAGCGCAAGAAGTCCTTGCTGCCGATGATGTCCCGGGCCACACCGTTGCGAACAAAGCCGTACAAGCCCTCGGTGACCCACTGTCCCTTGCTCGGGACGATCGCCGCTCGCCTGGTCGTGACGACCAGCCACAAGGCGATCAGGCCCACCGACAGCAGCAGCAGGACGGCCGGTCGGGTGATCGCCAGGGGACCGTCGAACCACAGCGGCTGATAGAAATCTGCGGCGGTCGGCGTCTGGAAGCCGCCGCCGCCGGCCGTGGCCAGGCTGACCAGCACGTTCAGACTCAAAGGGTCTCCTCGATCAGGTACATCGAACCGGTGCGGGAGGCCGCCAAGACAGCGGAGCTCGCTTCGTGCCCGGGCATGGCGCGACCGACTCCAGTGCGCCCAACGGACGTCACTGCTGCGTACCGTACCGGACCCAGACCAGGTACAGCGACACGGCCATCCCTGCCAGGATCCCGAACGGGACAAGGAAAGAGGTCCCCAGCCAGCGATCCAGCGCCCAGCCGATGCCGGCGAACATCACCGGACCCGAAATGAGGTAGGACACGACGTTCCACATGTGCGCCTCTTCGAGCCGTGCGTGTCCCGCGTCGGGGTTCGGCGGCCCGCCCGACGGCTCCTCGCGCTGGTCCATGTGCTCCTCCATCGCTGCTGGTCACGCGGACTGCGTCTGGGAAGGCTTGTCTGCGGGCTCGTCAAAGAGCTCGTCGGCCGGCCGGTCATAGACGGGTTGACGCATCCTCATGAAGGCCACCACCTGGCACACCTGCCAGATCAGGGCAACGCTCAGGATGGAAAGCCCGAAGGCTTTGCCATCCAGCCAGCGTGCGCCCGAGAAGGTGATAATAACCACGCCGAGGAAGATGACCTGGCCGAGGTAGACGGCAAGGGCTCCGGCCAGAACCGACACCGGGTTCGCGTTGGTGACCCGGCCCATGACATACAGACCGCCGGCGAAGAAGGCCACCGCGATGGCGACCCCCAGCAGCGCAGCCAGCCCGCCACGGGACGCCCGGGTGACCCAGAACGCCGCCACGATGAACGGAGTGGTGGCAACCATCGGAATCACCGTGGCGCGAAACATCGCCGCGAACGGGGCAGCCGGGGCTGGCCCCGCAGCCTGCGCCGCGCTCATGTCTTCTGGGTCATGTGGAGATCTACCTCGTCTGCATCGTCCTCAGCCACGCCTCTGCATCTTTCTCAGCCACGCCGAAACCATCCCCCGAGCGCTTGTGAAAGGTATCACAAGCGTCGGACGGGCATCCACCGGGGTAGCCAGAGCGTCAGGGCCGTGGCCGAGGTGGCAACAAGGCTGATGACCACGATGGGCAGCCAGCCGTCGACAAAGGCGAAGGACACCACGCCAAGGGCGACCACAGCGGCCCACAGGTACAGCACCAGTACCGCCTGCACATGGGTGTGACCGAGCCGAAGCATCCGGTGATGCAGGTGCTCGGCGTCCGGGTGCCAGGGACGGCGTCCGGCACGGGTGCGTCGCACCACCGCGAGCAGGACATCCAGCAGGGGTAGCGACAAGATCGCCAGGGGAAGCACGACTGGAAGCAGGATCGCGACGTTGGGGGTAACTCCGACCTGCGCACTGGGGTCGATGTTGCCGGTCATCGAGATCGTCGCCGCCGCCAGCAGAAGTCCCAGCATGAGAGAGCCTGAGTCGCCCATGAAGAGCCGGGCCGGGTGGAAGTTGTGCGGCAGGAAGCCGACGCAGCAGCCCACCAGCGCGGCAGTGATGAAGGTGGAGGAGGAGAAGACGTTCGGCGGGTCGTAGCTGCGCGACAGGAGGTAGGAGTAGCTGAAGAATGCCACCCCGGCTATCGCGACCACTCCGGCCGCCAGACCGTCCAGACCGTCGATGAAGTTCACCGCGTTGCTCGAGATGATGACGGTAAAGATCGTGAGGGTGATCAGAAGCGACGCTGGCAGGACGGTCACACCGAACAGAGGCAGGGACAGCAGCTGTACGCCCTGGAATGCCATCACGCCCGCCGCGAGCATCTGGCCGGCCAGCTTCGTCATCCAGTCCAGCTCGCGGATGTCGTCCAGCACCCCGACGGCGCACACGATGATGGCCCCGATCAGCACGCCGGCCATCTCGCCGCCCTGGAAGATCTGGGACAGGTAGGGCAGCCGCCTGGCTACCAGCAGCGCGGCGACGAACCCGAGCAACATCGCCACCCCGCCAAGCCGAGGGATCGGATGGGTGTGGATATCGCGGTCGCGCACCGCCGTGATCGCCCCGGTCGCGAAGGCAAGCCACCGCACGAACGGCGTGGAGGCATAGGTGATGACTGCGGCCACCACAAAGACCAGGAGGTATTCCCGCATGGATCAGCGCCTAGCTCGAGAACGAAGGAGTCGGTGAATCAGCTGCTCGAACGAGGGTATGCCGGGAAGGCGCCCACGAGGTCTGTCACCTCTGCGCGTATCTCCTTGGACTTGGGGTGGTCGGGATCTCCGTCGGTCTGGGTCACGGCCTGGGCAATGAGGTCGGCGATGACCTTCATCTCGTCGGTCCCCATGCCCTGGGTGGTCACCGAGGGGGTGCCGACCCGGATGCCCGAGGCCGTGTTCGGAGGCTGCGGGTCGAAGGGGATGGCGTTCTTGTTGAGCACGATGCCGGCCGCATCCGCGCGCGCCTCGGCATCCTTGCCGCTCACCCCGACCCCCTGCAGGTCGTGCAGTGACAGGTGGGTATCCGTACCGCCGGTGATCGGGCGGATGCCCTTGTCCGCCAGTGAAGCCGCCAGCTGTCGGGCATTGGCGATGACCTGCTTGGCATAGACCTCGTATGCCGGCTGGGCACACTCGTGCAGGTTGACCGCCTTGGCTGCGATGCAGTGC
>DAITND010000340.1:0-2911 GCA_036834825.1 Dermatophilaceae bacterium
CCTAGAAGCGGTGCGCCACACACCAGTGGTCGCGAGCCTGCGGTTCGCCGGGCTTCCAGCGCGCATGCACCGGTGGTGGGGAAGCGCTACCCCACCTGGGAAGCAGCCCTGGGTTACGCAGGTGCGCCCGCTGACCTCGACGGCAGGCGGATGGCCAGGTCAGACGCCCCGGCCGCGTGAGCCGCGTGAGAATGTCTGCCTTGCACGGCCCCTCCCACAACCGATGCGTGCAACTTCGGCTACGACAAGTTCCAGCCGCTGTTGTACACATCAAGGCCGAATCTTTGGAGTCCGGGAGTCTGGGCATAGCCCAGGTAGGGCAGCCGGAAGATGTCCTCGAGGGAGCCCAGCAGCGAGTAGTGGTTGTAGGAGGTGGTGCTCCACGTGTTGGGGCTGACCCAGCGGGACAGCACGAGCGCGCCGATCCGGCCCCCACCCGAGCCGGCGATGCCGGGAAGCGGCGAGTTCGGCCCTCGGCCTTCCCCGCAGCACGCGGTGGCGTCTGTCTGCGGTCCGTCGGACTCGTCCGCAGTGATGACCAGGGCGCCGTCGGTCTTGAACGCCGGGGAGCTGAGAATCTTGGGCACCCAGATCTTAAGCCAGGCGTCGACGCTGACCAGGCCGCCGGGCTGGGCGTCCACGCACGGTGAGTCGTGGCCGTCGTGGCACAGGTTCGGGGTGATGTAGCTCAGGTTGGGCGTCGTGCTGACCTTGCCCAGGTCCGTGCTGAGCTGGGTGAGGTCGACGACCTTGTGGGCACAGCCCGGCGAGCCCGTGATGGCCGCGAAGTACATGAAGGGGTTGTGACGCATGGCGTACTGGTCACCGACTTGTGCGGACTGGGTCGGGTCCTGCGCGTTCAGCGCCGGGTGGCGACACGGGGTGGCCATGTCCTCCATGTAGCCCTTCCACGACAGCTTCTTGGACTCCAGCTGTCGGGTCAGGTCCGGCACCGAGGTGGGAAACACGCACCCGTTGCCGACCGCTTGTCCGGGCGGGGAAGTGGCGGCCCCAGCGAACGCGGAGTACAACTGGCAGTCGGCCTGCATCTGGGGGTTCGGGCCCTGGCCGGAGATCTGCGCGATGTAGTTCGGCTGGGAGTTGTGGGCGGTGCCGTAGTACGTGTTCAGCAATACGCCCTTGCCTCGCAGGGTCTGGGCCAGATACGGAGCCGCCGACCCGGGGCCCCAGGTCCGGTCATACCCCTTGTTCTCGAGGTTGATGACGAACACGTGCTTGACGGGCGGCACGTATGCCGCGATACCAGTGCGTGCCTGGCTGCTCATCGCCGGCGCGGCAGCCGCGACAGTCAGAAGCAGTGCGATCGAGGTCACGGCTAGCAACACCCGTCGGGTCGCGGGGGTTGTGGTGGTAATCCTCACGGCAGGCTCCATCCGTCGGCCTTGGCTTTGGTTCTCAGGGCGGTCCATTCGGACTCCTCAGGTCCAGCGACCGGTGAGGGCACGCAGGCGGCGGCAGCGAACGGCGGAACGAGGAACTGCGGCGCGCTGGTCTGTGCCGGGGTGGTGAAGTCCAACACCTCGGCGATGTTGCGCGCCGCGGCGTCTCTGGGGGTCATTGCCCCAAGGCCCCAACGCCATTGGATGGTCTTCAGGACAGAGGTGTGGTCATAGGTGTTGTGCGCCACGAACCCGCGACGCGCCCGTGGGGAGATGACCAGGGCGGGAACGCGGAACCCGCGCAAGGTGGTGTCAGGACGCGCATCCGGGGCGCTGCCCGGCGCAACGTGGTCATAGAAGCCGCCCCATTCGTCGAAGTTGATCACCAGCAGTGTCCGTGACCAGTTCGGGCTGCTGGTGACCGCTTGGTACACCTGGTTGAGAAACTGTTCACCGGCGCGGATGTCCGCGTGCGGGTGGTCATCCTGGGAGGTTCCGGAGCCTTCGTCCTCGAAACGGGGGTCGATGAAGCTGACCTGCGGCAGTTGCCCCGTGGCGGCGTCGGACAGGAAGGTCGCGAATGGGTGCGAGATGGGCAGGTACTTGGTGCCCCACAGCGCCAGGAAGGGGATGTCTGAAAAGTAGTACCGCCCGGTCAACGACGCCGCCGCCAGCTGATCCCAGATCGTCGGCATGCTCGCCGTGGCCGTCGAGTTGTGCAGCCGGTCGGTCTTCGCCGAATGCATGTAAAAGCGGTTCGGGTAGGTCTCCGCCATCACGGCGGAGAAGTACTGGTCGCAGACCGTCCACCGCGGCCCGGCCTGCCCCAGGAACGCGAGGTCAGGCTGCTGGTAATACCCGACCGGGAGCAGATCGTCCTCACCGGCCTTCAGCCATCCGTCGACCCGGCCATTGTTCAGCTGGATCCGGCCACCCTCGTACGAGTGATCCGGGTCGGTATGCCCGCAGGAGCTGAAGCTAGTCATGTGGTGCGTCGGGCGCGCGACGCCGGAACGGTCGACGTAGGTCAGGCCTGCCTGTTTCCCGTTGGCGCCCGGCAGCCAACCCAGGAAATGGTCGAAGGACCGGTTCTCCATCATGACCACCACGACGTGGTCGATGCCCGAAGCCGACGGTGCGGGAAGCCCGGTAACGGCCGCCCCGGCGGCTAGTGCGTTGCGCGCCGCGAAGGTGCCACCGGCCACGATGCCTGTCGCCCCCATCAAAGCAGTCGTTCCCAAGAATGCGCGCCTGGTCAGAGTCATTTGGGGAACCCTAACCACTGGTTATGTCGGCCTCAGACCAGGATCGGGCGATTTGCCCACAGAAAGAGAAGCGTTCATTCAATGTTCAGCTTCGGGTAGCCGACGTAACTTCTGCCTTGTCCCCTCGTTGAATCAACGTCAAATCGGATCCCCCAATGAAGGGTCGAGCATCGTGCATCAGCACCACCTCAGATCAGGCAAGCGCCGCAGTCGCCGCCGCCTCGGTACGCATGCGCTGACCGTGAT
>DAITND010000341.1:0-2907 GCA_036834825.1 Dermatophilaceae bacterium
CCAACCACCGGCTGACCACCGAACTCGGCGCCCTACGCCGACGGCTCGGCCAACAACTCGGTCAAGACGTGCTCGCCGGGCTCGACCGCGCGACCATCGACGCGAGCGCCGCCAACGGGCGACTAGCCGAAGTCGAACAAGCGCTGTTCGAGACCGGCGAGGAACTCGCCCGGCGCACCGAAGAACTCGACGCCGCCCGCCAGATCAACCGTGAGCTCATCGGCAGGCTCAACCGGGAACGACACTGACCAAGGGGACGAACACACTCCCGGGCCATGCCAGCCCGTGGCGCACACCTGCGCGCCGCACGAAACCGAAGGTCAGGACCCGTGACGTACAAGTTCATCCCCAGAAAAGGCCACGAGCAGGTTTCCACGGAGCAGATCTACATTCATGCCGACATGACCCTGAAGGAACGAGCCATCGCCCGGATCACGCCACCCACCACCAGACCCGGCCGCTACCACGCGTCCGATGCCATGTTGGCCTTCCTGGAAGGCCTCTGATTATGCCGGCAACTTCAGGCCCCTCACCCCACCTGGCCAGGGACAACGCGGAAAGGTCGGCATAATCCCAAGGTCGGCATAAAGGTACGACTACCCCTGACCCCAGACCCAAACAGTCGAGTCGTCTCGATCGAACCGGTGAGGCCATGTGCGAAAACCGTTGTACGCAAACCTGATCCAGTGGTGACAAACTCGAGTAACCCGCCCGGACCCTCCAGCAGCGACGTCTTGCGGCCGGCTGGACGAGGGGTCACCAGCGGCTCGGACCATCACCTGAGGACCCGCGACCCAGCACCTTGCGCAGGGCGGGGCGTACGTCCGCGGCATAGACGCCCGCGCCGACCACAGCAACGATCCACGGCAGCTGGAACGGCGAGGGGAAATTGAACAAGCTCAGGGCGACACAGACCACGAGTATCGCCAGCCAGAAGTTCTTAGTCCTTTTGCCCGCGGCGATGAACGCGTCAGGACGGCACCGCAGGGCATCAACGAGACCGAACACCGACAGGACCACAGCACCGCCCCCCAACACGATCCCGATGACCAAGTTGAAACTCCCGAAGATGTCGAACATGCTCTCAGCGTAGTGGCCAAAGCAGGATCAGAAGTCGACGTTCACAACGCTCGCGCTCAGATCCCGACCGCGTCAATCGACCCGACCCGCCGCCCGTGGCCGAGCACCGGGGCATTTGTCAGATCGTCGAGAACCTCGGCATCGATCCCCAGCCGCCTCAACACCGCTGCCATCACGACGGGCCGGGCACGCTGCCCGCCATCGGCGATCTTGAGGGCCACCGCACGACCGTCGGCCAGCCCCACGGCATAGACCGACTCCGCGCCATCCTTGGCGATCAGGCCGGGCACGCCGCGGATGAGTGAGGTGACGTCACGTCCTGTCCCGCCCAGCCACTGCGGATACGCACGTATCGCGGCCGCTACCCGGGCCTCATCGGTGCCCTCGGGAGCAACGGCAAAGCGGGAGAATGCTCGCGCCAAGCCGGTCAAGGACACGGCCATGACCGGGGCACCACAGCCATCAACACCGGTGGCCGCCACGGCCTCTTCGGAGAGGTCGGCAAGTGTTTGCGCTATGAGCTGCTGCAACGGATGCAGCAGCTCGAGGTAGGTCGCGGTATCCCAGCCCGCGGCCACACAGGTAGCGAGCATGGCCGAGTGCTTGCCGGAACAGTTCTGCGCGAGCGAGGTTGGCTCACGCCCCGAGGCGATCCAGGCATTGCGCGCCAGCTCTTCGTAGGGGAAGTCGGGGGTGTTCTGCAGGTCCTGCTCGCCCAGACCAGCCCCCGCGAGGATCCGCTGGACTCCCTCAAGGTGAAACGACTCCCCCGAGTGGCTCCCGGCCGCGAGCGCGAGCAGCTCGCCGTCAAGGTCCAGACCCGCGCGCAGCATGGCCAGCGCCTGGATGGGTTTGCTGGACGAACGGGGGAACATCGGACCGGCGACATCCCCGACCGCCAGCAACGTCGAACCGTGAGCGTCCAACGCCACCACGCTGCCGTGATGCACAGACTCCACGAAGCCAGAGCGGACGACATGGGCCAACACCGGCGCGTCATACAGGGATACTCGCTGCTCGGTCACGGCGGCGATCTTACTGCTCCGAGTGCGGCCTGCTTCAGCGGCGGCGCGGCCGGTGCCGAGAGATCGACACCGGCCGTGCCGGTCACTGTTCAGCTGCCGAAAAAGGCAGCTGTCGGTGCAATCAGCTGTCAGCCTTGGGCGTGACGGTCCTGGTCGCCGTGGAGGCCGACTTGCGAGCGCCCGCTGCAACGGACCTGGTCGCGCGCTCCGCCGAGGCGGTGCTCTTCTTGGCGGTAGTGCCGGTGCCCTGGACGACGGTGGGGGTCTTGGCAGGGGTCTTGGTGGCCGTGCGACCGGTGGCCCTGACGTCGTCCTGGACGGATGCGGCGACGGAGCCGGCCTCGCGGCGACCAGCGGCCAACGTCACCATGGCGGCACGCTGGGTGTCGCGTGCAGCGTTACGGACGGTCGTGACCGCGCCCTTGCCGAGGGACATGGTGCTGCCAGCTTGGGCAAACAAGTCCTTGGTGGACTTCTGGTTGCGGATGCGCTTGACCAGCTTCTCTCCGCGTATTGCAAGCCCGGAGTAGGTCTCCCGCGCCCTGCCTGCGGCCTCGAAAGTCTGATTCCGGAACTGTGCGGGAATCTGCTGAGCCTGCTCGGTGACTTTCTCGAAACGCTTGAGGGCCTTGTGCTGCATTGCGCTGATGTCGAGATCCAGGCGAACGGCGGTTGCGTGCGAACGGGCGTCGCGCAGCCTCTCGACGGCCAGGTCGGTGACGCCTACCACGGCGTAGACGGGGGTGGTGTCGGTGACGGTCTTTCGGATGTCCTTTACGAGGGTCATGACTGTTACTCCTTA
>DAITND010000342.1:0-2899 GCA_036834825.1 Dermatophilaceae bacterium
CATTATCTCGCATTAATTATAGCTCTTTATGGGGATGAAAGCAAGTCGTCGAGCGGTAAAAGGCCAGGTCAAACGGCTCCAAAGCCAGCGACCAGATCACCTATGTCCGGAGTCCTGGAGCCGGGCGGCCTCGTGATCACCGATGGCTGGTCGGCCTATCCTCGGGCCACGCGGGACCGCTACCAGCACACGGGCACCTCGGCCTGCCTCAGGGCTGCAGGTGCATGAGGTGCTGCCGGCGGTCCACCGGGTGTTCTCGCTGGTGAAGTGCTGGCTGATGGGCACCATGAAATGCTTGCCCAGCCCCGAGCACGTGCAGGCCAATTTCGACGAGTGGGTGTTCCCGGTTCAGGCAAGCAGCGCGGCGATGATCACCATGGCCGGGATTGCGGCGACGCTCGAAACGAGCACGGCGTCGCGGGCGAGAACGATCCCGCGCTCGTAACGACTGGCGAAGTTGAAGACGTTCTGGGCTGTGGGCAGCGCGGCGAGGATCACGATGACGAAGAGATCGTGGCCGGAAAAGCCGAAGACGAACCGTGCCAGCAGCCAGGCGATGATGGGCATGACGGCCACCTTGAGGGCTGAGGCCAGGATGACGTCCCGGCGTCCGGAGCCGGCCTTCAGCGGTACGGCTCCGTGCAGTGACATTCCGAATGCCATTAGCACGAGGGGCACGGCCGCGCCGCCGATCAGGTGAAACGGTTCCATGACCGCGTCAGGAGGATGCCAGCCGGTCGCGGCGATCACGACCCCGACGGCCGAGGCAATGATCATCGGGTTGCGCAGTGGCTGCAGCAGGATCGTGCGGACTGACTGGCGAGCGCCCGTAGTGAGGTCCAGCACGGTCAGGGCCACCGGGGCGAAGATCAGCAACTGGAATAACAGGACTGGGGCGACGTACGACGGGGCGCCCAGCACGTAGACCGCGACGGGCAGGCCGATGTTGTTGGCGTTGACATATCCGGAGGCCAGCGCCCCGATCACCGTCTGGGCGACCGGCCGTTTGAAAATGAGTGTGGCAACCGCGAGATAGACGAGCACGACCGCAGCCGCACTGAGGACGGCAACCAGCAGCAGGGACGAAAAGAGTAGGTGAACGTTCGCATCCGCCAGCGTGTGAAAAAGCAACGCCGGGGTGGCGACGAAGAACGCGAGCCGATTGAGCACGTATTGGGCGTTGGGGCCGGCGACGTCGAATCGACTGACCAGGTAGCCCACGAGTACGACGAACGCGATGATCGCGAATCCGGTCAGGACTCCGGTCATGCCCGCGCCGCAGCCGGTGCAGCCCGATCGCAGAAGCGGCCGGGCTGCATGTTAGAGCCGAACATCGTGGTCGGTCAGTGGCTTGAGCTTTCGGTCTCAATTTCGCTGCGGTCGCCGCTCCACAGCGTGTGGAAGGTGCCGGGCTCGTCCACACGCTTGTAGGTGTGCGCACCGAAGAAGTCGCGCTGGCCCTGTACGAGCGCGGCAGGAAGCCGTTCGCTGGCCAGCGAGTCGAAATAGCTAAGCGCTGACGAGAAACCCGGAACCGGGATGCCCGACAGCGCCGCTGCCGAGACGATGCGGCGCCATGCCGCCTCGCCGTCGGCGACGGCCTTGGCGAAGTATGGATCGACCAGCAGGGTTGGAATCGACGGGTCGTTGGCATACGCGTCGACGATCCGGTTCAGGAACTGTGCGCGGATGATGCAGCCGCCGCGCCAGATCGTGGCGATGGCGCCCTTGTCGATGGTCCAGTCGTACTGCTTGGCGCCGGCGATGATGATGTCGAAGCCCTGCGCGTAGGCGACGACCTTCGATGCGTAGAGCGCGGCACGAACGTCGTCATCGAAGGTGTCGCCGACGATGGAAATCTCGGGGTGGGCGTCGACCATGGCGTGCACGGGGCCGCGCTGTTCGGGGTGGCTTGAGACTGAGCGGGCGAAGACGGCCTCGGCGATACCGCCGACGGGAACGCCGAGGTCGAGCGCGTTTTGCACGGTCCACACGCCGGTGCCTTTGGAGCCTGCTTCATCGAGCACGATGTCGACGAACGGCTTGCCGGTCTTCGCGTCGACCTGACGCAGCACCTCGGCTGTGATCTCGATCAGGTAGCTTTCCAGGTCGCCGGAGTTCCACTCGGTGAACACGTCCGCTATGGCCGTGGGGGAGTGGCCGCCCACCTTGCGCAGCAGGTCGTAGGCCTCGGCGATGAGCTGCATGTCGGCGTACTCAATGCCGTTGTGCACCATCTTGACGAAGTGCCCGGCGCCGTCGGTTCCAACGTGGGTCACGCACGGCCCACCGTCCACGACCGCAGCGATGGACTCGAAAATCGGCCCGACCGTCTTGTACGACCCCGCCGACCCGCCCGGCATGATGCTCGGGCCCTTCAGGGCGCCCTCCTCACCGCCGGAGATCCCGGTGCCGACGAAGTGCAGGCCCTTCTCACGCAGATCCTTCTCGCGGCGGATCGTGTCGTGGAAGTTGGCGTTGCCGCCGTCGACGATGATGTCGCCTTCCTCGAAGAGCTCCGCGAGCTGGTCGATGACGGCATCCGTGCCCTTGCCGGCCTGCACCATGATGATGGCAGTGCGCGGCTTGGCGAGGGAGGCCACGAAGTCTTCGATGTGTTCGGATGCCACGAATCCGGCTTCGGGGTGCTCGGTGATGAGCGCCACAGCGCGGGCGTAGGTGCGGTTATATACGGCAACGGTGTTGCCCTCGCGGCTGGCCAGGTTGCGCGCGAGATTCGAGCCCATCACCGCCAATCCAACAACGCCGATGTTTGCAGAGGCGACCTGCTCCGGCATTATTGCCTCCTCGATCACCCCGTTATGCCCCGGGGTGGCCACGCGCGTCACCACGCGTAGTCCTCGGGCGCGGTCTGGTGTCCGGGGAAGATCTCATCCAA
>DAITND010000343.1:0-2898 GCA_036834825.1 Dermatophilaceae bacterium
ACTAGTGATGCCATCATCCAAACGGCAGCCAGACTCAACTCGACCGGGACGGCCTCGACCTAGCACCCTAAGGACCCTATCGACGGTAGAGCACCTCCACGTCGGCACCGAACGTCTTCAGGACGACATGGCGCTTCACCTTGAGGGTGGGTGTGAGCTCTCCTGTTTCCTCTGTGAAGTCGACGGGCAGTACCCGGATCTTCTTGATCGCCTCCGCCGCCGACACCGCCTTGTTCGCGTCGTCCACTGCGAACTGGAGGGCGGCCAGCAAGTCCGGATCCTCGTGAAGGTCGGCCACGCTGGCATTCGCCGCCTTGCCGGTCTCCACCTTCCATGGCGTGAACGCCTCCGCATCGATGGTGACCAGGGCGCCGATGAACGGACGCCGGTCGCCGACCACGACGCACTGGCTGATCAGCCAGTGCGCCCGCAGCCTGTCCTCGAGCACCATCGGGGCCACATTCTTGCCCGAGGAGGTGACCAGGACGTCCTTCTTGCGGCCGGTGATCGTGAGGTAGCCATCTTCGTCGAGCGCGCCGAGGTCACCACTGTGGAACCAGCCATCCTCGTCGAACACCTCCAGGGTCGCCTCGTCGTTGTGCCAGTAACCAGGGAAGACGTTGCCACCCTTGATGAGCACCTCGCCGTCGGCCGCGATGCGAATCGTGCATCCGGGGATCGGGCGTCCGACAGTGCCTATGCGCTGTCTGTTCGGCAGGTTGAGTGTCACTCCGGCGCAGGTCTCGGTGAGCCCGTAGCCCTCGAGCACGTTGATGCCGATGCCGCGGAAGAAGTGGCCGAGCCGAGCGCCGAGCGGAGCACCACCACTGACCGACCACCGGACGTCGCCGCCGAGCGCGGCACGCAGCTTGGAGTAGACCAGCCGGTCGAAGATCGCATGCCGGAGCCTCAGCAACAGACCAGGGCCGCCGGTGTCCAGGGACTCGCTGTAGGCCGTCGCCGTGGCGTCGGCGAGGTCGAAGATGCGCCCTTTGCCCTCTGTGGCGGCCTTGTGCTGCGCGGTGTTGTAGATGCGCTCGAACACGCGCGGCACCGAGAGCACCACAGTCGGCTGGAACTCGACCAGCTGCGAGACGATGTTCTTGATGTCGCGGGTGTGCGCCATGTGAACCCGGTTGTGCACCGCCGCGAGTTGGATGGACCGCGCCAGGATATGGGCCAGGGGGAGGAAATGCAGCGTCCTGGTCTGTTCGTTGAACACCAGCTCCTGGATGCCCTCGGCCGCAGTGACGTTGCGCACCTCGGCCAGGAGGTTGGCGTGCGTGATCGCACAGCCCTTGGGCCGTCCGGTTGTGCCGGAGGTGTAGATGATGGTGGCCAGCGAGTTGCTCGTGACGGCATGGCGGCGTTCCATGACCGTCTCCGCGGAGACGTCGCGGCCAGCGGATACGAGCCGGTCGATATCGCCGGAGTCGAGGACCCACACCTCGCGCAGCTCCGGCGGGCTGACGGGCAGCTCAGCGACCGTGTTGGCGTGCTCCTGGGTCTCGACGAACGCTGCGACCGCTCCTGAGTCGGCGAGGATCCACTCGACCTGTTCAGCCGAGGAGGTCTCGTAGACGGGGACCGTAACGCCACCGGCGGTCCAGATCGCGAAGTCGCACAACATCCACTCGAATCGGGTGCGCGAGAATAGCGCGATCCTGTCGCCCACCTGCACGCCGGAGGCGATGAGCCCGGCCGCCAGCCTGGTGACCTGCTCTGCGGTTTCCCGGTAGGTCACCGGAACCCAGCGGTCTGCCACCCGACGAGAGAAACCTGGATGCTCCGGCCAGCGCTGGGCATGACCAAAGACGTCGTCGGTCAGGTTCTCCTGCAGGCTTGCCACATAGCTGGGCGGCACGCTGAACTCATCCATCTCACACCTCGACAGACCGGTCACGACGGACCTCGAGAATCCGGCATTTCCAAGATCGCACGTCAACCGGTCCGCGGACTAGGGCAAAAAGCCCCTGTTTTGGATGGAAAGGGCTGCCAGCAGCAGCGCTATTCGGATCGATTGTGGCTGGGCCAGTCTTGGGGCGGTGTCGTGAGCGCGGCGTGAAGCTGCGCGACGCCTTCAGCGATCACCATGCGTGCGTGTCCCTCATGCGCCAGCTCGGTCACCGGCCGGTTTTCAGCGAGAAACAGCGCGGTGAATTCGGTGATGCCGCACTCCTGGGCGCGGCGCGCGAGCAATCCGATGAGCGCGGTAGCCAGGCCGACCCGTCTCCATTCGGGCGCGACGGCCACAGCGACGTCTGCCACCAGCGAACCGTCTGTCGGTGGCAACGTCCCGTAACGGGCGATGCCGACACCACGCTCCCCGCTGCGGGCTACCAGTGCGAAACGGCTGACGTAGTCGACCCGTGTCAGCTCGTCTAGCACGGCCTCGCTCAGTTGCGGCGGCCCGCCCAGGAAGCGCGCACGAAGCGTCTCGGGATCGGCCGTGCGAATCGCCTCGGCCAGCTCCGGCGCGTCCGACGGCAGGATCGGACGGATCTCGACCCGCCGTCCGTCGCTCAGCCGAACGACAGACTCGTAGCTGGCGGGGTAGTTGGGCGGGAAATCCTGGCTCCGGCGTGCGTTCGGCATGCCTCATTCTGCATGTGTTGGTCTGGCGATGAAACGGGCCCACAGTCCCTGCTGGTTCCCCGCTCCTGCAGATGCCTTCATGTTGACCTGTTGCCCAGGCATGGTCGCCAGGTGAAGACGCCGAACTCGGCCCGGCCGGGCTTCTCGCCACAGCGGAACGCCGGGGGTTCAATGGTGTCTCGGCAAAGAAATGGTGCGGGTATTCACTAGACTCTCGGCTTCGCCGCCTACCAGAAAGCGGACCGGCTCATCGTCTTCACGCACACGCAGGTCGAACCACACCTGCAGGGACAAGGTATCGGG
>DAITND010000344.1:0-2888 GCA_036834825.1 Dermatophilaceae bacterium
TCCCACAGCCCGGACAGCTCCCACGCCCCGGTTGCGCGCAGGGAGACCCCCTTGGCTCCGGTGCGGCGCAGGATCCCGCGGACCAGGAGCATCCAGGAGTGGAAAACTGTTGCCGCATAAGGACCTTGGACATCCTCGAAGAACGTTGCGTCAACCGGGCCTGTTGAGTCGTCAAGGGTCAGGAACACCACGCGTCGACCTGAGCGGACCGGCGGCGTCTGTGTGGCGACCTTGACCCCGGCGACCCACAGCTCGGATCGACTTCGTTGTCCGAGCAGCGAGGCGGACTGGGTCACTCCGAGCGCCTGCAACATCGGGGCGTAGAAGTCCATGATGTGGGCGCTGGCGTCCAGACCGAGGATGTCCAGCTCGGCCCGAACCCGCTCCGGCCCCGTCATCTCGGGCAGACCGGTGGCCGTGGTGAGCTCGGGGGTGTCGCCCAGATCGAGAGTGAGCTGGGTGGGCTGCACCCGGGCCGGCATGACCGGCAGCCCCCCCTGGGACTGAGCCGCCGCCAGAAGCCGCACGTCGCGCACCTCTGGGCCAGTTGCTCGTGCCAGTGTTACCTCGCGAGTAGCCGCGGCAACACTGGCGGCCATGGACCTGGACGTACGAGCTGCCACCCTGCGACCGGATCGGCGCACCGAACGAGACCACCGGTCGAGCTCGGCCACATGCAGCAGGAGGTCGCGTCGGGTCACCCGGCCACGCCGCCCAGTCGTACCGCTTCCACGGGAGGCCCCCATGGTGGCGCTGAGCCCGTAGAGCGAGTCGAATCCCCCGGCCATGACCAGCCGCTCGACCACCGGGCGACTGACCTGGGCTCGATGCCAGAAGTCGGCGAGGGTGACGTACGGCTGGCCGGCCACAATGCGCTGAACCTCGGCGTCGCTGATGCCCTTGACGTCGGCCAGGGACAGCCGGATGCCATAAGCCCGCCCATCGGGAAGGTCGGCGAACGGCTGCTGTTCAACGGAGACCGTGTCAGCCACGCCGCTGCCGCAGCCTCCTTGAGCCCACGGCGTGACCCGTTCCACCCGGTAGCTCTCACCCGAGGCGTTGACGTCCAGCCCCAGGATCGTGATGCCCAGGTTGCGTGCGTCGTCCAGGATCAGCCGTTTGGGGTACATGCCCGGGTCGTGGGTGAGCACACCGGACAGGAAGGCGGCCGGATGATGAGCCTTGAGCCACGCCGACTGGTAGGTGGGCAACGCGAAGGCTGCCGCGTGAGCCTTGCAGAAGCCGAAGGATGCGAACGCCTTGAGAACCTCCCAGATCCGGTCGACCGTGGCTGGCTCGTAGCCCCTGGCCGCCGCCGCAGGTCGCCACCAGGCTTCAACGTCTAGTTGACCTTGAGGAGATCCGAGTGCCCTGCGCACCTCGTCTGCCTGGGCCAGGGTGACGCCGGTGGTCTCGGCAACGATCTTGAGCACCTGTTCGTGGAAGACCACGACACCCTGGGTTTCCTTCAGCGCTGGTTCAAGGCTGGGGTGAAGGTACTCCGGCGAACGCCAGTGCTGACGGGCCAACAGGAACGGGGTGATCATGTCGGACTTGACCGGGCCGGGACGAAACAGCGAGATGTCGATGATGAGGTCCTCGAAGGTCTCCGGCCCAAACTTGCCGATCAGCTCACGCTGACCAGGACTCTCGATCTGGAAGCATCCCAACGTGTGCGTGGACCGGATCAGCCGGAACGCCCGGTCATCCTCAAGAGTGACCTGAGCCCGGTCGTCGAGGTCGATGCTGATGCCGTCGACCCGGGCCACCTCATCGACAGCGTGTGCCATCGCGGACTGCATGCGGATGCCCAGGATGTCGAGCTTGAGCAGGCCCAGGGTCTCGACATCGTCCTTGTCGAACTGGCTCATCGGGAACCCCAGCCAGCTGGCTTCCACCGGAGTGCGATCGAGCAGCTCCTTGTTGGACAGGATCACGCCGCAGGGATGCACGGCGATGTGTCTGGGCAGACCGTCGAGTCGCTCCACGAGGTCGAAGAGAACACGCAGGCGAGGGGCAGCCAGGCCGCTGGCGCGCAGTTCGGGCAGCTCGTCGAGGGCGCCCCGGACATCGCGGGCCCGAATATGCGGGAAGGCCTTGGCGATGACGTCGATCTCGCCCGGCGGCAACCCCAGTGCGGCGCCCACGTCCCTGATCGCGTGACGCGCCCGGTAGGTGTCCATCATCGATACACAGGTGACCCGGTCCCCACCGAAGCGTTCCAGAACGTGCTCGTAGATCTCGGTCCGCCGGGCTGACTCCACGTCGACGTCGATATCGGGAAGCTGGGCGCGCAGCGGTGAGCAGAACCGCTCCATGAGCAGGCCATGACGCATCGGCTCCACTCCGCTGATGCCAAGCAGGTAGTTCACCAGGCTGCCGGCACCCGAACCTCGTGCCGCCACCCGCACACCGAGATCACGGATCAGGTCGCACACTGCAGCCACCGTCATGAAGTAGGTCGGATAGCCGAGCTCGGCGATGACGCGAAGCTCGTCCTCGAGTCGCGATGCCACCGCTGACAGCTCGGCGTCCCCTGCTCCCCCGTATCTCGTGGCGATGGCCCCCCGACAGCGAGCAGCCAAAATCTCCTGGGGGCTCTCACCGGCGGCAATCCCGAGCGCCGACGGCTCGGGCAGGTGCACCGAGCCGATGCCGATGTCGGTGCGCAGGTCCAGCGCACACGACTGCGCCAGGGCCACCGTGTCGGCCATCAGCTGACGGGCCCGGCCACGTTCACCGCTGCCGCCACCGCTGACCCCAGCACCGGCGGCCCGGGCGACGTCGCAGGCCACGGCGTACATCTGGGCCGATGAGCTGAGATGACCCGCAGTGGTGACCCGGTCGAGATGACGCGTGTCCAGTGGCACGAGGCGACGGGCGGCATC
>DAITND010000345.1:0-2882 GCA_036834825.1 Dermatophilaceae bacterium
CAGGGCCGCCATAGTCGACATAGTGAACAGGGCCACTCAGGTCGACCCAGCGAGACGATGGCATCTCGGGCTGTTGGCCCGGCAACTCGGCGGTCACGACGATCCTCCTTGCCCGTCGACGATCGCTTCAGTCTGTGTTCAAGCTCGCTGAGTCGCTAGAGCCGTTGGTCCCCCTCGCCCGGCGCACGACCTGGTCACCTCACCGGCACGCTCGCTCTGCGCTACTCCCCGTAGAAGCCCTGCCGCAGCAGCGCGGTCAGCTCGGAGACGAGCGGCATCCGGGGGTTGGTCCGGTTGCTCAAGTCCTGGAAGACGGCCATGGCCAGCTCCGGCAGGGCGTCGAGAAACGCCGCCTCCTCGACCCCTGTGGCCCTCAGCGTTCTCGGCATACCCAGCGTGTCCAAGAGGTTCTCGACCGCCGTGAACAGACGCCGCCTGCTCTCTTCCGGGGTACGTCCACCAAAGATGACCCGGCCCAGCTGGGCGTACTTGTCGGGGGCGATGTAGGAGGAGTAGCCGGGGGCGGGCATGAACTTGGTCGGCAGGGACGCGTTGTAGCGAAGCACATGGGGCAGGAAGATGCCGTTCGCGCGGCCATGGGCGAGCCCGAACCGTGCGCCCACTGCGTGGGCCAGCGCGTGGTTGGTGCCGACGAAGGCGTTGGAGAAGGCCAGCCCGGCGAGCGTCGCCGCATTGGCCATGTCCGTGCGTGCCGAAAGGTCCGCAGGGTCGGCGTGAACCTTCGGCAGCGCGTCGAAGATCAGGTTGGCCGCCTGGACGCAGAACGCATCGGTGTATGGCGAGGCGAAGATGGACACGGCCGCCTCCAGGGCGTGCGTGAGCGCGTCGACCCCGCTGTCCGAGGTCACCGACTCAGGCATGGACAGCGTCAACATCGGGTCGACAATGGCCATGTCAGGGACGAGGCAGTAGTCGACCAGGGTCTCCTTGCGCCGGCCAACGGTGATCACGGCAGCAGGCGAGACCTCCGACCCGGTGCCAGATGTGGTCGGGATGGCGACGAGCTGGACCGTGTGCGTATCGCGGGGGTACTCGGCCACGCGCTTGCGGGGGTCCAGGAATGGCAGGGTGAGGTCCTCGAGCGTCACCTCCGGGTGCTCATAGAGCAGCCGCATTGCCTTGGCAGCGTCCATGACCGAGCCGCCACCGACGGCAACGATCAGATCCGGACGAATCCTGCGGAGCAGCTCGACGCCCTTGCGGATCGTCGCCTCGCCGGGCTCGGGCTCGACCTGGCTGAACACCTGCAGCTGCCGCGCCTGGAGCTTGGAGCGCAGCTGGTCCACGACCCCCCGCTGCTCGCTCAGCGCATCGGTGACCACCACCGCGACCTCGGACTGGATGTCGCGCAGGTTCTCCAACGCCCCGGCGTTGAAGTAGGTGTTCGCAGGCACCCGGAACCACTGGGGCGGCGTGCGCCGGCGGGACACGGTCTTGATGTTGAGCAGCTCCCGGTAGTTGGTGTTCTCGGTGGTGCTGGAGCCGCCCCACGTGCCGCAACCCAGGGAGAAGGTGGGCGTGAGGTTGTTGTAGATGCCACCGAGGGCGCCGACGGCCGTGGGGGCATTGACCAGGATCCGGCCGGTCCGCACGGCGAGGGAGTAGGCGTCGATCACCGCGTCGTTGTTGGCGTAGATCGCCGAGGTGTGTCCGAGCCCACCGTGCTCGGTGACCAGGACGGCGGCGGCGATGGCGTGCTGCTCGCTCTCAGCCCGCACCAGACCCAGAACCGGCATGAGCTTCTCCTGGACCAAAGGGTGCGACCCGAGCTCCTCGAGGTCGGAGGGCAACGGCGCCAGTAGCACCTTGGTGCCACGCGCCACGGTGAACCCTGCGCGCTTGGCCAGCTCGGGAGCCTGTTGTCCCAAGGCCGCCATGTTGACCTTGTCGTCGTGGCCGAAAGCGAACTCGCTCAGCTGTCGCGTCTGCTCCGACGTCAGCAGCTGACCGCCCATCCGCGCGAACTCGGCGAGGACCTCGTCGTAGATAACATCGTCGATGATGCAGGTCTGCTCCGCGGGGCAGATGACGGAGGCGTCGAATGTCTTGGAGATCAGGATGTCCACGACGGCGCCCTTGATGTCCGCGGTGCGGTGGAGGTAGATCGGTGCGTTCCCGGGGCCGACGCAAAGACCCGGCTTGCCCGAAGCATTTGCCAGAGACACGATCTTCTGGCCGCCGGTGACCCAGATGAAGTCCACGCCGGGGTGCTTGAACAGGTAGTGGGTCACCTCATGGGCCGGGTCGGGCAGCACCTGCAGCGCGCCGACGGGCATGCCGGCATCCTCCGCTGCCTCTCTGAGGATCTCGACGGTGCGCTCACAGCAACGAATCGCGAAGGGTGACGGCCGGAACAGCACCGCGTTGCGCGTCTTGGCCGCCACGATCGCCTTGTAGAGAACCGTGGACGTGGGGTTCGTGACAGGGGTGATCGCCAACACCACCCCGATCGGCTCGGCAACGTGGACGATGTTGCGCTCTATGTCCTCGTCGATCACGCCGACCGACGCCTTGCCCTTGAGGTAGTCGGAGAGGAACTCGGTCGCGAGGTAGTTCTTCACGACTTTGTCCTCGAAGACCCCGAAGCCGGTTTCCTCGATCGCGAGCTGGGCGAGCTCGGCCGCAGCACGAACTCCGGCGCGCACCATGGCATCGACGATCCGATCCACCTGGGCCTGGTCGAGCTCGCGGAACGCGCGGGCTGCCTCCACCGCGCTCTCGACTGCCGCGTCAACATCCGGGCGACTCACGTCGGATGCTGCCTTCCGCTTGGTCGCCGTATCCGTGGTCATTGCGCGCTCCGTCCCGTCATTGCACCGCCGGAACCATGCTCGCCACTTCGAGCGGGCGTCAAATCCAAA
>DAITND010000346.1:0-2868 GCA_036834825.1 Dermatophilaceae bacterium
CGCCCCCGTGAATGGGGTTGGCACATGAACCATCCTGGTGGTTACAGGAACGGGCGGGATCGCGGATCCTGGTTGTTCTCGTACATAGGGGCACGGCGCCGCGACCTCGAAGCGTCAACCGGCCGTCTTCCTGCCAACCGTCTTGCCAGCCTCGTCAGCCGCATGGACTCCCCTTCTGCGGCACGACGATGAATGCGGATGCTCAACAGGCAGAGCCGGAAGCGGCTGAACGTGCAAAGGCAGCCACCGAAGCCGTGCTGGCTCTCGCACAGAAATTGCATGATGAGTACGTGGCCGAGGGCCAGAACACTCGCGAGAGACTCATCAGCGAAGGGCAGTCACGCCATGACCAGATTGTTGGTGAGGCCACGGCGAGGCAGGAAGAGCTCGTCTCGACCGGTCAGGCCAAATACGACGAGTTCGTGTCCGCAGGCAAGGCCAAGCACGACGCGCTCATCGCCGAGGCCGACGCGCTGGTCGCCGAGGCCCAGCAGAAGAAGGCCGAGGTGCTTCAGGGGCTCGGTAGCGAGCGTGGCGTGCTGCAGAAAGAGATCGAAGAGCTGCGAACCTTCGAACGTGACTACCGCACCCATCTGAAGTCTTACCTCGAGGGCCAGCTGATCGAGCTGGAGCAGGCCGGCGCTGACGAGACCGTCTGATGGCGAGGCCCAGCAGGCTCTCGCCTCCTGAGCGGCGCTCCGGAACGCGTCCAGCATGCTGGACGCCCAGTTGAGGCCACCGTGGGGTCGTCGTTTGTTGGCTTCAACCTTGACCGGGCAATGTGCTGCTCACGGCTGAGGGCCGCCGGTGCTTTCGGGTACATGCGTACCGTATCCGCCGCCGTTGGTTGATCCCGCGCGAGGATGACTTCAGCTACAAGGCGCTCGCGCAGTTGCAGCGGTTGGCTACAAAGACGAGGAAGGTGCTGCACATCTGACCGGCCGGTCTCGGTGGCCTGACATTGTGTTCATGTTGACGACGGGATGCGCATGGACCACCCCGGGGTTGGAGGAGTCCGTGTTCTTCGGCGCCGGCGTTGCTCGCCGACGCGCTGCAAGCAGATCCGCTTTCGGTGAACGGATATCCGGCGGCTGGCGTTATCGGTGATCCCCGGTTGCCGTTCCGCTTGCGGGACTGTGGACAGTCGACAAGATACGACCCGATCTGGTTGTGCGGACGTTCCGAAACTGCGCAGCGACTGACGCATGTGCGTAGTCAGCCGAGGGCGGCGGTGGGGAGCGGCTTGGGGATATCGGTGGGCTGATCGATAGCAGGCCGGTTGCTGAGCCAGTGGTCGAGCTCGGCGGCGGGGACGGGTCTGGACATGAAGTAGCCCTGTGCCTGATCGCAGCCCAGGCGGGCCAGCTCGGTGTAGGCGACGTGGGTCTCGACGCCTTCGGCCACGATGCGCAGGCCGAGGCTGTGGGCCAGGCCGATGATCGAGGCGACGAGTGCGGCGGCGCGGGCGTCGTCAGCCATGGGGAAGACGAAAGACCTGTCCAGCTTGAGCTCATCGATGGGCAGGTCACGCAGGTAGCTCAGGGAGCTGTAGCCGGTGCCGAAGTCGTCAACGGAGATCTGGACACCACTGCGCCGCAGCCGGGTCAAGATGTCTCGGGCCCGCTCACGGTCGGCCATCAGGAACTCCTCGGTGACCTCCAACTGCAGGGCGTGCGGCGCGACACCTCGGTCCGCGAGCATGGCGGCGATCTCTTCCGGGAGGTCTACATCGACCAGCGAGCTGGCCGAAAGGTTTACTGCCACGGTCAGTTGTTGGCCGTGTGCGTGCCACGTCGCGACCTGGTCCAGGGCCGCAGCGAGCACCACCCTGGTCAACGTGGGCATCAGCCCGGCTTCCTCCACCAGGGCCAGGAATACATCGGGGTAGAGCAGGCCCCGGCTGGCGTGGTCCCAGCGGACCAGCGCCTCCACGGAGTGGACGTCGCCGGTGTCCAGGTCGATCTTGGGCTGGTAGTGCACGACGAGCTGGTCGTCGGCCAATGCGGTTCGCAGCTCCTCTACCGTCTGCAGTCGGGTGGCGCCGTCGGCGTCATGGATTCCGCTGTAGGCATGATGACCGTTGCCCGAGGCTTTGGCTTTGTACATGGCGATGTCGGCCTTGCGCAGCAAGGCGCTCAGGTCGGGGCCGTCGTCGGGGAACAGGGCGATCCCGACGCTGACGCTGCTGTGTAGCGTGATGTCCTGCAGGGCGAACGGCTCGGCCAGCGCCGCTCGCAGCTTGATGGCGACATCGACGGCTTCGTCATGGCCGGCGTCCTGGAGGAGGACCGCGAACTCGTCCCCGCCCAGTCGGGCCAGCATGTCGCCGCCGCGCAGGTGTTCGCGCAGGCGGGCACCCACCTGGACCAGGAGCTGGTCCCCGGCGTCATGGCCCAGGCTGTCATTGACCCCCTTGAACTTGTCCAGGTCCAGCATCAGCAGGGCATGGCGCCGGCGCTGCGGTCTGGCCAGGCGTACGTGCCCCTCGGCGTACAGAGCCCGCCGGTTAGGCAACCCCGTCAGGTCGTCGGTGGCGGCGGCCAGCCGGCGTAGGTCCGCCATCCGCGCGAGAAGGCGGAAGGCCAGCTGGGAGCGAGCCGCCGCTGCCAGCAGCGTTACCCCAGCCAGGGTCACCGCCAGACGCGACAGGGGCACCCACGTGCCCACGACCAGCACCCCCAACCCCGCGACGGTGGCCACCGACGACACCCCCAGGGCCGTCGTACCGGTCGCCGGTCGCGTCTCCTGCGTCACCTTCCGCTGGCTCCGGGCAGTGCCGTCGACCCACATCGCTATCAGGGCGAGCCCGATCGCCCATCCGACGTCCAGCGGTGTGCCGACCACGTAGGTGTCTGTGGTCCGCTGCAG
>DAITND010000347.1:0-2845 GCA_036834825.1 Dermatophilaceae bacterium
CTCAGCGCAATGGTCCGGGATGTCTGCCACCCCGGAACGCTGGACCTCCTCTAGGGACTTGCGGCATGTGATCGACAATTTGTTGTCTATGCGGCGACGCTGACGGTGTCGAGGTGCAGGTGCTGGAAGAGGTTGTGCATGTCGATGCGGAGGGCTTCGTAGTCGCGGTCGACGGGTGTCCAGATGGCGGGTTTGCGACCCTGTCTGGGGCTGCGGATGCCGGCGAGGATTGGCGAGATGACTTCGTCGCGTAGGGCCAGTAGTGCGGCGCTGGTGCGGGCGGCCTCGCCAGGGACCTGGTATCGGCGGGTCCGGCCAGGTTTGAGGACGAGTTGTTTGGCACGCATTTTGCGCAGGTCGTAGGCGGCTTGCCGGACGGTGAACTCGTCCTGGTTCTTTCCTGTGAGTGATCAGACCTCGCCGGCGAGGTCGCCGACGGTGAACCCGTCGGGTGCGACGGCCAAGGCAAGCACGGCGGTCAGGGCCGCGCGGGCGCGGGGTTTGTTGATATCGACCCCGCCGACGCGGCTGGCGCCGATCTGGGAGGGGATGGGTAAATGGTCGAGGATGCCATCGGGCAGGAAGGCGACGTCAACGCAGTCGAGCATGTTGGTGAACCGCTCTACCATGGCGGCGAGGCGGGCGACGATGGCGGGGAAGTTCTTGAGTATCCGAGCGGTGTGCAGCGTCCGGGTGTTGTGCACGATCGCTTCGAAACGCAGTACGTGTTCGCCTCTGCGACAACTGCCCGCTGTCCAAGTACGCACCCCCGGACCTGCCCCGGGTGCCGAACCCGCCAGCCGAGCCCGGCATTCCGGCCGCTTGCAAGCAGCGGACGATCTCGGTCCCGATGACGGTCAGCCCGAAGCTACGTCAACGCGAGCGGTGGGGGACCCCGGCCTGGGTGATCTCCTTCAACCGCCGCTCCCGCGTCGAGGCCTCGTTCGGGCTCCTGAAGAACGACACGACCGGCAACGTCAAACGCGACTGGACCCGTCAGGTCGGCATCATCAAGACGACCCTCCTGCTTGCCGTCGCGGTCACCTCGTCCAACCTGCGGCAGCTGCTGACCTGGTCAAGGGACACCGGTGACGTCACCGACCCGCTCACCCGGATGGAGGTCGGGCCGGCCGCGTTCGAGGAGATAGACCCGGCCACCGGCGGTGTCGGGAACACCGGCCCGCCGACCGCAGCCGACTCATCTCGCGTCACTACACCCGAACACACCGCCCCAGTAGCTCGTCGGCCTTCGCGCTCGCGGCCGCCCACCGCTGCCCGAAGTAGCCGAACGACCCCGCGCCAGCCAGAGCGCCGGCCCAGCCCGCCGCCAGCAAGACCACCACCGCCGCCGAACGCAGCGAAACCCCCCGCCAGGAACCGCATCCGGTCTCTGGCGGGGGGGTTTCGTAACTTGAGCCGGGGTAGTTTCGTAACTACCCCTTGGCGGGGTAGTTACGAAACCCCAAAGGTGCAGGTCAGGGGCGCGCCGGGCCCAAGCTTTAGATGTTGACCACACATGTTTTGCCGTTTTGACCACACACTTTGCGTTGACCGAATGCTCACGCCGTGGAGCGATGAGCTCCAGGGTGTCCGGCCTTGCGGATGCACGCCTGGTGGGTGCGTGGCAGCACCACAGCGCACCGGCCCTCCCGACGGCGTAGCACCTGGCCCACGGCGTCGCCCGGGTGGACGCCCGCCCGCGCCCGCGCCATGGCCGCTCGAAGTGCGGCCACCGGGTCGGCCCCGCCGGCGCCCCACCCGTGTGACATGGCTGCCTCAAGTTCATCTTTGGAGAGCAGCCTCGCCGTAGCCTCGTCCAGAAGTCCGGCAGCGACAGCGGCCCGCACCATGCCCTCCGGGGCGGCGGGGGGTGCATAGTCCCAGCCGTCCAGGCCGGCCTCCTCGGCCAAGACATCCAGCAGTGTCAACACCTGCCAGATCTCTGTGACCTCTTCAGGCTCCAGGCGCCCGGTGCGGATGAGGGCGTTGGCGAGGTCGTAGGCGGCCTCGGCGCGCCTCGGTCCGGCGCACAATACCTCTATCGTCCCCACCCCACCGATAACGCGACTGGAGAACACCACGCGGTGTTCCTTGTTGAGCACGTCCAGGGTGTTCCAGCCAGCGAGCTGGTCGGTGGCCGTGCGATTGCTCAGCGGGTGGTCCCCGGAGGGGTTGGCGCACAGGGACGTCACCTCAACGAGAACGCTGCGCCGCTGCGCCTCGGGGAGAGCTTCGAGGTACTCGACGAAGACGTCGTTGAAGACGATCTCCGCCTGGTCACCCGGGAACGTGCGCCCGGCCCTCAACGTGCGCCCTTGGCCCGTCTTTCGGCTAGTGAGCGGATCTGGTCTGCGTCCATGCCCAAGCGAGCGCAGACGTCGTCGAGGGAGAACTTCAGGCAGCGCCCGGCTACCAGATCTGCTGCTGCGTCCAGTACCGCAAGTGAACCTTCGCGCAGGCGGCGGATGTCCTCGTCCAGATTCCCGGCCGAGTCCACGACGGCGACGGCCCTGCCGTGGCTGGTCAGGATGACTCGCTGCTGTTCGGCAGCGCTCACCACACCGGAAACCCCCTTGCGGGAGGCCGTGCTCACAGGCATACGCAGTGCTGTCATGTCTGCAACAGTACCCGGAAGTACACAGTGTTGCAAGGAGGTCAGACGTTCCGCGGTGGGCTTGGCCCTGTCCAAGCACGGACCCCCCGACCTGCCCCGGTCGCCGAACCCGCCGACCGGCCCGGCGACCGGTGACGTCACCGACCCGCTGACCCTGATGGAGGTCGGGCCTGTCTCCAGGGGTCTGGACATGGAGTGATATTTCGTGTGTGGTCATTCTCTCTGGGTCAT
>DAITND010000348.1:0-2834 GCA_036834825.1 Dermatophilaceae bacterium
CCGGCTGGTACGGTGACGACCGTCCTGGGCTGGTCTGCAGAGACCGGGATTGCCACCGCGACCGTGCTCTTTGAAATCTGACTCGGCCGTACAGTCCTGGACAATGTTGCCTGCGCCATCGTCGTCCCACCCGACACATCTGCCTGGAGAATCCTCATGGAACTGCGCCCGTTGACAGACACTGGCCTTCTCAGTTCCCGCCTTGTGCTCGGCACGATGACCTTCGGTTCGCAGGTCGACCAACAGAGCGCCACGGCAATGGTCGCCCGGGGCATGGCTGCCGGCATAAACCACTTCGATACGGCGAACGCATACAACGGCGGTGAGTCGGAACAAATGCTTGGACGCGCACTCGGTGCGCGTCGCAACGAGGTCCTTATCGCAACCAAGGTGTTCAACCCCATGGGCGACGGGCCCAACGACCGCGGCTTATCCGCAGCGGCGGTTAGAAAGGCGATCGATGCAAGCCTGCGCCGGTTGGGCACTGACTACGTCGACCTGTACTACCTGCACCAACCCGACAACAGCGTGCCGCTGGAAGAGACCCTCCAGGCAATGTCCGATCTGGTGCAGATGGGAAAAGTCCGTCACGTCGCCGCATCCAACTACGCAGCTTGGCAGATGTGTCAGATGACCCACCTATCGGCGCAGCACGCGTGGTCACCCGTGCGGGTATCCCAGTCGATGTACAACCTCATCAGCCGCAGCCTTGACGACGAGTGCCTGGCCTTCTCGCAGGCATACCGTCTGGCCACGATCGTCTACAACCCTCTGGCTGGTGGTCTGCTGACGGGCAAGCACCGGCGGGAGGCCGCCGTGGCCGAGGGAAGCCGCTTCACCAACCCTCAGTACCGCGACCGGTACTGGACGGCGCGGCAGTTCAGCGCAGTCGATCAGCTACGTGCGGTCGCCGAGCGAGCAGGACTGTCGATGGTCGAACTATCTCTTCGCTGGCTGCTCACCCGCCCGCCGGTCGATGCCGTGCTCATCGGGGCCTCAGACATATCCCAGCTCGAGGCCAACATCGCGGCCGCTGACGGGCCGACACTCGATATGGAGACCATGGCGGCATGTGACGAGGTCTGGAATGAGCTGCGCGGACCGGTGCCACACTATAATCGCTGATCGCCACGGACACGGCGGTCCGTGCCAGACCCATATTGGATCAGCTCTTCCTTCGTATCCTCGCGGGAACCCACGCAACCGAGCCACCTGGGAGTCTTGTTGATTCGTGAAGTCGACCTGCTGGCGGGTTTCCCGGCCGAGGTTCCTGTCAGCGCCGCAGCGGTCGCCGCGTCCGTGGCCGCCTCGGACCGCGTACTCGTAGTGCTGGACGACGACCCAACGGGCACGCAATCCGTGTCCAACGTTCCGGTGCTCACCCGGTGGGAAGAGGAGGACTTCCGCTGGGCATTTCGGCACATGGTGGGAACGAAACCCGCCCCGGCCGTGTATGTGCTGACCAATACCCGCAGCTTGGAACCGATCGAGGCCGCGGCGCGGAACCGCGAAATCGTCACCAACGCACTGGCGGCTGCCGTGCAAACGGGCACCACGCTGGGTTTCGTGAGCCGCAGCGACTCGACATTGCGCGGGCACTACCCCTTGGAACCGGACGTTATTGCGGCAACACTTAAGGAAGCGGCCGGGCAGAGGACCGACGGCGTTGTCATCGTCCCCGCCTTTCCCGACGCGGGGCGCATCACTGTAGGTGGCGTGCACTACATGCGTAACGGCCGAACTCTGACTCCCGTGGCGGAAACCGAGTTCGCCAAGGACGCCAGCTTCGGGTACCGGAACTCGGAACTCGCCAGGTACGTCGAAGAGAAGTCTTCCGGCCGGTTCAAGGCAGCCGATGTCACCGTTCTGGATCTGAACATCATCCGTGGTGGAGCGGACCTCATAGCGGGCGCCATCGCCGGGGCCACAGACTCGAAACCGATTGTGGTCGACGTTGTCACCGAGAATGACCTGCGCGCCTTGGCGCTGGGCCTGGCGCAAGCGGAGTCAGGGGGAAAGAAGCTGCTGTATCGCGTGGGTCCGCCTTTTGTCCGGGCCCGCATCGGCCAGGAGGAGCGCGCGCCGCTGTCCGGCGACGAGGCCTTTGCCGGGACCAGCCCTGCCACACACGGTGGCCTGATCGTCGTCGGTTCCCACGTCGACCTCACGACCCGTCAGCTCAAAGTGCTCATCGACCGACAAGGGTCCGCCAGGATTGTGGAGATCCAAGTCGAGGCTCTGTTGGATGAAACGCTGGCCTCGGACCATGTTGGAGCCGTCGTATCGGCCGTCGTCACCGCTCTGGCGGACGGGGATGTAGTCGTCCATACCAGTCGGCTGCTCGTCAAGACGGATGATACGGCCGAGAGTCTGCGGATTGCCCGTACCGTCTCCGCTGCCGTCGTCGACGTTGTCAGCCGGACACTCAAGGCGCGGCCGCCGCGCTTCGTTATCGCCAAGGGCGGCATCACGTCCTCTGACGTCGCAGCGCACGGACTGGAAATCCGCCACGCTATCGTTCGAGGCCCGATGCTGCCCGGCATCGTCTCCCTCTGGGAACCGGTGGACGGCCCGGCCAAGGGCATCCCCTTCATCGTCTTCGCGGGCAACGTGGGCGATGACGAGTCCCTGTTCGACGTCGTTCGCAAGCTCAGCAATACCTTCTAACCCAGCTCCAACGAAGGAGACTTCAGCATGTCGACGCAGGGGGATTCCCAAACCAGCGGCTACACCGTCACAGTCTTGGGTCTTGGCGCCATGGGCCTACCCATGGCCACCCGCCTGGCCGGCAGACTCACCGTCCACGGTTTCGATATCGTCGAGAACCGCCTCAA
>DAITND010000349.1:0-2821 GCA_036834825.1 Dermatophilaceae bacterium
CAAGTCGTCCGGCGGTAAAAGGCCAGGTCAAACAACTGCAAGGGCTGCGACCAGATCACCTATGTCCGGAGCCCTGGTGATCGCTTCCTCCTCCTGAGCTGTCAGCAGGGGCTGGCCCTGCAGATAGCGGTCGATGGAGCGCGCAGCGGTCTTGCCGGCGCCCATCGCCAGGATGACCGTGGCGGAGCCTGTAACGATGTCGCCACCAGCAAAGACGCCCTCCTTGCTGGTCGCCAGGGTGTGCTCGTCCGCGACGATGTTGCCACGCTTGGTCAGATCTAGCCCACCGGTGCTTCGGGTCAGTAGCGGATTGGCCTTGGTGCCAACCGAGACGATGACCACGTCCACCTGGATGCGCCTCTCGGAGCCTGCCACGGGCACGGGGCGCCGGCGTCCGCTGGCGTCCGGCTCGCCCAGCTCCATGTCGATGACCTCGATCTCGTGGACCCAGCCTTGCTCGTCGCCGATAATCTGCGTCGGGTTGGCCAGCAAGTCGAAGATGATGCCCTCTTCCTCGGCGTGGTAAATCTCCTCGTTCCGTGCCGGCATCTCGTCGTGGGAGCGGCGGTAGATGAGATGCACCTCGGCACCTAGCCTCAAGGCGGTACGTGCCGAGTCCATGGCCACATTGCCGGCACCGATCACGGCCACCTTCTTGCCGACTGTGATCGGGGTGTCGTATTCAGGGAAACGGTAGGCCTTCATCAGGTTCGACCGGGTGAGAAACTCGTTGGCCGAGTAGACACCGTTCAGGTTCTCGCCGGGAATGTTCATGAATGAGGGCAGTCCGGCGCCGTTGGCCAGGAAAATGGCGTCATGGCCGCTTTCGAGCATCTGGTCAACCGTCAAGGTGCGCCCGATGACGTAGTCCAGCTTGAATTCCACGCCCAGGGACTCGACATAGGCGCACTCCCGCGCCACGATCGCCTTGGGCAGCCGGAACTCGGGGATGCCGTAGACCAGCACGCCTCCCGGTTTGTGTAGAGCTTCGTAGATGGTGACGTCATAGCCCATCTTGGCCAGCTCGCCGGCGCAGGTCAGGCCGGCGGGGCCAGAACCAACAACGCCCACCCGCTTGCCTTTCCTCGGCGCTGTGGCCGGCTTGCTGGAGCTGCCATGGGCAAATTCCCAGTCGGCGGCGTAGCGCTCCAGGCGCCCGATGGCGACAGGCTCCTGCTTCACGCCAAGAACGCAGTGCAGTTCGCACTGCTCCTCCTGCGGGCAGACGCGCCCGCAGACCGCCGGAAAGCTGGTGGTCTCCTTGAGCTTGGCGATGGCGCCGGCGGGATCGCCCGCCTCGATCAGCCGGATGAAGGCGACGATGTCGATGCCCACGGGACAGCCGAGAACGCACTTGGGCTTCTTGCACTGCAGGCAGCGACTGGCCTCGATGGTGGCCATGGCCTCGTCGTAGCCGAGGGTCACCTCCTCAAAATTGGCCGCCCGCTGCTTCGCGGGCTGCTCGGGAATGGCCGTGCGGGGTAGCTTCGGCCGCTTTGGCTTCCTGGCCGGCTTGTCGCCGCGGATGTTGTTCGTTGTGTCAGGCAACTTTGGTCACCGCCGGCTTTGACAGATAGGCGTCCAGGGACTCCTTCTCCTGCGGAAGATACTGCCGCTGGCGGGCCAGCAGCAGATCAAAGTCAACCTGGTGCCCGTCGAACTCGGGACCGTCGACGCAGACGAACTTGGTTTCCCCGCCGACGCTGACGCGGCAGGCGCCACACATGCCCGTGCCGTCGACCATGATCGAGTTAAGGCTGACGAGGGTCCTGACGCCATACGCCTGGGTGCACTGGGCGCAGAACTTCATCATGACACCTGGGCCGATGGCGTAGACCAGGTCGATGTCGCCGGCTTCACAGAGCTCCTTGAGCGGCTCGGTGACCAGGCAATGGCGACCCCGGCTGCCGTCATCGGTGGTGACGATGAGCTCGTCGCTGACCTCCCTCATCCTGTCCTCCCACAGCAGCAGGCTTTCGTTGCGGGCAGCGACGATGGAGATGATCTTGTTGCCGGCCTCCTTCAGCGCCCTGGCGATCGGATAGATCGGCGCCACGCCGATGCCACCGCCGGCGCAGACCACCGTACCCACTCTTTCGATCTCGCTCGGTATGCCCAGCGGACCGATGAAGTTGGCGAGGGCGTCGCCCGTACCCAGTCTCTGCAGCTGCCGCGTCGACTTGCCGATCGCCTGGACGACGATGGTGATGGTGCCTGCCTCGCGGTCGAAATCGGCTATCGTCAGCGGGATCCTCTCCCCCGCTTCGTCGATCCTCAGGATGATGAACTGTCCCGGCTGGCAGGCTGCGGCGATGGCGGGAGCCTCGATGACCTGCATGTACACGTCATCTGAGTAGTCGACTTTGTCAAGAATCTTGTACATGTTCCCCTCTTGCACCAGTGTCGTGCCCGCGCCCCGACGTTACCCTTAGGGGTATCCGGGGAGTCTGGCGCACACCCGCCAGGTGAACCCACACGGATCGCGGTGTCGGCTTCCGACACAACCCGGCGACCGGTGTGCTGGTGGGCTCGGAGCCATCGCTGCGCAAGGCGTTCCCATGCCGGCCCTCGTCCAAAGCCGCCACCGGCCACAACTCGGCCGCAGTGACAACCCCATGACCGCCCCGGTTATGGATACGCACCTCAAACACCGGCGATCACTGCCTCCCTGATCCCATCGAGTCACCTTTACAGGTCGAGTCAACGTCAAGACGCGGCTGCAGGATAGTGCCGAAGGTCCCGCATCCCAATCCAAACGTGATCTCGCCCGCCAATCTTACGACAGACGCAAAAGAGCCCTGACCGGTTGTTCCCGGTCAGG
>DAITND010000350.1:0-2816 GCA_036834825.1 Dermatophilaceae bacterium
CCTGTGTAGAACAAGATCCGCTCGGTCGCCGTCGTCTTGCCCGCATCGATGTGAGCCATGATGCCGATGTTGCGGACCTTGGTCAGGTCCGTAAGGACGTCCAGTGCCACGGTGCTTTTCTCGTCTCGTGTCGAGGGTGATGATGTGGGGGCGAACAACGATCAGAGCCGGCATGCCGGCCGCTGACTCAGATTCGCAAGGTGCATCTGATGCGGGTCGGCTCGCCGGCCCGCATCAGAGACGTATTACCAGCGGTAGTGCGCGAAGGCCTTGTTCGACTCGGCCATCTTGTGCGTGTCCTCGCGACGCTTCACAGCGGCACCAAGGCCATTGCTCGCGTCGAGGATCTCGTTCATCAGACGCTCGGTCATCGTCTTCTCGCGACGCTGACGCGAGTAGCCGACCATCCAGCGCAGAGCCAATGTGGTCGGTCGGCCACCCTTGACCTCGATCGGCACCTGGTAGGTCGCGCCACCAACACGACGGCTCTTGACCTCAAGAGCCGGCTTGATGTTGTCGAGCGCGCGCTTGAGGGTGACGACCGGGTCGGTGCCCGTCTTGGCGCGAGTGCCCTCCAGGGCGCCGTAGACGATGGTCTCGGCGATGGACTTCTTGCCGTCCATGAGGATCTTGTTGACGAGCTGGGTGACCAGCGGCGAGCCGTAGACCGGGTCGACGACAAGTGGCCGCTTCGGGGCGGGGCCCTTGCGTGGCATTACTTCTTCTCCATCTTCGCGCCGTACTTGCTGCGTGCCTGCTTGCGGTTCTTGACACCCTGGGTGTCCAGCGAGCCGCGAACGATCTTGTATCGGACACCGGGGAGGTCCTTCACACGGCCACCACGCACGAGCACGATCGAGTGCTCCTGCAGGTTGTGACCGACACCCGGGATGTATGCCGTGACCTCGATGCCGCCGGTGAGGCGCACACGGGCAACCTTGCGAAGGGCAGAGTTCGGCTTCTTGGGGGTGGTGGTGTACACGCGGGTGCACACACCACGGCGCTGTGGGCTGCCCTTGAGCGCCGGGGTCTTGGTCTTGGTGACCTTGTCCTGGCGGCCCTTACGGACCAGCTGGTTGATCGTAGGCACTGATTCTCCGTACGTCGTGAATGTCGTCTGTCCTGGCCGCGCCCTCGGCGACGACCCGAACATCCTTGTGGATGTCCTGGTCCGTGCTCTGAGCCGTCAGGCCGCGAGCTCGGACAAGGTGCTCCCCCCTGCACTTTCCGGCGCACCCCAAAGAGGAATCGCGCGGACTGCCCGGCGGGAGGTTCGAGCCTGATCATCACCGGCCTGCGTTCCGGCTGGAGCGCGATGCGGATCTGGTCAGGCTCAGGTGCCCGGAACAGCCCAGGCACAGTGCTCAAGGCTACTGCCTGGGCCCATAGCATCCAAATCGGCTGCCGTCGCGCCGACGCACTTGTCCAGGTCCACGGAAACGGGGCGAACCCGAAGGCCCGCCCCGTTCATCCAGCCGTTGTCTGGCGTTCAATCAGTCCCGGTCGAAGCCCAGGCTCGCGTCGTCCAGACGGATCGCCTCGCCCGTACCCGGACCGAAGGCCGGGTAGTCGAACTGCTCGAAGTTCGGCATGGCATACATCGCAGCCTTGGCCTCTTCGGTCGGCTCCACCTTGACGTTGCGGTAACGCGGAAGACCGGTACCCGCGGGGATGAGCTTCCCGAGGATGACGTTCTCCTTCAGGCCCAGCAGCGTGTCGGACTTGGCATGGATCGCCGCGTCCGTCAGCACCCGGGTGGTCTCCTGGAAGGATGCCGCAGACAACCACGACTCGGTCGCCAGCGAGGCCTTGGTGATACCCATCAGCTCAGGGCGACCGGAGGCAGGCTTGCCGCCCTCGGACACCACGCGACGGTTCTCGGACTCGAAGCGACTGCGCTCGGCCAGCTCGCCGGGCAGCAGGTCGGCTTCTCCGGCCTCGATGATCGTGACACGCCGCAGCATCTGACGAACGATGACCTCGATGTGCTTGTCGTGGATCGACACACCCTGCTGCCGGTAGACGCTCTGGACCTCGTCCACCAAGTGCATCTGCACCGCGCGCGGGCCCAGGATACGAAGCACCTGCTTGGGATCGATCGCGCCCTGGACCAGTTTGTGACCGACCTCAACGTGCTCGCCTTCGGCGATGTTCAGGCGCGAACGCTTGCTCACCGGGTAGGCATGCTCCTCGGAGCCATCGTCCGGGGTGAGCACGATCCGACGGGTCTTGTCGGTGTCCTCGATCTGGACGCGACCATTGGCCTCGGCTATCGGGGCCACACCCTTGGGGGTGCGGGCTTCGAACAGCTCGACCACACGTGGAAGACCCTGCGTGATGTCGTCTCCGGCCACGCCACCGGTGTGGAAGGTGCGCATGGTCAGCTGTGTGCCCGGCTCACCGATGGACTGCGCGGCGATGATGCCGACGGCCTCGCCGATGTCGACCAGCTTTCCTGTCGCCAGGGACCGGCCGTAGCAGGCGGCACACGTGCCGACCTTGGAGTCGCAGGTCAGGACCGAACGAACCCGGACCTCGGTGACTCCCGCCGCGATCAGCGTGTCGATGACGACGTCGCCGAGGTCGATGCCGGCCTTGGCCAGGACCGAGCCCGAGGGCGCGACGTCCTCGGCGAGGGTACGGGCATAGACGCTGGTCTCGACGTCATCGTGCTTGCGCAGCGTGCCGTCGACCATGACCGCGATGACCATCTTCAGGCCACGGTCGGTGCCACAGTCGTCCTCACGGATGATGACGTCCTGCGAGACGTCCACCAGACGACGGGTCAGGTAACCCGAGTCGGCGGTACGCAGCGC
>DAITND010000351.1:0-2799 GCA_036834825.1 Dermatophilaceae bacterium
TCGTCCAGGAGACGCTGCTGCGCGCCTGGCGCAACCCCAAGATCCTCGACCAGACTGAGGGATCGGCCCGGGCTTGGCTCTTCACGGTCGCGCGGAACCTGGTCATAGACGAGTGGCGCACGCGCCGCGCGCAGCTCGAGGTGACCACGGCTGAGCCCCCAGAGCGGGCGCCAGTCGGGGACGGGACAGACCAGCTTCTGCAGTCCTGGGTCGTTGCTGACGCCTTGAGCCGGCTATCCGAGGACCACCGGCTGGTCCTGATGGAGTGCTACTACAGGGGGCGCTCGGTGGCCGAGGCGGCGCGACGGCTCGACATCCCTGAGGGAACGGTCAAATCTCGGACACACTATGCACTACGGGCCTTACGCCTGGCACTGGAGGAGATGGGGGTGGGACCATGACCACGGACGAATTTGCCCTGTTTGACGCGGCGTACGTCCTGGGCGCCTTGTCGCCGGCCGATCGACGCGCGTTCGAAGAGCACCTCAAGGTCTGTGCGGCGTGTGCCAGCGCTGTCAGCGAGCTGGCGGGTCTGCCCGGCCTGATGTCCAGGGTATCGATCGATCAGCTCACGGCAGAGCCCGAACCCGTACCCGAGACGCTGCTACCGTCATTGGCCCGGGCGGTAAGGCGCGAGCGCGCGCGACATCGCCTGGCCGTAGGGGCGGCGGCTGCAGCGGCCGCGTGCCTGATCACGGTGGGCGCTGTCGGGATAAGCCGGCCGGACTCCCCCTCCCGACCACCGGTCGCGTCGTCCGCCTCAACCCCGTCTGGCACCGCGAACCTGGCGCTGACTGCCGTCGTTCCCTCGCCGGTCGCCGCCAGCGCGCGGTTGGTCGACATGGCCTGGGGCACCCGAATTGACATGACCTGCTCCTACCGCAGCCGGGGGCTCTACCCGGCCAGCGGGGTCCCCTACGCAATGGTCGTCATCGACCGCCACGGCGCCGCCGAACAGGTTGCGACCTGGAACGCGCTGCCCAACCGCGAGCTGACGGTGATGGGTGCAAGCTCACGGGCTCGCCGGGACATCGGGGCCGTGGAGATACGAACCTTGGACGGGCAGACGATATTGCGGCTCTCGACCTGAGCCTGCCGCTCGCGAATCGTGGCAAGCAGTCCACCCCAAACGAAGACAGACGACTTCGGGTCGCGAGTAGCGAACGGGTCTGGTCATAGCGAAGGATTGTGGGTACTCAGACCCACAATCCTTCGCTATGGCGCTTACGGCTCAGCGGCCGCTCAGTCGTGAGCCTCCGTATGTGGCTCAGTAGCCGTAGCCGCCCCCGCCGCCCGAGCCACCGCTGCTGGTCGCGGCCGGAGCAGACGTGGCAGGCGCCATGACGGGGTGACCCGACGGCGACACCGCGTACCAGGTCCCGCCGAACTTCTTGACTCCCTCCCCCGCGACGTCGCCAGGACCCTTGTCCTTGACGAATGTGTAGAGGGGCCAGCCACCAGCTGTCACCATGGACGCGGCACTGGTCGCCTTCGTGGTTGCGAGCGCGGCGCTGATGCCCTGGACTTGGGGCACCCCAGTCCCGGCGGCAGGCACGAGGGGCCAGAACGTCAGGCACTGTGCCGAGCAGGTCGAGTGCCCCGAGGTGTCAGCCGTGAGCATGTAGACCGTGAGGCCCTTGCTGTCGACCAGAACGGGGCCCAGTGAGGTCGTGGCCACGCCCAGGACACCACCGGGCGCGGATGTGGCGGCACTCGTCGCTGCGCCAGAGGTGACCGTTCTGACGCTGCTGACGGGACTGGCAGTGCTGTTGCCGCAAGCGGCCGCGAGCATGAGCGTGGCGGTGGCTCCGAGCAGGCGGACGATGGAAGTGGAACCGGACATGGTGACCTCCCTGATGGGCTACCTGGGAGAGACCTCCCAGTGGACTACCCGGGGAAACGGATGCCGCGCCGATCCGGTTCATCGCGGCCTCTTCCACGGCCGACGGCGAAGGGCTTGCATCGCGACTAGGCCGCACGCACGGCCGTCACCGCCACCCGTGCGCTGACGCGCAGATGGGTCTGGTGACCAACAGCGCGCACTCACGCGTCTTCATCCGGCTCTTGGCCGAACACCCACGCGGCGGGCTTGCTGCCTGGCCCATGCGCGATGGATACCCGCATGGGGGACAGAACGGTCAATCCCCGCCTGCTCATCGCCCACAGCCCGTATTGGTCGCGGGAGGCTCCCCGACCGATCCAGGCGCCCAGCTTGGCGGCGGCGATCGCATCCAGTGTCCCGGTCTGTGACGGTGCGGGTTGCGAAGCGGACCTTCCCAATCCGATCCACGAGCTGGAGCGGCCGACATTGGGTCGGCGCTGCCACGAAGGTCAGCCGACGGCCCATGGCAGCGCTCTCGCGGCACCCGTGCCGCGATGAGCCCCGTCAGCCGGCACGCGGTCTCCGTAGATGGCTGTGGCGATTCTGGGGCCGCCTCTGTCGTCGGTTGCCCCAACTCGGGATCGTGGTCCGGTGGCACCGTGCAGCAAGAAGCCGTGCGCGAGCCGGTGCAGGAGCCCGCGACGTTCGAGCGGGCGCGTCTCCTGCCGGGGATGGGCGTATACCTCGGCGAGACTGTTCGTCCGGATCGTCCGCAGAAACGCGCTGGCTACGAGTCGGGCAACAGGAGCTTCGCGTTCACTGAGTTCAGCTCGTACTGCGCCGTCAGAGCGTGCACACTTCATCGCAACGAACGACAAGAGGCCCGATCTGATGATCGGGCCTCTTGTTCATGACTGTCTTAAGCGCGACGTGCCCATGGTGGTGGAGGTGGCGGGAATCGAACCCGCGTCCGCTGA
>DAITND010000352.1:0-2766 GCA_036834825.1 Dermatophilaceae bacterium
ACGTCGGCATACCCCTACATTGAGGACATCGGCGACGGCCGCGGCTACACCGCCGGCATCGTGGGTTGGTGCTCCGGAACCGGCGACATGCTGGCGTTGGTCGCGTACTACGCGTCGACCACGCCCGGCAACCCTTTGCAGAAGTTCCTTCCGGCGTTACGGCAGGTGATGACCGCGCCCTACGACAGACGAGCAGATCTGTCGCACGCGCTGCTGGACCCGGGTTTCACCATGGCCTGGGCCACCGCAGGCAACACGGCCCCGTTCCAGGCCGCGCAACGGTACCAGCGCGACCAGATGTACTGGAACCCGGCGTGGGCGGCGGCTACGGCAGACCACCTCAGCCCGCTGGGCCGATACCTCTACTACGACGGCTACGTCAATCACGGCTCCGACACCAACTCCCAGTCCTTCGGTGGGATCGTCGAGGGTGTCAAAGCGCGCGGGCAGCAAAGCCCAGCACAGGGCGGGAACGAGGTGGCCTACCTCAAAGCGGTCATTGCCGCCCGGGACGCGGTGTTGAAGGCTTGGGGCACCTACCAGGTCGACGGTCGCAGCAGCATCGCACTGCGCTTCCTTACAGAGAAGAACCTGAACCTCGATCTGCCGCTGGCGTGGACCATCTACGGGAATGCCTACTCGATCACGCGACTCCCATCACCGTAAGTCGTCTCGCCGTCAGGGCCGCTACGGACCTCAGATACGTGGCGTTGAGACCCTTGTGTCGCCGGGAGCGACCGCGGGGTCTTCCCAGAGGATCGGCGGGTCATGAGGCTCGGGCCGTTGCCGAACGCCATGGAGGCTCACGTTTCCCAATCCTGTCTTGCACGAAGACAGCCCAAACGGACAGTGGTCCGCCTCTTGGGCCCCAGGCGAAGACCCGGGCCGTCGAGCTGGCAGGCCCCTCAACCGAGCAGTTGCACACGTGCATCTGGGTTAAGCCAGTGGCGGCGCCCAGCCCCGATGGGCGGGCGGTCGCATGTGAGAGATGTCGCGACGGTGACCGAAGGCCATTGCCATACCCGAGCCGCAGCGTGAGCGCCCGTCCGGTATCTTCTCCCCGGCGGACCCCGTATTCTCCTGCACAGTGCTACGCCTCGGAGGTGGGCCACTCTCACCGCTTGCCTCATTCAGGCGAATGGCTGGTACCTGACATGCCGAGGCCTGACTGGAGGCGATGGGGGGTGGAGTCGCGAGACGCCGTGGAGACAACGAACTGGGACATAACTGCTCGAAACCTCGACGGCAGCTCCCAGGTCCGCCCCCGGGCAGTTCCTTGTGGCTGCTGTCGATTCAGTCCCTGCCACTGCAGGGGGCGAGCCCACGTGACGATTGAGGTCGGCCACACGGTCGCCGGTACTCCTGTCGGTCTATGAGCGATCTCACTGACCAGGGGAGGCTTCCCACTGCGCAGAAGGCCGCGCGATGGCTGTCGTTCCCGCGGCTGGTCCTAGCAGTTGCCACTGCCGGCGTCTTGGTGGGGGGCGGGCTAGTTGGCCACCAGTGGTTGACATCGCCATCAAGGGCCGGATCTGCGCAAACGTGGTTTGCCAGCTATGTCGACGTGACTGCGAACCCAACCGTGGACTTCGCGACGCCCACGGCAAACTCGCGTCGCGATGTCGTCCTCTCGTTCGTCGTGAGCGCTCCGGACGGCCCATGCACTCCCACCTGGGGCACCGCCCTCACCCTGGACCAGGCATCCGCCGGGCTGGATCTGGACCGTAAGATCGCCACACTTGAACAACACGGTGGCGGCTTGGCTGTCTCCTTCGGCGGCCTGCTGAACGACGAGCTGGCGACAACCTGCCAGGATGTCGACAAGCTCGCTGCGGCTTACACCGAGGTGATGGATCGTTACCACTGTTCGACCATCGACCTTGATCTGGAATCTGGGAATCTCAGCGATCGCGCCGCCAGACTCAGACGCGCACAGGCGATCAAGAAGCTGCAGTTGGCTCGTCGGGCCTCTGGAAAGTCCCTTGCGGTCTGGTTGACGTTGCCCGTGTCCCCTTCCGGCCTGACGCAGGACGGACAGGCCGCGGTCGCCGAGATGCTCAGTGCCGGTGTTGACCTCGCGGGAGTCAATGCGATGGCGATGGATTACAGCGGCAGTGGTACAGACAGCCACAGCATGCTGGTAACCACCACGAACGCGCTCAGTGCCGTGCAACGACAGCTGGGGACCTTGTACGGCCGTGCCGGCACCAAGCTGTCCAGTGCGACGGTGTGGTCAAAGCTCGGCGTGACCCCGATGATCGGCCAGAATGACGTGGCGGGGGAGGTCTTCAGCCTCAACTCAGCAAAAGGTCTCAACGAGTTCGTCCTCAGCCACAGCCTCGGCCGCGTCTCAATGTGGTCCCTGAACCGGGACAAGACCTGCGGCCCCAACTATGTCGATGTAAAACGCGCCTCAGATGCGTGCAGTGGGGTGAGTCAGGGTAACCAGAAATTTGCCGATCTGCTCGCCTCTGGTTTCACCGGCCGGCTGTCGTTGGCGGCGGGAAAGTGACTCCTGTGGAGACGAGGGGAACCTGGCCCTTGTCGACGACCCGCATCCAGCCCGTTGCTGATCTGGTCCGGGTTCTCGACGTGTCTTGAGACGCCAAGGTCATCTGGCATTGCCGCGCCTGCATCCCAACGTGGTGGACATGTGCGCGTGACAACGCGTTAAAGGCCCCAACCTGATGATGCCGCGCCGCCCTCGCGCCCAGGTGATCTGGGACGCGCGAAACGGTGACCACTGCGTCCAGGTCGATTTCATTG
>DAITND010000353.1:0-2765 GCA_036834825.1 Dermatophilaceae bacterium
CGACCTGCAACTCCTCGACGGTGACCCCCATCGGTCGGGACGCGGCGGCCAAGATCTGGTACCACACCCTGACGGCCTACCTCACCTCGGCCGATACCTACGCTGCTGCCCGCGAGGGTGCCATCCAGTCCGCCAAGGACCTGTATGGCGCCACGACCCCGCAGTGCACCGGTGTTGCGGCGGCGTTCTCGGCCATCGGGGTACCCCCTGGAGCGGCGACCTGCTCCACCACCTCGCCGCCCCCACTGGGTAGCAACCTGCTGGCCAACCCCGGGTTTGAGTCGGGCGAGACCGGTTGGGCCGCCAGCGCCAATGTCATCGCCGACTGGGCGCCGATCAATCCAGCCCACTCGGGGACGTGGAGCGCCTGGTTGGGTGGCTACGACGGGTTCAACAATGACTCGATCTCGCAGCTGGTGACGATCCCGGACAGCAGCAGGGCCATCTTGTCGTACTACGTGCACATCGACACGAACGAGGCGCCGGGCTCCACGGCGTACGACACGATGACGGTCCGTGCGGGTTCAACGGTGCTCCAGACGCTGTCCAACCTCAACGCGGCCGACGGGTACCAGGGGAAGACGGTCGACCTGTCGGCCTATGTCGGCAAAACGATCTCACTGTCCTTCACCGGTGCAGAGGACGCCGCTGTGGCGACCTCGTTCGTGATCGACGACGTGTCGCTCACTTCCCCATCCTCGGCAACGGTGGCGGGGGCGCCTACGGCTGCATCGGCTTCGGCGGGCAATGCCCAGGCGGTGGTGTCGTGGGCCATACCGGCCAGTGATGGGGGCTCGGCGATCACCGGGTACACGGTGACCGCGTCCCCAGGCGGGGCGACGGTGTCTACGGCTGGAGCCACGACAGGCACGGTCACCGGGTTGAGCAATGGTACGGCGTACACGTTCGGGGTGACCGCCACCAACAGTGTCGGGACTTCGCCTGCGTCCTCTCCCAGTGTGGCGGTGACTCCCAGGGGCCCGATGGTGGGGTTCACCGGCAAGACTCCGGTCCGGGTCCTGGACACTCGTTTCGGGGTCGGTGCAGCCAAGGCCAAGCTCGGCGCGGGGCGTGCCGTGACCCTGGCTGTCCCCGGCCTGCCAGCCGGGGCGAGCGCGGTCGCCCTGAACGTCACCGTCACCAGCCCGACCGCGGCCAGCAACCTCACCGTCTACCCCGGCGGACGGTCGCTGCCGGGGGCCTCGAACCTGAACTACGTGGCGGGCCAGACCATCCCCAACATGGTCCTGGTCCAGCTCGGCCCGAATCACACCGTGACCTTCTACAACCGGGCCGGCACCGTCAACGTCATCGCCGACCTCCTGGGCTACTACGCGCCAGGCACCGGCGCGGGGTTCACCGGCCAGACTCCGGTCCGGGTCCTGGACACTCGCTACGGCCTCGGCGCAGCCAAGGCCAAGCTCGGCGCGGGGCGTGCCCTGACCCTGGCTGTCCCCGGCCTGCCAGCCGGGGCGAGCGCGGTCGCCCTGAACGTCACCGTCACCAGCCCGACCGCGGCCAGCAACCTCACCGTCTACCCCGGCGGACGGTCGCTGCCGGGGGCCTCGAACCTGAACTACGTGGCGGGCCAGACCATCCCCAACATGGTCCTGGTCCAGCTCGGCCCGAATCACACCGTGACCTTCTACAACCGGGCCGGCACCGTCAACGTCATCGCCGACCTCCTGGGCTACTACGGCTGAACCTTGGCCCGCTGCCCTCATTGGAATCAGCGGCACGTTCGACCCGCTGGTGAAGGCCAGTGACGGCGGGCTACGACGTGGGTTGCCTGGCCCACTGCTCCGGAATCTGGACGTGGAGAGTTCCACACGTGGACGGCTGTTGATGGCCGCTGCGACGGTCGCGACGCTGGCAACCCCACGAGCCAGGCCGCGCTGGGTCTCATCGATGCCCAGGACGCCCACTGGTGGCAGCGGCGCCGCGAGCGGGGCCTTCACATGGGCTGCGAACGCGGTGGACGATGGACCAGTCCCCGCCGTAGTGGGCGGGGGACTCCGACACGGTCAGGCCTTGTTCGGCGATCGCCTACCCGAGCTCGATCCGCAGCCGTGTCGTCAGGCTCGAGCGTTTCCGGACCGCGGGCACCTGCTCAGTGAACGAAGACCGGGCACAGGTCTTTCGCTGCAGTGGTGCTCACCCCAGATCCCGGGCCAGCTGAAGCCGGCGGGTGTTGATGTCGCTGACCCTTACCTCCGAGGCGCCCAGGGCGAGAGCGAACTGTGTACTCAGCAGACCAACCGGCCCTGCTCCGGCGATCAGGACCCGGGACCCGGCGCTCACCTCTGCCTTGCGGCAGGTCCAGAAGCGACCCCAAATGGGCGGGGGGACCCAGCACTTGAAGGGTGAGACCCATGACTGTCCCAAGCCACAGTTCGGGCCTGAGGGCTTCGGACGCGAGTACGGGTGCAGCAAGGACGTTGTCCAGCTGGCGCGCCGGTCCCGTTGGTTGTCACCCTGCCTCCCACGATCCTCGCCGAAGTCGTCCAAGATGTTGAGGATGACTCTACGATGTTCGCGCCGCCGGCGCTCAGACTTTGTCAGGGACCTCGTGCTCAGCGCCCGTCATCAAGTTCGTCTTCATCCATCTGGACGACCCTCCTGAGGCTCTCGATCTCCTTCTTCAGTTCGATCATCTTGAGCTCACGCCCCACGGTGAGCCGCTGGAACCGCTCGAGCTCCGCCAGCCTGCCCAGCGCCTTGGCTTGCTCGTCGGCAGTCTCCCTCTGGGCCTGCATCTGCTTGGT
>DAITND010000354.1:0-2752 GCA_036834825.1 Dermatophilaceae bacterium
CACATACCGGCCGGTGGTCTCCGGGTTGGCGTGGCCCATCAAGTCACGGAGGACGAGTACGTCGATGCCGGCGGTGGCGAGCTCGGTGCCGAAAGTGTGCCGGAGCCGGTGCGGACGGACCCGAACGGCGAAGCAGACAGCTCCTTGGCTCAGCCCCGCCCGGCACGCGCCGCTCGCATCGTGAGGTAGTCGCGCTCGCGCAGGTTCGTGGCCCGCCCCGCGGCGACCCGGAAGGCCTCTGCGGCACCGAGCGGGTCACCGGACTCCTCGAGGAGGTGCGCCCTCACGGCGTACAAGCGATGGGTGTCGAGGTCGAGGCTGTCGAGCAGCTTCAACCCGGTGTCCGGGCCCTCGACCATCGCGACGGCGACCGCCCGATTGAGGGTCACGACCGGGTTGCCGGTCATCCGCTCGAGCAGCCCGTAGAGCGACGCGATCTCGGCCCACCGGGTCTGCGCGTGCGACGGTGCCTCGTCGTGCAGACCCGCGATGGAGGCAAGGAGCTGGTACTCCCAGACCTCGCGCCGCTTCAGAGCCGCGGTGAGCAGGACCATGCCCTCGGTGATGCGCGAGCGGTCCCAGAGGGTGCGGTCCTGCTCGGCAAGCGGGACGACCTCACCGGTCGCCGTGGTGCGCGCCGGCCGGCGGGCATCCGTGAGCAGCATGAGGGCGAGAAGGCCCCCGGCCTCGGCGTTCTCGGGCAGCTGGGCGTACAGGAGGCGGGCGAGCCGGATGGCCTCTCTCGAGAGGTCCACGCGGGCCAGGTTTGGTCCGCTGCTGCTCGCGTAGCCCTCGTTGAAGAGCAGGTAGAGGACCTCGAGGACCGACCGGAGGCGGCTTGAGACGTCCTCCGGCATGGCGAACCGCTCGCCCCGGAGCTTGGCCTTCGCACGACTAATGCGCTGCGCCGTCGTGGCTTCCGGGATCAGGTAGGCGGCGGCGATCTCGCGGGTCGTGAGACCGGCCACGGCACGCAGCGTCAGCGGGATCGCGAGAGTTGGCGAGAGCGCGTCATGACAGCAGAGGAACAGCAGGACGAGCGAGTCGTCGGTGGCGAGTCCGTCGACGGGCACGTCGAGCAGGGTCACGGCGTCCTCGCGCCGGCGTCGCGCGTCGTTCGCGCGCACCTCGTCGATGAGCCGCCGGGACGCAACCGTGACCAGCCAGCCGAGCGGGCTCGTCGGCAGGTCGGACGGCCACTGCTGCGCCGCGGCCAGCAGTGCTTCCTGCACGGCGTCCTCGGCGTCGGCGAAGTCGCCGTGCCGGCGGACCACGGCGCCGAGGGCCCGCGGCGCGAGCTCGCGCAGCAGGCCCTCGACGTCGGGGGTGCTCACACCTCCGGGTCGGGGGCGCCCATAACCTGGCGCACCTCGATCTGCTGGCGGATCGGCACGCCACCGGGTCCAGGCGCGGCGCTCGACTGCGCCGCGATCCCCAGCGCCCGCTCGAGGCTGTCGACGTCGACCATCCGGTAGCCGGCCAGCAGCTCCTTCGACTCCGGGTAGGGCCCGTCGATGACCTTCGGCGGGTTCGTCCCGTCGGAGACGACGAACTTCGCCTGATCCGGACCGGCCAGCCCCTGGGCGTCGACGAGCTCGCCCCGGTCGAGCAGCTCGGCGTTCAGGGTGTGCTGGAACTCGATGTGTGCCTTGACGTCCTCGGGGTCCCACTCGGTCATGGGGACGCAGCCCTCGAGCTCGACGCCTCCGTAGGCCTGCAGCAGCATGAATCGCATGGCTTCATCCTTTACCTCTGGTGGGCGCTTCCCGCCGCACTCATCCCTAGGTCGAAGCCGAGCCGTAGTTCTCGACATCCCTCGCGAAGAACTTCTCTCAGTGCTGCCGGGCGGCGATCCAGACCCGGGCTGCTGCGGCGGGTGTTCCGATCGGTACTTGGATGTGCAAGCAACCCGCTGACCTCCACAGATGCATGCGGACGGACTCTCATGGACGTGCGGCTGAAGCCGCGGGTCCAGGGCACGACTCCGTCTGGGCTCGACACCCGTTGTCCACAGGTCCAAGTGCGGCCCCCCACGCGATCACAGTTGAGTGATACGCCAGAAATGGCCACCACGCTAGGCCGTCAAGGGTCCGGTCAAGGGTCCGGTCAAGGGTCCGGGCAGCGATGCGGACTGGGGGATCGTCGTTGGGGGCGCGTGATGGCGGAGGGTCAGGGCCGACGCGGCAGGCTGATCCGTAACCCCTGCGACTCCGCCGATCCCCCGAGGGCCGGCTCCGGCCATCGCGCGACGATGCGGACGTGGACGGCTCCGCAAGTGGGCCAGTTCCTGGAGGCGACCGCCGATGACCGATGGAGCGCGGCTTGGTGGCTGCTCGCGATGACCGGGGTGCGTCGCGGTGAGGTGCTCGGACTTGCCTGGGACGCGGTCGACCTCGACGCTTCCGTCGTCTCGGTTCGCCGGACGCTGGTGACCGTTCAGGCGCGACGCGACGGGGAGCCGGGGATGGCGTGGAGCGAGCCAAAGACTGACCAAGACTGACATGGGCTGGCGCTCCGTGGCGTTGGACCCTGAGACCGTCGCCGTGCTGCGTTCGCACCGGGCCCGTCAGCTCGAGGAGCGCCTGCTGCTGGGTCCGGCATTCGACGACCAGGGCCTGGTCGTGGCCAAAGCAGATGGGAGCCCGCTGCATCCCACGACGCTGTCCTGGCACTTCGGCTCGGCCGTCAGGCGGAGCGGGCTGCCCGCGATCCGCCTGCACGACCTGAGGCACTCACACGCCACCCTTGCCCT
>DAITND010000355.1:0-2745 GCA_036834825.1 Dermatophilaceae bacterium
AGATGCGGTACTTCGTCGGGTCGTCGGAGGTGGTGTGCGCACCCATCCGGTAGGTAAAGGCTTCGATCAGCATCGGGCCCTGCCCGCTGCGGGCCGCGTTCAACGCCGCCTTGGTTACGGCATAGACGGCAAGGACGTCGTTGCCGTCCACCCGGACACCGGGGAAGCCGAAACCCCTGGCCCGCTGGTAGATCGGGATCCGGCTCTGTCGCTCGACCGGCTGGGAAATGGCCCACTGGTTGTTCTGGCAGAAGAAGACGACGGGCGCGTTCGTGGATGCCGCGTAGACGAAGGACTCGTTCACATCGCCCTGGGCGCTAGCACCATCACCAAAGTAGGCGATAACGGCTGAGTCCCGGTCGGGGTCGCCGGTGCCCAAGGCGTGGTCGTGCTGAATTCCCATCGCGTACCCCACGGCGTGCAGGGTCTGAGCGCCGATGACGACGGTGTAAAGGTGGAAGTTGTTCTCGTTCGGGTCCCACCCACCATGGTTGACCCCGCGGAACATTCCCAGCAGGTTGAGCGGGTTGACCCCGCGACACCAGGCCACGCCGTGCTCGCGGTAGGTCGGGAAGGCGTAGTCCTGCGGACGAAGGGCGCGACCGGAGCCGACCTGTGCTGCCTCCTGGCCGAGCAGGCTGGCCCACAGGCCAAGCTCTCCCTGGCGCTGAAGAGCCGTGGCTTCAGCGTCGAACCGGCGAATGAGGACCTGGTCGCGGTAGAAGCCGCGCAGGTCATCATCAGTGAGATCAGCGATGTATGGCGAGTATTCGGGATGCTCGACGCGCTCTCCCTCAGGGGTGAGCAGCTGGACGAACTCGGCTCCGCCGATGATCTCGGGCACTGGCGCCACCAACGCTGCAACAGCAGCGGCATCGGCCGCTTCCGACGGCGTCGCGACTCTTTTGTCGCTCACAGGCACTCCTTCTTCGCGAACGCGGGATCACCGCGAGCTCGCCTCAGGCCATGAACGCGCAGCGGGGTCTCCGCCGATAAATGCTCTCATAGCAGGGACTCATGCGCGCGTGTGTGGCGGCACTCACATTCCTTGCCAGCACACGGTACCTGCAGGGGGCCCGTGAAGCACGATTCGGGTACAGCTCCCGGTTACCGAAAGCCATCACACCCTGCTCAGAACGTGCGCGCCACCACGAAGTCACGAGCAACGTGGAGCAACAGATCGTTGGCCTGCCTCTCGGCGATGGTGCAACGCGCACCTTCCCCGGGAAAGGTCCGAACAACCAGACCTGCGCCGTCGGCAGCCGCCGCAAATGCCATGGTGTCGGCACCCAGCGGCAGCCAGACGAAGTTGGCCTGCGTCTCAGGCACCTGCCAGCCCTGGTGGCGCAGCCCGGCCACGACGCGCACGCGTTCGGCAACGAGAGCGTCAACCCGCCCCTGCAGCTCGTCGAAGGCGTCCAGGCTGGCAATCGCCGCCCGCTGGGCGATGGTGCTCACGCCGAAAGGCAGCGCCGTCTTGCGCAGGGCTTCAGCGACAGGCTCGTGGGCCACGGCGTACCCCACCCGAAGTCCTGCCAGGCCGTAGGCCTTGCTGAAGGTGCGCAGGATCGCGACGTTCGGCCGCCCGGCATATGTCGCGAGCCCGTCGGGTGCCCGGTCGTCGGTGACGAACTCGAGATAGGCCTCGTCGATGACCACAAGGATGTCGCCGGGGACGGCGTCCAGGAACGCGTCAAGCTCGTCCTGATGCACGACCGGGCCGGTGGGGTTGTTGGGTGTGCAGACCAGGATCAGCCGGGTGCGAGGGGTTATCGCGGCGGCCATCGCTGCGAGGTCATGCCGGGCGTTCACGTCCAGCGGGACCTTCACCGAGACGGCACCGGCGATCGCCACGACGATCGGATATGCCTCGAACGAACGCCAGGCGTAGATGACCTCATCGCCCGGGTCGCAGGTGGCGGTGATGATCTGAGCCAGGACGCCCACGCTGCCGGTTCCGGTGGCGATGTGCTCTCGCGGCACCCCGAGGCGCTCCGCGAGCGCATCGGTCAGCGCGGTGACGGCCATGTCCGGATAGCGATTCATCTCCGTGGCGGCGTCCGCGACCGCTTGCAGGACGCTGGGCAGCGGAGGGTACGGGTTCTCGTTGCTGCTGATCTTGTATGCGGTGACCCCCTCGCGCACCACTGCCGGCTTGCCGGGCTTGTAGGCAGGGACGGCAGCCAGCGCTTCGCGGAGACGGACGGTTCGGCTCATGTCAGAACAGTACGGCTCAGGATTCTATGAATCAGCGTCTGGTCCATGGACCGGCACCCACATGCCACGATGAGTCCATGAAGTCATTCGTGATCAGGGTCCTGGTCAACGGCGTCGCTCTCTGGGTGGCCGCCAGTCTGGTCAAGGGCATTCACCTCGCAGACAACCCCGCCTCGACGAGCAACCATCTCGTGACGATCTTGTGGGTGGCCGTGATATTCGGCCTCCTCAACGCCTTGATCAAGCCGATACTGACCATCTTTTCGCTGCCGTTCATCATCCTGACGCTGGGGCTGTTCACCCTGATCGTCAATGCGGCGATGTTGGAGCTGACCTCGTGGTTCGCCCGCCAGTTCAACCTGGCCTTCCACGTCGACCAGTTCTTCTGGGACGCGGTGCTCGGCTCGATCATCATCAGCATCGTGTCCATGATCCTGAACGCGGTGCTGCCCGACGGCGACTGACATCCACCAGGCCTAACCCGGCCTAGGCCTGGTGGATGTCAGCGCGCTCTCCTCGGCTCACATG
>DAITND010000356.1:0-2735 GCA_036834825.1 Dermatophilaceae bacterium
CATGTGGCTGAACAGGGACCAGCCCACCAACCTGATGGTCATCGACGGGGTGATGTGGTTCGACGAGATGATCGACCTCGAACGGCTGGGCCCGGTCATCCAGCGCCGGCTTCTCAACCGCTACCCCGTGTTCTCACAGCGGCCGGTGGCGCCTTCCATCCCGTTCGGGATGCCGCACTGGGAGGATGACCCAGATTTCGACCTCAGCCGGCACCTGAGACGGGCCACCTTGCCCGCGCCCGGAGACCAGGTGGCGCTGCAACGCTTCGTCGAGAATCGGATGAGCGTGCCGTTCGACCGCGCCCACCCGATGTGGGAGTTCTTACTTGTCGATGGCTACCTCGGTGGCTGTGCGCTGGTGTCCCGGTTCCACCACTCACTCGCCGATGGCATCGCTCTTTCGCAGGTGCTGCTCTCGTTGACCGACGCCTCACCCACGGTCGACCTCGAGGAGCTCGAGGCGCATGAGTCATCCTCGCAGCACGCAGGCGGCTTCATGGGCGCGGCACGGGCGCTGCGGGACACGGGAGTGGACACAGTCCGCGGCGGCCTGCACGCGATCTCCCTGCTCCCCGAGCTGGCCAACCCGTCCCGGGCCGCGGACATGCTGGAGCTCGGCTGGCGAACAGGAAAGGTCGTGAACACGCTGTTGTTGGGCCACAACCCCCCGAACCTGTTCTCGGGGGGGAAGCCGGGCGTCGACAAGCGTGCGGTCTGGTCCGGGCCGCGAACGATCAGGGAGGTCAAGGCCGTGAGTCGGCTCACCGGGGCCACCGTCAATGACGTGATCGTTGCGGCGGTCTCGGGAGCCGTCAACACCTATCTGCGCGACCGCGGCGCCGATCCGGTCGATCTCATCACCATGATCCCGGTCAATGTGCGCCCCCCCGACCAGCCACTGCCACGCGAGCTGGGCAACATGTTCGCCCTGGTCTATCTGAAGATGCCGACCGGGGTGAGGGCACCGCTAGAGCGGGTTTCTGAGACCAAGAGACGGATGGACTGGATCAAGGTCTCCCCCGAGGCGATCATCACGTTCGGTCTCAACAGGGTGATCGGGAGCATCGAGCCGCATGTGGCGAACTCCATCGTCGGCTTCTTCTCGGACAAGGCCATCGGGGTGACGACCAATGTCATCGGCCCCCAGAAGCAGCGCTACATCGCCGGCGTGCCGATCGCCGGCGCCGTCGGCTGGGTGCCCGGCTCTGGCCAGCACACCCTGGGAGTCTGCATCTTCAGCTTGGCCGGAGTCGTGCGCGTTGGCTTCAAGGTCGACGCCGCCATGGTGCCGGACGTCGAGAAGCTAGTACACGCCTTCGACGAGGACCTGGACCAGCTCTTACGTATCGCGGCTAACGGCGCCTGACGGGTGGAAAGGAGGAGACCATGCCGACTGACCATGCAGCTTTGACGGTTGTCGTGGCCGCACCGATGAAGCGGGTGCTGACCACCATCCGGGATGTGGAGAGCCAACCGAAATGGGTCAAGGAGATCCTCGAGGCCGAGGTCCTGCAGGAGTACCCCGACGGCACGCCCGCCCTGGCGCACTTCTCGGCCACCTCACCGGTCGGCAAGGACACGTACACGCTGACTTACCAGCACGCCTCCGATGCCATGAGCTGGAGCCTGGTCAAGGGTCGGCTGCAGACTGGTCAGGACGCCACATACACACTCCGGAGCCTCGGCCGCAGCAAGACCGAGGTGACGTTTGACCTGACGATCCACCACAACCTGCCCTTGCCCGGTTTCCTGCGAGGGCGCGTTATCAAGGGCCTCGTCCACAGCACGGTCGATGGTCTCAAAGCGTATGTCGAGGCCTGACCTTCCGGCTGGTTCGGGTGGCGTGGCTTGTTGTCAACTCGTGGCAAGGTTGACCCCATGACGCAGCCAGCCGGATGGTACGACGACCCTCAGGACGCTAGTCAGCTCCGCTACTGGGATGGGGTCGTCTGGTCCGAGCACGTCTCGCCGAAGATCTCGCCGACCGTGGGGCAGTCCACCATTGGTTTGCCGTACGGCGTCATCCCGGCTTCAGCACGTCCGCAGTCCTCCGGCTCACAGGGGGCCCAAGGCGCCCCCACTGTCCAAGACGGCTACGGCTCACCCCAACGGGGCCAGGGAGAACCTGGCGGGCGATCGCCATACGGGCAAAGCCCGGGGCAGCAAGACCTGGGCTGGCAGTCGCACCCTGCGACCACCCCGGACGGTGTTGTGCTATCCGGTTGGTGGAAGCGCGTCCTCGCTCGGATCCTGGACGGCATCATCATCGGGATCGTAGCTCTACCGTTGACGTTTGCCCCGATGAAGCAGGCGGCCAACATCTTCGGCGACTACATCCAGCAAGTGATGACCGCCACACAGGCCGGTAGTACGACGATGCCCGTGCAGCCCACAGCCCAGCTCACCGGCCCGATAATGCAGGCAAGCTTGATCACGCTGGCCCTTTACCTGGTCTATGAGATCACGTTTCTCACCCGGACCGGTGCGACGATCGGCAGGATGGTCGTCGGCATCAGCGTCCGGTTGCGGGACAAGGCCGGCCCGCCGCCGCTGGTCGCCGTCCTGAAGAGGACGTTGGTCAAGGAGGGCGGCAACCTCTTCGGGTCAGTACCGGTTCTTGGCACCTTGGCGTCGTTGTTCGGGATGCTCGACAGCTTGTGGCCTTTGTGGGACGACGAGAAGCAGGCCATCCACGACAAGGTGGCAGCCACCAATGTCGTCGTCGGACCCCAGCC
>DAITND010000357.1:0-2724 GCA_036834825.1 Dermatophilaceae bacterium
GCGTTGGCCGGGTCCACGATGACGTTGAACCCGTCGCCGCTGGCCGGGTCGTACGACGGTCCGTGGGCAGGCACGAAGGCTGTCCCGTTGTCCTGCAGGCCACCCCAGAATGCAAGCTGGCTGCCGGACCTGCCGGCGCTGGCGTCGTAGAACTGGAGGTTGTGCAGGGTCGCGTTCAGGTCGGTCCAGTTCCCGTACCCGGTGTCCGCCGCCGGACGAGAGTAAACACCGCCGTCGTTGCCGATGACGACAGTCCCGTCGCCCGGCAGGAGCAGCGCGTGCTGGTCGGGGTGGGTGGTCTTGGGGCACGTCGTGCCGCACGCCAGGCCATAGTCCCAGTAGGGGCTGGGGGTGGTGAACGTTGCCCCGCCGTCGCTGGTCTGGAAAACCTCCTCAAGGCTGACGAAAACCTTGTTCGGGTTCGCCGGGTCGACAGCAAGTGCCTGGTTGTACCAGGCCTGCACGCCGACGTTGTAGCCCGGCGAGGTCGTCTTCGTAATCGCCGACCCTGAGTTCTGCAGCTTCGTCGAGTCTGCGAGCAGGGTCCACGGTCCGGCCGCGCTGCCGCTGGCCGAAACGTAGAAGCCCTTCAACGAGGTCGCCGAGCCGGTGGGGTCGGTGCCCGCGGCGAGGTAGGCGGGAGACTCCATCAGCGCGTACAGGCGTCCGTCGCCGGCGTACGCCAGCGTGGTCCGACCAATGTCGGTGCCGTCAAGGGCTCCGGTCGGGGTGACCTTCGTCCACGCCGTCCCCCCGTCGGTGCTGGCGAAGATGGCGTTGTCCGCGCCGCCCGAGCGATACCCGTTCACGGCTACCAGGGACTGGCCGCGGGTGCCCGGCCGGACGGCGACGTCGGTGATGTGGTTGACGTATGGCGACGGAGTGGAGGTGGGTGCCAGGACCCGGGTCCAGGTACCGGCGCCACTGGCCGAGGTCCGGTACAGGCCCTGGCTGGTGGCCGCGAACACGACCCGCCCGTCGACGAGCAGCCGGTACACCTGGTGATCCAGCAGCGCGGACCCGCCGACGAGGGTTGGTACACCCTTCGGGCCGCCGTGCCCATCGGTCTCCTGCCGATAGACGCCGACACCGAGGTAGGAGTCGGCGTTGGTGTTCGCCTCCCCCGTCCCGATCCACACGCTGTGGTCGGTCCGGTTCACCGTCAGCGCCCCAGTCGACAGGGACGGCTGGTTGTCGGACAGGGGCGTCCACTTCTTGCCCTTGTTGGCACTCGCCCACACGCCGCCGCCGGCGGTTGCCGCGTACATCACCTTTCCGTCAACCGCGAGATCAGTGACCCGTCCACCGGAGATGCCGAAGCCGGCGCCGGCGTTGGACCAGAACGGGTCGGTGAAGCCAGCCGGTTCGTTGTTGTAAGACGAGGTGGTCTGCTCCACCCAGTGCCCGCCACGGGCCGCCAGGGCGTTCGCCTGCCCTCGGGCGGCGAGCAGGGCGGCGGCTGAGACCGTGGTGCCAGGGGCAGTCCGCTCCGCGCTGTACTGAGCGGCCCGGTCGGCGAGACTGGCGCCGTCGTCGCCGCCGCGAGCTGGTCCGCCATCGAAGCCGATCACGTGGCCGTGCCTGTGCGTCCCGTTCGATGCCGCGTCCGCGCCTCCCGGGGCCGACAGAAGGATCAGGGGACCAGTAAGAGCAGTCAGGGCGCCCAGCGTCACGAGCAAGCGAGATCTCTTCATGCGTACCTCCGAGTCAAAGCCACCACGGAAGGCACACAATGGGGTTCTTCGCACCTACGGGGCAAGCTGGTTGCGGTTACAGTGCCCTGCCGCGATGAGTAACAGTTGCCCGACACGCCGAGAACCGCGCATGACCCGGACGGAACCGGGACAACCGCTGTCTCCCGGATTCTGGCTGCAGCATGCAACGCGGCGCTGACGATCCGAGCTCAGCGCGACTGCGCGAGCTGGGCCTGACCCCAGCCGGTTCTACCGCGCTCAACCACGGCACTCGGGCAGCTCGCGATTTCGACGTTCCTTCGGGCCTGACCCAGGCGCGCTGCGCGCCACCCTTCGCCCCCATCGCCGAGCATCGCAGCGAAGATGGCCAAGTCACCCCGGGCCGTCGGGCTCCGATCTGCCACGTCGTCTCGCTGAGCCAACCCCCGAACGGCACAACAAGGACTTGGTTGTCGACGTCCAACTCGAGGGTGGCGACGCGTGCGTCAGCGTTCGCAACCCGGACATGTGGTCCACTCACCCTCTGGGTGAGGGTGGGCGCGAGGGGTGAGTCACGGAAGTGGCTGAGGCGTTGCGGCCAGCAGCGTCGATGCGATCAGCTGGTGACCGGCAGCGTTGGGGTGGTCGCCATCGGCAGCCAGCAGGGGTGTGGGGTTGATGGAGCCGTTTCCCTTGAAGGGCGCGTACAGACTCACGCAGGTGGCGCCCGCCTGCCGTGCAGCGTCGCAGATCTGGGTGCTCTCAGCGTGGGTGAGTGCATCACTCCAGCTCTGGAAGGCAGAGCCGTTTTCGGCGGTGCCAACGTCTCCGTCCTGGAACACGTTCCAGTAGTCCGTCACGAGAACCGTCGGGGGATGATCTGGTTGGGCGGCCCGCGCAGCGTCCACGATCAACCCCACGTTGTGTCCGACGCTGTCAATCAACGGCGTGTAGCAGGTCGCCGGACAGCCAGCAGGCTGCTGTGACTCCAGCGCGTTGAGGTCGTTTGCCCCGATCGTCACGAGCAGGATGTCTGCCTTGGCGACCTGGT
>DAITND010000358.1:0-2720 GCA_036834825.1 Dermatophilaceae bacterium
CGCGCCCTTGGACGCGATGATCATGAAGACGAGCAACGAGATCTGCTCACCGACCGCAATCGGCTTGCTCATCGCCTCGGCCATCATGCTCCTGCGACCGTCCTGTGAGGGTCTCTCGGCCACCGAGGTCGCCGAGGTGGTGGGCACGTCACGGGTGACTGCGCGCCGTTACCTCCCGTATCTCGCCGACTCCGCACGGGTCGTCCCGGCGCTCGCGTTACGGCTGCGCCACAAGGCCCGAAGTCGAGTACCACTGGGTCGACTGCTGAGCATGCCGGGACGGGCCGGATCTGGGGCATAAGTTGGAGCATGACCCTCCGGACAGGCATGCTGTAGGGCAATGTCCCCATTTGAACGAGATACCCGCAAGCACGTGGACTCCCCTGGGGACGCCCCGCGCGACGCCTCGACGGCTTCCGGCTCGAGCTCCGACGCGGAGGACTCCGCTGCTCATATCGCCGAGTTGGTGCGCCGAACCGCCGAGCGCGATGCCCGGCCCGGTCCCCCGTCGGTTGCCGCTGCCGACGCGACGGTTGAGCAGCCTGCGATCACCGTCCCGCCGCTCGCTCAGCCTGTCGAAGCGCCGGCCACACCCCCGGCTCGTCCCAAGATGCGCCTGCCATCCCCATGGGTTCTGGTCGCGGGCGGCGCCGTGGCCGCCGTGCTGATCGCGAGCGGCTTCGCATTGTCACGGCCAGCCAGCTCCCAGTCCGGGCCGACGTCCCTGGCCCTGCGAACCTCCGCGCCACCTGCCTATGTCGTAAGGGTCACGGATGTGATTACGGACTGCGCGAGCCACTCGCACGGGCAGACGAAGAACTCGTTCGAAACCCAGAACTGTGTGAACGCGACGCGGTCTCTGGCAACCGGCCGGGTCAGCGGTCGCCCTGTGCTCTTTGTCGTGTCACGCATTCGGATGGCATCCGCCGAGTCAGCAGCATCGATCAAACAGGTCCTGGACGCCAACGGAACCGGAAACCTCAACGATCTGCTGCTTGAGGGCAAGACCTTCCCGGGCGCACCTGCCGCGATGCCGAACTCGGGTTATGCCTCCGTCCAGATGGGCGCAGTCATCCGGGTGGCGGAGGCGGGTTTCGTCGACGGAGGACCATCCTCAAGTGCCAACCCCTCGCTGCGGGCCGCAGCCGCCCAGATCGCCAACCGGTGACCACTCAGGGCTGAGGGCCCTGCCACCTCGGGTCGCATTTCCCGGCCCACCTCATCGTCGAGCGGCCAATGCCGCGTTGTAGAGGTCGTTACGGCTCAGTCCCGTCGCCGCGGCCACCTCGGCGCACGCGTCTCTCAGCCGCTCACCGCCGGCAACGCGAGCCTGTATCTCGGCCACCGCCGCCTCAGGGTCACTCACTTCAGCTGGTGCCCCGCCGACCACTACGGTGATCTCGCCTTTGACACCCTTGGCCGCCCACGCCGCCAGTTCGCCCAGAGTGCCCCGCTTCACCTCTTCATACGTCTTGGTCAGCTCGCGGCACACCGCCGCTGGGCGATCAGGGCCGAACGCCTCAGCCATCGCTGCCAGTGTCGGGTCCAGACGATGCGGCGCCTCGAAGAAGATCAGTGTCCGCCGCTCCCGAGCCAGCGCCTGGAAGGAACGTAGCCTCTCCCCTGCCTTCCGCGACGGGAATCCTTCAAAACAAAAGCGATCCACCGGCAACCCGGAGACCGCGAGTGCCATGAGAACTGCGCTCGGACCAGGCACGCAGGTCACCTTCACGCCGGCTTGGACCGCTGCGACAACCAGGCGATACCCCGGGTCTGACACTGACGGCATTCCGGCATCGGTCACCACCAGCACTCGCGCCCCACCCACCAGCCTGGCCAGCAGATCTTCGGTGCGCGTCGCCTCGTTGTGCTCGTGATAGCTCACGACCGACCCCGACGGCTTGACCTCCAGCGAGCGGCACAGACGACTGAAGCGCCGTGTGTCCTCGGCAGCGACCACGTCGGCGGTCAGGATCTCCTGGGTGAGTCGCGGGGCTGCGTCCCGTGGGTCGCCGATCGGGGTGGCAGCGAGGACGAGGACGCCGGCTACGGAGTTTGTCACGCCGTCGATCCTCTCAGTTCGCGCTCTCCCGGTCTTGGTTCGCCGTCGCATCGACGCCCACTTCACGTCAGACAGGTTCGCGTGGTGGGAGTTGCGCTGCATACGATGTTCGCCATGACCCCCACTGAGCAGCTGCGCTCACGGCTGCTCGGATACCGGCCCAGCGACGTGTTGTGGGGCTGGTTGGGGCCGTTGATCATCGCAGCCGTGGGCGGCTTCCTTCGGTTCTGGCAGCTCGGTCGACCCCACCAGCTTGTCTTCGATGAGACGTACTACGTCAAACAGGGCATCTCGATGTTCAAGTACGGCCAGGAGCGAAGAGTCGCCGCGAGCATCAAGAGCCCGGATGCGCTGTTCACCAATGGAACCCCGAACGTCTTTGGCACCGAGGGCGACCTCGTGGTCCATCCCCCGGTCGGCAAGTGGATCATCGGGTTCGGCGAGCACCTATTCGGCGCAACCAGCTCGTTCGGATGGCGGTTCTCGGTCGCCCTGCTCGGCACCCTCTCGATCCTGATGATCGGCCGCGCGGCCCGGCGTATGTTCGGGTCGACGCTGCTCGGCACCATCGCCGCCATCCTCCTGGCTTTCGACGGCCAGCATTTCGTCCACTCGCGGACCGGTCTGCTGGACCTCATCGTGATGTTCTGGGCGTTCG
>DAITND010000359.1:0-2718 GCA_036834825.1 Dermatophilaceae bacterium
GCCACCGAGACGACCTCGACCGGGAAGTCCAGGTCGCGGGCCATCCGCCGGATGAGTAGCAGCTGCTGGGCGTCCTTCTGGCCGAAATATGCCTGGTCGGCACCGGTCAGGTGGAGCAGCTTTCCCACCACGGTCAGAACTCCGTCGAAGTGGCCCGGCCGGGCCTGACCCTCAAGAACGTTACCGAGCGGCCCGGCAGAGACCCGAACCCCCGGATCACCATCGGGATAGACGACACTCGGGGTCGGCATGAAGACCAGATCGACCCCTTCACGCCTGCAGATCTCCAGGTCGGCTTCGTTCGTGCGGGGGTAGCGCGCGAGGTCCTCACGGGGACCGAACTGCAGAGGGTTGAGGAAGACCGTCACGATCACGTGCCGCGCTCGGGCCCTGGCCTGACGGATGAGCGTGGCATGCCCCTCGTGAAGAGCACCCATCGTCATGACGACGCCGACATCACCATCACCCAACCCATCGCGAGCGGCCCTCAGCTGCGCACGGGTCTGCGCGACGACAGGCTCCGCGGCCGCATCGGGGGTACTCGTCGCACCGATTGCGGTGTCTGTCCTGTTGGAGCTGTCAAAGATCTCAGTCACGGGCGTTCCTCCGATGCGGCAAGGATGTCGAGCAGGGGCTCGGCGTCGGCCGCCGTCAACCGTCCACTGGCGAGCGCCCGTTCTGCGGTCGCCCGGGCCAGCGCGACGTACGTCGGCCGGATATCTGGGGTCTGCTGGTTCAGTTGAGCCAGGTGCGCCGCAACCGTACCCGCATCTCCTCGGGCAACCGGTCCGGTGAGAGCACCATCACCGAGCCGAAGCGCGTTGTCCAGCGCAGCATGCAGAAGGGGCGCGATGAGCCGCTGCGGGTCCTGGACCCCTGCGGAGCCCACGACCTGAATGGCCTGCGCCACCAGAGTCACGAGGTGGTTGGAGCCGTGGGCAAGCCCTGCGTGGTACATCGGCCGGTCCGCCTCCTCGACCCACACCGGCTCGGCACCCATCTCGAGCACGAGCGCTTCAGCAACGGCCCGCAGCGCCTCCGGGGCGGTGATGCCGAAACAGCACTCGGCCAGGCGCACCAAGTCCATCGACGTGCCTGTGAAGGTCATCACCGGATGCAGTGCCAGCCCCAGGATGTGATGACCAGCGGCGGGCTCGAAGATCGCCGCGCCGTAGCGCCCAGAGGTGTGCACCACAAGTTGCCCGGCCTGCCAGGAGCTGGTGGCACTCAAACCCGCGATCAAAGGGGGAAGGGCGTCGTCGGGGACCGTCAGCAGGACCAGTTCGGCCCTAGCGATGACCTCCTCCACGGACGTGATGGGTATGCCGGGCAGCAAGTCCGCGGCGCGAGCACGTGACTGCTCGCTCACCGCCGAGACGGCAACAAGACGGTGGCCCGCCCGGTGTAGGGCGGCACCGAGAACGGCACCAACCCGGCCGGTGCCGACGATGCCGACGTCGAGCCGGGCGGGTCGCTGCGTGGTTGCGGGCAGGTCACTCACTCCCGAAACGCTAGCGCGTCCCTTGAACACGTAGCGTTCGGCCTGTGACGTGGACTCCGTGGCAGCAGGCGTGGGATCAGGCTCTCTATGGCGAGGACGGCTTCTATCGGCAGCCGGCCGGGCCCGCCGGCCACTTCTCGACGGCGACGCAGGGGATGCCACAGATCGGCGAGCAGCTGGCCAGAGCTCTGCTGGCGTTGATGGACCAGGAGGGCCTGGACACGTTCGTGGACATGGGTTGCGGCAGGGGCGAGCTGCTCGAGCAGGTCCACCGGCTGCGCCCGCAGATACGCTGCCTCGGCGTCGACATCGTTGCCCGGCCTCAGCTAAGCCAACCCATCGGCTGGCTTCGGTCCCCCGGCGGGCAGCAGCTTCCGGACGAGCTCGACGGGTTGACCGATGCCCTGGTCTTCGCCAACGAGTGGCTTGATGTGGTGCCGTGCCCGATTGCCGAGCTGGACGATAGCGGCGACCTGCGCGAGGTCCTCGTCAACGCCCCGACCGAAGATGAACAACTCGGCGATGTGGTGTCGGGCACCAGTCGCCAGTGGTGCCAATGGTTCTGGCCAGTCGATCGCCTTGAGAGCGGGGACCGCGTCGAGATCGGGGAGCCGCGGGACATCGCGTGGGACGACCTCGTGTCCCGTGTCGGATCCGGCCTTGCGATCGCCGTCGATTATGGCCACACGATCGACTCCCGTCCTGTTGAGGGAACCTTGACGGGTTTCAGACAGGGGCGCCAGGTGCTGCCGGTTCCCGACGGGTCGTGTGACCTGACCGCGCACGTCTCCATGGACTCCCTGGCCCACGACGAGCTCCTGGATCAGCGAACGGCCTTACGACAGCTCGGAGTCAGCGGCCAGATCCCCTCGCGGGAGCTGGCACGAATCAACCCCATGGCATACCTGCAGGGTTTGAGCTCTGCCTCGGCAGCCGCAGCGCTGACGGCCCGAGGTGGACTCGGCGATTTCCTCTGGGCCTTCAAACGCGCAGGATGAGACAATGCCTGCGACATGTCGATCATCGCCACAGCCTCCCGAACGACCAAATGGGCCTGCACCCCCCGCGCGATCGCCGGACTCTGGCTTGCCGCCGCTACCACCTTGCTGAGTGGCTGCGGGGGTGGAGCCTCCACACCACCGGAAGCCGTGGTCACTTTGACGACGACGCCGACCGTTACGGCCAGCGCCGCCCCGCCGACCACGTACGTCCCTAAC
>DAITND010000360.1:0-2706 GCA_036834825.1 Dermatophilaceae bacterium
CCATGGACCTCGCGATCGGCGCGAAGCAGGTTTTCGTGATCATGGAACTGTTCACCCGTGACGGGCACTGCAAGCTGGTCGAGGAGTGCACCTACCCTCTGACCGGGATCGGATGCGTGAACACCGTCTACACCGACCACGCGGTCTTCGACCTCGGCCAGAAGCGTGTGGTCGTGCGCGAACTATTCGGCGACCTCACTCTTGATCAGCTTGAAGCCAAGACCGGCCTGCGGCTGGAGCCTGCGCGCTGAGCAGGAAGCCCGCAGGGTCTGAAGGGTTCACGCGCTTCGCCGGTCGAGACCTCACTCTGCAGCGGTGCAGAGGATGCCAGAACGCTTGCCCCAGAGGACCTGGTCAGGGCACATCCATCGGGCGCCTGTCATGGAAGGGCAGCGCTCTTGTTGGGGGCCGCGAGATGGCCTTGCCGGTATCAATCGGGTGCCGGGCCTGATCCGCAACTGCGGAGGCGACCTGGGTGACACCCCTACGTCGCTACCGCTGCACGATGTCACGTGCTCGGACGACAGCGAGCTCGTCGCGTTCACGCCGCAGTATGGCCCCAGCACACCCTCCGGAGCTGGACGCGAGGTCGTGCTGGACTCCAGTTCGACGGTCCGCTTCGTCTCCGCTACCCGGGTAGCGCGCTGCCAGCGGGCTCGACGTCGTTGCAGGGGATCGGCGCGGCGGCCCAAGCCCTGGGACAGGTTCACGTCGGCGAACGGCTCGAGGTTCACACCGGAGTGGTCGACGCGCGCGGGCATGCCGTGGCCACGCCAAGCGACATGACGGTCGTGAACGGTGGACCCCTGCTGGTCCAGGGCGGGCATGAAGACATCACCCAGCAGCAGGACGGCATGGCCCACCCGGGGGACCCCACTTTCGCGTACGGCTGGATGGTCAAACGAAACCCGCGCACCCTGGCCGGCGTCGATTCCCAGGGACGGACCGTCCTGGTCACGGTCGATGGCAGCAGCACCGACGACCTGGGGTTGAGCATCCCGGAGGCGGCTGACGTGGCCCGCTCGCTCGGTCTGGTCGACGCGATCAACCTCGACGGCGGTGGATCGTCCGTGATGGCCCTTCGCGGCCGGCTGATCTCGCACCCGTCGGACGCGGCCGGCGAACGCCCGGTCGGCGACGCCTTACTGGTGCTGCCGACCAGACAGCGCTAGCCCGACTGGACGCCGCCGCAGGCCCTGAGCATCCTGCGTTGCCGTACCACTGGACGGCTCTCGCCCCGCTCGGACATCCGCGGACGCACGTTACGGTGAAGCATCGACTCCTGACGTACCGATCGGGTGTCCGCTGAAGTGGGGGAGTCTGCATGCCATCGCTGGTCGGACGAGGCTGGACGCCGCTGAGGCTGCCCACCCGGCGGCGCCTTCGGGATAGGCCGGCCAGCGCCGAGGTGGGCCGATGGGACCAGTTCGTCGACAAGGGGCCCACCGGGAGTCGCTCGTACGCTGTGTATACGCCGCCGGGTTTGAGCCCCGGCACGGCTGTGCCGCTCATCGTCGTCCTGCACGGCTGCAATCAGTCGGGCACGGACGCGGCTCTCGGCACCGAGGTCAATGCGTACGCCGACCGGGCGGGCTTCGTGGCCGTCTACCCCGAGCAAAGCGCCAAGGACAACCTGCGACGCTGCTGGAACTGGTTCGAACCGCGCCACCAGGCTCGGGGCTCTGGAGAGCCGGCGGCGATCGCGCGGATAACCGAGCGGGTCCTCAGCCGGCGCGGCGGGGCGAGACTGGACCGTAACCGGGTGCACGTCATGGGTCTGTCTGCTGGTGGCGCGATGGCCGGGATCCTGGCGGCCACCTACCCAGACCTCTACGCTTCGGTCGGAATTCATTCAGCCCCGCAGTTCCGAGCTGCGCGGAGCCCCGTGACGGCCCTCTTGGCGATGAAGAGCGGGGGGCCCGATCCGGAGCGACAGGGTCGGCTCGCCCACACCGCCATGGGAGCGCGGGCGCGGGTCGTGCCCGTCATCGTGGTCCAGGGCGACGCGGACCGGACTGTCTGGGCAGGTAACGGCGACCGCGTGGTGCGCCAGTGGCTGACCACCTCCGGGCTGGCGAGCGGACAGGGGCCGGAGTACGACTTCGCCCGCCCGCACGCCAGCAGCGCCGACCGTGCGCCGGGCGGTCTGTCCTATTCGGTGCGCAGCTGGAACGACAGCGGAGGGCGCCCGGTGGTCCGGTACTGGGTCGTCTCGAATCTTGGACATGCCTGGTCAGGAGGTGCGAGCGCGGGTTCCTACACGGACCCCCGGGGACCCAGCGCAACCGGGGCGATGTGCGACTTCTTCGACCAGTGCGACATGGACGGGGACCGTGCGGTGGCTAACCCGTCCGGCCGCCACAGAGTATCGAAGGCTCGCGCTTGGATGATCACGGTTCGGGACTTTGGACGATCAGGGTTCGGTAAGGTCACGAACCCTGATCGCACGCTTGGCTAGTTCTTCCGTGCCTGGCTGAACTGCTCCGGGTGCCTTCGGCGGTATTGCCTGCAGGTTCGACACGCCCTGCACCCCTTGGAACATTCGTTCGACGCCATGTTCACACCCACTTACGCATCAACTGCAACAACTCCATGATCCCACCGACGTATGCCTCAGTTGGTGCAAATGGGTGAATTTCGTTCCCTGTACGCTAGCGGGACCTTCCTGGCTAGCGAGTTCTTGAGTGGTAAACGTGCAGCTCAGGG
>DAITND010000361.1:0-2685 GCA_036834825.1 Dermatophilaceae bacterium
CATCGACTTCGCCCGCGCAACCGGCGTACGGTTCACGTTCTTCGTTACCGGCTCTTACCCTTCATGGACGAAGCACAAGGACAAGCTGCGTCCCCTGGTGGACAGCGGGCAGATCCAGCTGGCGAACCACACCTGGACCCACCCCTTCCTGACACGGTGCAGTGGCCGCAAGATCGAGAGCGAGCTGACCCGGTGCGAGAAGCTCCTGAACAACACGTTCGGCGTGACGGGCAAGCCCTTCATCCGCCCACCGTATGGTGACCGCAACAGATACGTCGACAGTCTCGCCGCCAACCTCGGCTACACCTCAATTACCACGTGGTACGGCACGTTCGGCGACTCCGGGCTCATCACCCAGGCCGTGCTGCTCGACTTGGCCAAGCAATGGCTCCGACCGCAGGCCGTCGTTATCGGACATGCCAACTATTCGACCGTGACCCACCTCTATGGGCCGATCATCGACATCATCCGCAGTCGCCACCTCCAGACAGTCACGCTCGACGACGCCTGGTATGGCGCCAAGGGCCGCAACCGCGCCGTCCGGCCGGCCCCACAGACAGCCTGACACCAAGCTGGCAAGCGTCTGGGTGCTCTTTCGCATCGAACTGCCCCGGAACATGCCGAGTGCTTCTGCCCCCCTGGCGGGGCTTTGGTCATGCGGAACGCGTAGAACGACGCCCGGTCACCGATCCTTTGCCGGACACACGCACGTCCCACCCGCGTCATCTGAACGCACTCACATCAGCGACGGGCGCGACCTTGCCGATGTGCGGTCGTGTCGGAAGTGGTTGTTGGACGTTTGCCTCTGCGGGTTCGAAGCGGTAGCCGAGGCCGGGTTCGGTGACCAGGTGCCGCGAATAGGCTGGTTCGGGCGTCGCAGGTGCCGCCAGCAGCGGTCGTCCGAGTCATGGTCGTGGCTCCTTCAGCAATCTCACCTTCAACCCGGCCTGACCGACCTCGGGGCGCGCCACTCCGGGTCGCCAACCGCATCCGACGAAGAAACCCCTGGGCCAACCGGTTCAGAGTGCGTTGTGCGTGAAGCGGCCGCCGAGTAGCGTCGCGGCCACGGGCATCCGTCTCAGGTCGGCAACAGATGCGGCGAACGGATCGATCCCACAGATCGCCAGGTCGGCCACGTCTCCGACTGCGACCACGTGTCGTCCGCGCGCGGACGCGGCAAGCGCTGACTGTCGGGAAATGGCCTGCTCGGCGTGCCACGGTTCCCGACCATCCCGCGTGCGGCCGACGGCAGCAGCCATGGTCACCCAGGGATCGAGCGGTGCCACCGGGGCATCGGAACCGAGCGAAAGTACAACACCCGCGTTCAGGAGGCTGGCAAACATGAACGCGCGCTCGGTGCGCCCGTCCCAATAGTGGTCGGCGACGTCGCGATCATCCATGGCGTGTTCGGGCTGCACGCTGGCCACCACACCGAGTTTCGCGAAGCGTGCAATGTCTGCCGCCGCAAGCAACTGAGCGTGCTCGATGCTTCCGGTGCAGCCAAGCTCCTCGAAAGCGTCAAGGGCTATGCCGTTGGCGTGATCGCCGATGGCGTGCACTGCCGGGCGAATCCCAGCCTGGGTCGCCATTCGCATGCGTGAAAGTAGCTGGTCCTTCGACACCGTGGGTAGCCCGTGTGAAGCGCCTCGGCCTTCCAGCCCCGGATATTCGTCGAAGCAATACGCCGTCCGGGTGTTGAGCGAGCCGTCGCTGATGACCTTGTACGGACCAACCGTGAGCAACCCGTCGGTGCCCTCAATCACACCGCCGGAGCGAAGCCCGAGACCCACCGCGCGATCGAGGTGTTCGGTGTAGATGCCGAACTCGACCCGGAGGACATCAGTGCCGGCCGCGATTCGGCGCACCCACGGATCGAGAGACCACGTCATCTCCAGATCGACGATTCCGACTACGCCACGAGATGCCGCCATCTGGGCCGCCTCGTCGACCCAGCCGTCCATCACCAGGTCGGCAACGGTGTCAAGGGCACGCAGAACGGCGAAACTGTCGTCCTCGCGGAGCAACCCGGTCGGGTGATTCGCAAAGCCGTATCGCGCGAGTGCCATCGAGTTCATCCAGCAGGAGTGCAGGTCACCACTGACCAAGACCACCGGGATGGGGCCGGCCGCCGCGTCCAGCAGTTCACGGCTCGGCGCATCCGGCCACAGCCCGTCACGAAAGCCGAACCCGATGAGACTCTCGCCTACTGGGATGGCGGCTGCCCGTTCTGCTACCAGAATGGCCGCCTTGGCCGCGGATATCGCGGTCGACACGTCCAGTCGCCTGGCGGTCTGCGCCCACTGGCTGAAGTGAACATGGTTATCCCAGAGCCCCGGAATCAGCCAGCGTTCACCGAGGTCGATCGTCTCCACCGGAGCCATCGACGGATCGATGGACCCGATCCGGCGAATCGTCCCGTCCATGACTTCGACGTTGACGATCTGGTCACTTCCGGGCAGTCGCCCGTTCCTCAGGACGAACCTCAACGACCGAGCCGATCATGCACGCGCCGCATCTCACTGGCCAACAGCGGACTCGCATCCGCACCATCGCCCTTGAGTTCGGCGGTGACGCTCCGGGTGGGCGATGGATCGCGAGACGGCGGTGTAGTTTGCGGCATCAGGTCACGACCCGAGGTTCATGCCGGCTTTGTCAACGGCACAGTCAGCCTTGTGGTAAAGAAAT
>DAITND010000362.1:0-2680 GCA_036834825.1 Dermatophilaceae bacterium
AGCCCCGGATGTCGAGCCCCGGATGTCGAGCGCTGTGTCACGAGCCGGGCCTTGGCTATCGGCACTGCGCCTTTCACCGTTGCCAGTGGTTGTTGGCGCCGGTTGCAGGACCCTCACCGGGATGGGCCGCACCCCGCTGGCCGCGGGTAGGTGTTGGGCGGTGGCAGCCCGGGACGTCCAGCTCCCAGCGCCGCTCGCGTTCCCCGTCCTCAGCCTCAGCGGCCTGCACCGGAGAGGCCGGCTCCTTGCCGGGTCGGCGATCCGCAGGATGCTCACCGAGTCGAGTCTGGCCGGACGTGGTCGAGGCTGCCGAACTGCGGGCAGGTCTGCACGCGGCGACTCGATCCGGCGACCCGGCGCGCGCAGGATGTCAACGCCGGGTCACGCCGGCGGGCGGGCCCAGCCACCCGGATAGTCTGCCTGCGTGCATCCGGGGTTGATCTGCGTCGGCGCCGCGTCGGCGCTGGCCGCGCTGGTCTGGATTCTGTCGCTGCTCACACACGAGTACTCCTGGACCGACCGGATCTGGTCGCTCGCGCCCATCGGCTACGCCTGGGTCTTCGCCGGTGCCGCGCATCTGGGCGATGCGCGCCTGGATGTCGTGGCCGTCCTGATCACCCTCTGGGGGGCTCGGCTGACGTTCAACTTCGCGCGCAAAGGCGGCTACGTCGCAGGGGGACAGGACTACCGCTGGGGTGTGCTGCGGGCACGGATGAAGCCCTGGCAGTTCGCGATCTTCAACCTCGCCTTCATCGCGATCTACCAGAATGTGATCATCGCGGCGATCACGGCGCCGATGTGGGCCATGTATGACCATCGTGGTCGATTCGGGCGATGGGAGGTTATCCTCTCGGTCCTGACGCTGCTGGCCATCGCGGGGGAGGCGGTGGCTGATGAACAGCAGTGGCGCTTTCAGCAGCAGAAGAAGGCCGTGTTGGCTACTGGTGGGCAGCCGGAAACCGGTTTCCTGCGCACCGGGATGTTCGGCTACTGCCGCCATCCGAACTTCTTCTGCGAGCTGAGCATCTGGTGGCTGGTGTTCCTCTTCGCCGTCTGCGCGGCACCCGCCGCGGCGCTGCCCACGATCGCCGGATCCATACTGCTGACACTGCTGTTCGTCGGATCGGTCCGACTCACCGAGGCCATCTCGGTGAGTCGATACCCCGCCTACGCCCGATACCAGCAGGAGAGGTCGGCCGTCGTCCCGTGGCTGCCCAAGACGGGCCGTGGCTAACCCAAGTCGAAGGCCCGTTGCCCGGTTTCCTCCCGACACCTGGCCCCTGCGGCGCCGCTTTCACCACCGGGCTGGTTTGCAGATAGGGCGCCCCTGCCCTTAGCGTTCAGGGCCACATCAGCACCCGTTAACCGTCCAGTGGGCACCTTGCCACCCGTCGGCGCAGCGCCCACCACCGGCGCCTTCGCCGGCGCGGGGCGGATGACGGGGCATGACGATTGGACCCACGATTACCACCAGCGTGCGCGGCAGCAGCAACAGACCCAACGGGCATCTGTCCAGGGACGTCGGCTTCTGGGGACTGATGTTCGTCTCGCTCGGGTCGATCATCGGCTCGGGCTGGCTGCTGGGTGCCCTCACCGCAGCGACACTGGCAGGACCTGCCTCCCTGATCTCGTGGGTGCTAGCCGCGTTCATGCTGGCGCTGCTCGCGCTGGTGCACGCCGAGCTCGGCGCCGCATACCCGGCAGCCGGAGGCACCGCGCGCTTCCCGCGATTCGTCTTCGGGCCACTGGCGGGCTTCACCGCGGGCTGGATGGCGTGGCTGCAGGCGGTCACCATCGCCCCCATCGAGGTGGAGGCGACGCTGTCGTATGTCGACCACATCTCCTGGGTGAAGTCACATGTCGCCATCCTGCGGGTCGACGGCACGCTGACGCTGTCGGGGCTGCTGATCGCCGCCCTGTTCATGCTCGCGTTCACCGTGATCAACCTGGTGGGCGTCAAGGCGATGGCCGAGACCAACGGGGTCACGGTGGTCTGGAAGACCGCCGTCCCGCTGCTGACCGTGGTCGTTCTGGTGCTCCTGGCGTTCCACCCGTCCAACTTCACCGCCGGAGGCGGGTTCATGCCCTTCGGCATGCACGGGGTGTTCGCGGCGCTACCGGCCGGGGTGGTGTTCGCGCTCCAGGGCTTCGAGCAGGCCATCCAGATGGCTGGCGAGGCCCGGCATCCCCAGCGCGACGTGTCCCGCGCCGTGATCGCATCTATGGCGGTCGGCACCATCGTCTACCTGCTGCTCGAAGTTGCCTTCATCGGCGCCCTCGACCCCGGCAACCTCGTGCACGGCTGGGCCAACCCGGTGGGCAAGGGTGACTTCGGCCCGTACGCCACCCTGGCGGTGGCGGCCGGCGCCGGCTGGCTGGCGGTCATGCTCTACATCGACGCCGTCGTCTCGCCCGCCGGCACGGGTCTGGTCTACGTCGCCACGTCCTCGCGGCTCTCCTACGCCCTCGGGCGGGAGAAGGAGCTGCCGCCCTCGCTGGCCAGGGTGAACGTGCGCGGCGTGCCGGTGCACTCGATCCTGCTGGCGTTCGTCGTGGGTCTGATCGCCTTCCTGCCGTTCCCCAGCTGGCAGTCGCTGGTGGGGCTGGTGACCTCGGCGACGGCCCTCATGTACGCGTTCGCCCCGGTGTCGCTGTACGCGCTGAGGCAGCGTGACCCCGA
>DAITND010000363.1:0-2676 GCA_036834825.1 Dermatophilaceae bacterium
TGTGGGAAGTGCCGGGAGTCGCGGCTGACCCGATGTGGTGTGAGATCCCTGTTTGCACTGGTCACTCCCCTGCTCGGCGGATATGAGATCTATTGACAGTTCGTCGTGAATCCTGAACGATCTTCTTGATTGTCGACAAGAACTCGATTTGGGGGGACTGACGTGGCAGGTGAGCTCGCGGTCGTGCGGTCTCTGGGGGCGCCCCGTCGCCTGGTTACGGCGGCGGATCTCGAGGACTTCGAGCAGGAGCTGGTCGATCAGTGGGCGCTGGCCCTGGCCGGCGCGGGCTGTGTCGATTCCCATGTCGGCGGCCAGCGCGCGGCGATCCTCGAGTTCGTGCGTTTCGTGGGCCGACCGGTGTGGACGGCCGGGCCCGAGGACGCGGACCGGTGGCTGCGGTCGCTGCGGGTGCACCGCCGGCAGGCATCGAGCACGGTCAAGGACAAGGCCGGATCGGTTGCCCGGTTCTTCGACTTCCTGGTGACCCGTTACCAGGGCGACATCCACGCCCTCACCGGCGTGGTGGTGGGCCAGCCGATCGACGAGTTCAACCGTCCGGCCAAGGCCGACTACGGCATTGGCCGGGTGCCGCCCCCAAGCGAGGACGTCGAGGAGCTCTTCACCCGGTGGCGCGAGTCGCTGCCGGGCGCCCGCAAGTACCTGCCCGCGGCCCGGGACTACCTTGCTGCGTCGCTGTGGCGCCGGGTCGGGCTGCGGATCAACGAGACCTCGATGCTCGACATCCGCGACTGGCGCCCCGACCTGGGCACGACCGGCAAGCTGCACGTCCGGTTCGGCAAGGGCTCCTACGGCCGCGGCCCCAAGACACGCCTGGTCCCAGGGATCAACGCGACCAGCGACCTGCTGGACTGGTGGCTGACCGACGTGCGTCACCAGTTCGGCGACGACTGGGACAACCCCGACGCCCCGCTGCTGCCCAGCGAACGCCGCGACCCCGACACCGGCCGATGCACCCGTGTCGGCCCCGACGCTCTGCGCATGGGGCTGTCGGCCGCCATCGTTCGCTGGCTGCCGGCCTGGCAGGGACGGCTGAGCCCGCACGGGCTGAGGCACTACTGCGCGTCCTCGCTGTACGCCCAAGGGATCGGTCTCAAAGCGATCCAGGAGCTGCTCGGTCACTCCTGGATATCCACAACGACCACCTACGTCCACGTCCATGACGAGCACATCGAACAGGCCTGGACCCAGGCCAACCAGCGGGTCGCCGCCCGCCTGATCGGAGGATGACAACGTGTTGTGGAACCTACGGATGAAGGCCGCCGAACAAGGGATCTGGAAGTCCACCGAGCTGCGCCGGCTGCTGGCCGACGCCGGCCTGGAGATCAGCGCCGGAAAGATGTCCATGCTGTGGACCGGCACGCCCACCACGATCCGCCTCGACGACCTGGACGTGCTCTGCTCGGTGCTGGGCTGCTCCCCCACCGACCTGCTCGTCGCCCAGCCCGAGGTCGTCGCGGCCCGAACGCGGCCGGCCACCGCGGCCGTCGGCGAGGAAAACGTCCGGCCCCCGGCGGTGACACCACGGCTGGGCCGAAACCGGTCACTTCCTCCGGCATGAGCATCGGACGCCAGCCCCGTTGCAGCGTGTGCGCCAAAGTGCCGGTAGCCATGCGCGGTGTCGCGTTCTGTTTCACCTGTTGGCCCGGCGGCCCGGTGACCCCTCCACCGTGTCTGCGGTGCGGATCGGGCCGGGACTACTACACCAGCGGCCTGTGCGCCCGCTGCCACACCCAGGCGATCCCGCCGGTGGACTCCTGCCTGGACTGCTACGCCTGGGGCGCGACCCGCAACTCCCGCTGGCTGTGCCGCGCATGCCTGTCCTGGCGCCAGCAGTACCCACAACAGGCACCGTGTGCGACCTGCGGCCGGACCGTGTCCCTGGGCCCCCACGGTTCGTGCCGGCTGTGCCACAAACAAGCCGGGCTGCTGCGGACGATCAACGGTCGGTTCGACCTGGCGGGGGCCAACCGGCACGGGCATCAGCTGTTCTTCGCCGGCATGTTCCACGAAAACGGCGCCCGGACACGGGCCAAGGACACAGCCGCCGCCCAGCCCCGCCGGGACGTCCCAGCCAAGCCACCCACCAAGACCGTCAAAGCGACCGCCACCGACGTTTTCGGCGAGCAGCTGAGACTGTTCACCATCCGGCACGACCTCGCCGCAGCCGGCCGGCCCGGGCTGCGCTTGCGCGCCGATCCCGCCCAGGCCGCAGCGCTGGAGTCCCTGGCCCGCGACCTGGCCGCCGCCGCCTCCTGGCGCCAAAAACAGTTGCAGGACAACATCATCGGGATCCGCATCGTCCTCGGTCTGCAACCGGGTGGCCGGCCCCCGGTGCGCGCCAGCGAAGTCGACTGCCTCAAGGACATCGACCTGCCCGTCCGTACCGTGCTCGAAGTCCTGGACGCCGCCTCCGTCCTGATCGAGGACCGCACCCCCGCGATCGACGCCTGGTTCAACCGGCAGATCAGCGGACTTCCCGGGCCCATGGTCGCCGAGCTCACGACCTGGTTCGAGGTGATGAAGCACGGCAGCCCCACCGCGCCGAGGCGCCGACCCCGCTCGGAGCGCACGATCACCCTGCACCTGGGTTGGGCGGCCCCGACCCTTCGCGCCTGGGCCGCCACCGGGCACAGCACCTTGCGCGAGATCACTAAG
>DAITND010000364.1:0-2668 GCA_036834825.1 Dermatophilaceae bacterium
TCTGGCGCTGTTCGGCTACGCAGCCCACAACAAGGTGACGGCGGTCCTTGTGGTGTTCCTTCTGGGCATGGTGCCGACGATTCTTGTACCGATGCTGCAGACCAGGCTCATGGACGTAGCCCACGAGGGGCAGTCACTGGCCGCAGCGCTCAACCACTCCACGCTCAACATGGCCAACGCTCTGGGCGCCTGGCTGGGCAGCGTTGTGCTGGAAGCGGGATACGGATACGAGTGGCCGTCTCGGGTTGGCGTCGTGCTCGCCCTTGCCTCCATGGGCATCGCCGCGATCTCGGTGCTCGTCGGCCGGCGTCAGATGAGCGCTGCCTGAGGTGACCGACGCCAGACAGAGGCTGCCTGAGGTGACCGACATCGAGGGCGCCGGCGCCAAAGACCTTCGCGGCACACGGTCATTGCTGGCGGTCGCAGGCCTGTTCGCGGTGAACGGTCTTCTCATCGGTGGCATCGGGGGCACGCTGCCGGCCATGCGCCAGCGGCTGGGTGTCGATGCGGGCGGGCTCGCGGTGCTGCTCGTCTCGCTGGCCGTCGCGGCTGTGGTGTCCATGCAGATGGGGGGGCGACTGGCCGACAGTCGTGGCGCGAGGAACGTGGCACTGCCGGCCTGTGCCCTGCTGATCGCGGGCGTCGCGGCCTTGGCCTTCGCCCCGACCTTGCCGCTTGCCGCTTGCGCCATGGCGTTGGCGGGGCTTGGTAACGGGGCCATGGATGTCTCCATGAACGCCCTCGGTGTCCGGGTCGAGCAGGCTCGCGCCAAGCCCGTCATGAGCAGGCTGCACGCCTGTTTCAGCATCGGCAACCTGGCCGGTGCCGCGACCGTGATCCTCATCGCCCGGATCGGCGGTGATGGCCAAGGAGTGGTCACTGCGGCGCTTGTCACGCTCGCCCTGGTCGCCGTGGTTGCCGGTGTGGCGATCTTGGCTTCGATCCCGCAGACGAAACCTGTCGCTGTCGTCCAACGGCGCGCCGGCGGGTCACGCGTGCCGGCGGGCGCCTTGTGGCTCGGGGCCATGGCGTTCTGCTTCGGTCTGGCGGAGGGCACTGCCATCGACTGGTCATCGGTCCACGTCACTGACGTGGCCCGGGTCGCGCCGTCGACGGGGGCACTGGGGCTGGTGGCAGTCAGTTCGTTCATGGTCCTGATCAGGTTGTCCGGTGATCGGGCCGTCGCCATATTCGGTCGGGTCAATGTCGTGCGCTTCGGCGCGCTGGTGGCCGCTGCCGGCTATCTCGTGGCGATCCTGGGCCAGCCGCTGCCGGTTCTGCTGGCGGGCTGGGCGCTGGTCGGTCTCGGGGTCGGCCTGATCGCTCCACAGGTCTACGCCGCCGCCGGTCACATGGGTGGCGGGCGCATGCTCGCAGTTGTCGTGACGTTTGGATACGGCGCCTTCCTCATCGGTCCGGCGATCATCGGAGCACTGATCGGGCAGGTGGGCATTCGCCACGCCATGGCCTTCCCCCTGGTTCTGAGCGTGGTCCTGGTGGCTGTCTCACGCGTGCTGTCACGCTCAGAGCCCGCTGTCGGGGCACGCAGAGCGCGTTGAGCCGCGGGCGCGGCCCGTCCGCGGCCGTGGCATGGCCGTGGGAGGATAGAAAGGCCCGCGTCCGGGGCGTCCCCGTGTTGTCGAGAATCCTGAGGTAGCTCGCCCGTGTCACCCATGGCCCGTACCGCCCTTGAGCCGCATGCGACGCCGCCTGACCTCATCCGCAACTTCTGCATCATCGCCCACATCGACCATGGCAAGTCGACCCTGGCTGACCGGATGCTGCAGATCACTGGGGTCGTGGACCCCCGCGCGATGCGCGCGCAATACCTCGACCGGATGGACATCGAGCGCGAGCGGGGCATCACCATCAAGTCCCAGGCGGTGCGCATGCCGTGGGAGGTCGACGACATCACATACTGCCTGAACATGATCGACACCCCTGGGCACGTGGACTTCACCTATGAGGTATCGCGCTCCCTGGCTGCCTGCGAGGGGGCGGTTCTGCTCGTGGACGCAGCCCAGGGCATCGAGGCCCAGACGTTGGCGAACCTGTATCTGGCGATGGAGAACGACCTCACGATCATCCCCGTCCTGAACAAGATCGACCTGCCCGCTGCCCAGCCGGAGAAGTATGCCGAGGAGCTCGCCAAGCTGATCGGCTGCCGGCCCGAGGACTGCCTGCGGGTGTCGGGCAAGTCGGGGCTCGGCGTCGAACCGCTGCTGAACCAGATCGTCCGCGACCTGCCGGCACCGGAGGGCGACCCGAACGCTCCGGCGAGGGCGATGATCTTCGACTCGGTCTATGACACCTACCGCGGCGTCGTGACGTACGTGCGTGTCGTTGACGGCAACCTCAACCCGCGCGAGAGGATCGTGATGATGTCGACCAAGGCAACCCACGAGCTCCTCGAGATCGGTGTCATCTCTCCGGAGCCCGTGGTCTGCAAGGGGCTCGGCGTCGGCGAGGTGGGCTACCTCATCACCGGGGTGAAGGACGTGCGGCAGTCGCGCGTCGGCGACACGGTCACCAACGCGTCCAAGCCGGCCACCCAGGACCTCGGCGGTTACAGCGACCCCAAGCCGATGGTGTTCTCCGGTCTCTATCCCATCGACGGTTCGGACTACCCGGACCTGCGCGATGCCCTGGACCGGCTCAAGCTCAACGA
>DAITND010000365.1:0-2664 GCA_036834825.1 Dermatophilaceae bacterium
TGGTGATCGGCCCGAGCTGACGATCGGGGGGACTGGCCGGCAAGGCGACGATGTGGGCGCCCATCCAGGCAGGGCCGACCTGCGTCGCGAAGCGATCCAGAGTCTCAGAACTGCCGGCGAGAATCACCAGCATCACATCGTTACCGATGTCTGGATGACGTGGAGACCATCGAGGCGGTCAATCGCGCGCATCTGACCAGAAGGCCTGCCCGCCCAGGGACACCTCCGGTTCCTGGCCGAGCATGATCACCCGCTTTCCCGCGTCCGCGACCTCCGCGGCCGCGACCAGCCCGGCCAACCCGGCCCCGACGACGATGACGTCGGTGTTCATTGGCGCTCCTTCGAGTTCGACCGGCCAAGAAATGACCGTTGCCCAGTGACAGTAGGCTTTGTCGATGGCGAACCGGTTGCAGCACTCGACGAGCCCGTATCTGCTGCAACACAAGGACAACCCGGTGGATTGGTGGGCGTGGGGGCCGGAGGCTCTGGCAGAGGCCGAACATCTGGGCAAACCCATCTTCTTGTCCGTCGGGTATGCAGCCTGTCACTGGTGTCACGTGATGGCCCACGAGTCGTTCGAGGATGACGAGGTGGCAGCCGTCCTGAACGCCGGCTTCGTCGCCATCAAGGTCGACCGCGAGGAGCGACCGGACATCGACGCGATCTACATGTCCGCGACCACGGCCCTGACCGGGCACGGCGGCTGGCCGATGACCTGCTTCCTCACGCCGGCAGGCGAGCCCTTCTTCTGCGGCACGTACTACCCCAAGCCCACTCTCCTGCAGCTTCTCTCACAGGTCCGCGACGCCTGGGCCCAACAACGCGACGAAATCCTCGCCAGCGCAGGGCACATCGTCCAGACCCTGCGCACGGCCCCGACGACCGGCTCCGGCACGCCCCTGGCGGCGACCGAGCTCGCAGCTGCCGAATCACTGCTGGCTGGCGGCTACGACTGGCAGGACGGCGGCTTCGGAAGGGCACCCAAGTTCCCGCCGTCGATGGTCCTGGAGTTCCTCCTGCGACACTGGGCACGCACGGGCACCGGGCGTGCCCTGCAGATGGTCGAAGGCAGCTGCGAGGCTATGGGCCGAGGCGGGATGTACGACCAGCTTGCGGGCGGCTTCGCGCGCTACTCGGTGGACGCCGGCTGGGTGGTTCCCCACTTCGAGAAGATGCTCTACGACAACGCCCAGCTGTTGCGTGTCTATGTGCACCTCTGGCGCGCAACAGGATCACCCTTCGCCGAAAGGGTTGCGCGCCAGAGCGCCGACTTCCTTCTGCGCGACCTCGGCACCGCCGGCGGCGGCTTCGCCTCGGCTCTGGACGCCGACACCCAGGGCGTCGAGGGCCTGACCTACCTCTGGTCGGCCGAACAGCTCGTTGAGGTCCTCGGCGCCGACGACGGGCCACGCGCCGCCGCTCTGCTCGAGGTCACCGATTCCGGAACCTTCGAACACGGCATGTCGACCCTCCAGCTGCGCACAGAGCCAGACGACGCGCAGTGGTGGGAAGACATTCGAGGCCGTTTGCTGGCCGCGCGCGATCTGCGACCACAGCCTGCCCGCGACGACAAGGTGGTCACCGGCTGGAATGGTCTGGCCATCGCCGCACTGAGCGAGGCCGGCGTGCTGCTCGGCGAGTCGACGTACGTGGACGCCGCTCAGCTTTGCGCGCAGTTCCTCACCGACTCCCATGTCGTTGACGGCAGGTTGCGCCGGGCATCGCGCGGGGGCGTGGTGGGGACCGCGATGGGAGTCGCCGACGACCACGGCAACCTGGCCGAGGGCCTGCTCACCCTGCACCAGGCCACCGGGGAGCCACGATGGCTGACGCTTGCGGGCGAGCTGCTCGATACGGCACTGGCTCACTTCGCCGACGGCCGGGGCGGGTTCTTCGACACGGCCGATGACGCCGAGCCGCTCTTCACCCGGCCGGGCAGTCCTGCCGACAACGCGGAGCCGTCCGGCCAGTCCGCGCTCGCCGGCGCTCTGCTGACCTACTCGGCCCTGACCGGGTCCATGCGTCACCGAGAGGCGGCCGAGGCTGCGGTTGCCTCGGCTGCAGCTCTGGCTGCAGAGAACCCACGTTTCGCGGGTTGGACCCTTGCCGTCGCGGAGGCAACCGTGGCCGGGCCACTTCAGGTGGCCGTGGCCGGCGACGGACCGCAAGCCTTCGAACTCCTCCGGACCGCGCGCGGCGCCACCTCCCCTGGCCTTGTCACTGCTCACGGTCTGCCCGATGCGCCCGGGATTCCACTCCTGGCAGGCCGGCCCCTGGTGGCTGGCCGCGCCGCGGCATACCTGTGTCGCGGTTTTGTCTGCGACCGGCCCGTGACGACGCCCCAGGAGCTGACGTCGGCGTTGGGCAGGGCAAGCTGACAGGTGGCCGCCCAGAGCGGTCCGTTCCCTCCCTGTCAGCTGAGCTGACCGATCACATCGAGGCCAATCTTGGCGATGAAAGCGCCGAGGACGATGACCAGGACGACGCGGACGAACCCGGCGCCCTGGGCCACCGCCGTGCGGGCGCCGAGGTATCCGCCGGCCAGGTTGCCCAGCCCCATAAGCAGGCCGACCTTCCACATCACCGCCCCCGCCGGGATGAAGACGACCAGGGCAGCCAGGTTGGTGGCCACGTTGGCGATCTTGGCCTTGGCGCTGGCCTGCA
>DAITND010000366.1:0-2655 GCA_036834825.1 Dermatophilaceae bacterium
GTGTGATGACGCCCTGAGGCGGTCATCCGGAGCTTGTCGCCGTCAAGGACGAACGGAAGCAGCATCTCCAGAGTCTTGGACTTGCCGGCACCGTTGGCGCCACGTAGCAACAACCGTCCGCCCGCGAAGGTGAAGATCTGGTCGTCGTACTGCCACACGTTGAGGATGCCACTACGTGAAAGCCGGAAGCGGGCGGTATCGGGCGAGCTGGTCATTGGTCCTCCTCGTCGGGGCCGAACAGCGATCGCTCGCCGCTGTCGGACGCTTCGGCCAACGTTGTGCGTGTGACATATCGAGCGGCCGCCGCATGCACGGCCCACTGGCCGCCGTTATCGCCGGGGCGGACCAGGCCAAACTGGCAGAGCAGGTTGAGCGCCTCGCGGACCGCCGCTTCGGGGTCCTCTCGCTGGTCGCGCCGCAACCCCTCCCGCCACAGCTGCAGGACTCCCGAGGCTGCAGTGCGCACGGCAACGTCGGGTATGACGCGCCACACCTCACGCTCATCAGCACCCCCGGTCGGGTCGGCCGGCCCAGGCGTGTGGTGACCGTCGCGGGCGAGTCCGGCAAGCTGCTCGATCAGCAGCAAGGCAAGGTGCTTGGTCGCGCCCTTGCCGGGGAACATGATGTCAGTGAGTTCGTCCTCGGCGTCGACGGCGAGCGCGCCTTCGGCCCGCAGTTCGAGGTCGAGTCCGAAACGGTCGCGGAACCACTCTCGCTCACGGTTGCGGTTACGTCGCCACCAGTCGGCGTGGGCCTCATCGAGGTCGTCGACCGACATCAGCGGCGACTCGACAAGAGTCCTGCGGATGGCCGTGCGAGCTCCGCCAGCCGCCGAGGGCAGCACCGCGGTATCGAGAAGATGCTCGGGCGACGTGGCGGACGAGAGCGGAGCCGAGATCAGTAGCGAAAGGATCTCGCGGTGCACGTCCAGCAACGACTGGGTGCGCTGGTCGGCCCAGTGATCCAGATCGCCGTCGCGTTCACTGAGCACTCCGAGGCGTACAAGCACGGTGAGGGCCGCGTGCAGAGCCCTGCGGTCGGCGGAACTGTCGAGGTCGACAGCGATCTTGGCATCCGCCGCTGCCGACCGCACCTGGGAGACCAGCTCATCTACCAGGAACTGGGCCTTGCCTCGGGTGAGTGCCGCGATCGTAAGGCAAAGGAGGGCGTACGCCCGAGGCGCGAAGGGCGCCCCAGATCGTTTGTCCAGAGGGCGGGTGCTATCACGGCCGAGCCCAGCCTTGAACAGGCGAGCGGCGCCCGGCTCGACCACAAGCCGGTAGCCCAAGCCTTCCGCGAATAACCTGACGAGTTCGTGCTGGTGTCGACGAACCAGCCGCAGCTCTTCGGCGAACGGGCCCCCTGCCGTCATCAATGGGTGCTGCAGCAGCGCCCGAGCGGCCTGAGTGCGTTCTGCGACGGCAAGATGGTCGACCGCGGGCCCCGGACGCTCGATGCGCGTAGTGGTCACCGGCCACCTCCCGCCGCAAGACCGCTCTCCTCGACCGGCTCAATGGCTAGGGTCCGGCCGACCAGAGACATACGACCGGTCGGACTGGTGATCACGCTGTCTCGACCCGGGGTCGCCCTGACGCGGAGTAGAACCCCTGTGCCGGTCAGCTTCACCCAGCGGTCGGCGCGATCCCCGTCCACCAGACTGCGGGCATACAGGTCAAGCAGGACGTGACGCGCCTCGTCCGAGAGGCGGACGCGATCCAGGTCTCCAGAATGCTCGGCCAACTCGGCCAACGCGTCACGCCGGCGACGCTCGGCGCCCTCGCGCTCGGCGAGTCGCGCGGACTTGGTCGCAGTAAAGTCCTCCCGTCGGCCGGTGCCTCCCGCGACTTTGCGCTGACCCTGTTTACGCAACATCACCGGCACCTCGGCGGCAGGGGCCTGCCACCACGAGGTTGTTGGTGGCACGGGGCTGTCGTCGTCATCGGCCACGAATCCCAGGTGACGACAGGGGTACAGGCCGAAGGCGGACGCCCACAGAGCGTGCGCCGTGGCATCGTCTGCAGAGTCGAACCAGCGGGCGAGACGCACCAAGTCGGCATACCGGCTTTGCTCTCTCTCACTGCTGGCGGCGATCCGGCGCAGGTTGACCAGCAGTGAGCGCATCGCTTCGCCAGCTAGTCGGCGCACCCCGTCCGCGTCGCTGCCACGGCCGCTCTCGCCGTTGAACCACACGTGCAGTCCCTGCCAGTCCTGCGGCGAGAGCCCCGGTGCCCGACGCGCGGCCTGCCCGTCAAGGTCGAACAGGCGTTGACCTGCATTGGCGCGTTCACACAGAAATGACACGCGCGGGGCAAGCCGTCCGAGGATGTCCGCTATCTGTGGCATGTACCGGGAGATCTCGTCGACGAAACGCTGCAGGTAGTCCAGCAACGCACTCTTGAAAGCCTGGAACTCTCCGCGGTCGAGGTCGAATCGGGAGAGCACCTGGGTCAGATAGGTGTAGAACTCCCGCGTGCTTTGCACCAGGCGCTCGAACTGGGCGAACAACGTGCCGATCTCACGGGCAAGGAGGTCCGGGTCGGCGGCAGCGAGCGCGGCATCGTCATAGCCATCAAGGGCCGCCAACCCGGCCTGGATGCCACCGAGCATCTCGCTGGAGACCTCGCGTGCGCTCTCGGAGTAGCCCAGCAGGTCCTC
>DAITND010000367.1:0-2640 GCA_036834825.1 Dermatophilaceae bacterium
CCGGCCTGGTGGTGGGGTTGGCCCGGACACTGACGAAGCGGCACCCCGAAGGGGTCAGTCGGGTCGTCCTGCTCGGTGACCCCACCCGCGCGCTGGGCGCCGTGGCCAAGGCGGAGTGCGCGATAGTGGTCGCCGCCCTCGACCTGGCCGAGGAGCTCGGCGTGCCGGTCGAGTGGTTCGCCCTGTCGGCGGGCGCTCGCATCTCGATGGACTCAGGCACCGAGAACATGGACTGGGTCGCCAAGGCGCTGCGCCGCATCGTGACCTTCACCCAAGGGGGCGGCGAGATCAACATCGTCGTGGCCGGGATCAACGTCGGGGCCCAGCCGTACTGGAACGCTGAAGCCACGATGTTGATGCATACCAAGGGAATCCTCGTGATGATGCCGGACAGCGCAATGGTGCTGACCGGCAAGCAGTCGCTCGACTTCTCGGGCGGGGTCTCGGCCGAGGACAACTTTGGCATCGGTGGCTACGACCGTGTCATGGGTCCGAACGGTCAGGCCCAGTACTGGGCGCCCGACCTGGCCGGTGCCCGCAAGGTGCTGCTCGCGCACTACGACCACACCTACGTCGTGCCTGGAGAGGGCGCACCCCGAAGGGCCGATACCAGTGACCCGGTGGATCGCGACGTCTGCACCTATCCGCACGAGGTGGCCGACAGCGAGTTCCGAACCGTTGGTGACATCTTCTCGTCGGCAACCAACCCCGACCGAAAGAAGCCTTTCGACATCCGCACGCTGATGCGCGCCGTGACGGACCAGGACCACGAGGTGCTGGAGCGGTGGGCAGGCATGGCCGACGCTGAGACCTCAGTCGTCTTCGACGCCCACCTGGGCGGGTTCCCGGTGTCGTTGATCGGGATCGAGTCCAGGCCCCAGCCGCGCCGGGGGTTCCCTCCGAGCGACGGCCCCGACATCTGGACGGCAGGGACGCTGTTCCCACGCTCCTCGAAAAAGACCGCCCGTGCCATCAACGCCGCGAGTGGCAACCGGCCGGTCGTCGTCCTGGCCAACCTGTCGGGCTTCGACGGGTCACCTGACTCGATGCGACACCTGCAGCTCGAGTACGGCGCCGAGATCGGCCGGGCCATCGTGAACTTCCAGGGGCCCATCGTGTTCTGCGTCGTGTCGCGCTATCACGGCGGTGCGTTCGTGGTGTTCTCCAAGGCCCTCAACGCCGGTATGACGGTGCTTGCCGTGGAGGGGTCCTTCGCGTCGGTCATCGGAGGAGCACCAGCGGCGGCCGTCGTCTTCGCCGGCGAGGTGGACTCGCGCACCGCTTCCGACCCACGCGTCGCCGATCTCGAGGCTCGGGTGTCCAGCGCCGACGGCGCGCAGCGGGCAGCCTTGGTCACCGACCTCGCGCAGTTGCGCTCCAGCGTCCGGGTCGAGAAGCTCGGCGAGGTCGCCGCGGAGTTCGACGGCATTCACAGCATCGAGCGGGCCGTACAGGTGGGCTCGGTCGACGCGGTGATCAGCGCTCGGGAGCTGCGTCCGCGGATCGTCGCGGCCGTCGAGCGTGGGCTGGCTGGATGAGGGCCAGCTCCCCTTCGCGCTGGTCGCGGCCCTGCCGTGGTCAGCGGGAGCTCAGCGCTATCGGTCGTGGTCCGCATGCTCCCACCAGACCACGGTGGCTGCGCTTGCCGCGGCCCCGGCGACCACCACCCCGGCAATGCTCACTGCGCCTGGGCCCGCCTGCTCAGGACCGGCGACGCCGCTGAGCAGCGATGGAACCGACCAGGGGAACCACGCGCCGAAGCCGAGAGCGGCGATCACCTGCGCCGCGAACAGGCTCACGAACATGGCCGCCACCGCGGCGAGGTAGCCCCGTCCGACGCTGGCCACCAGCCCGTAGGTGGTCGCCAGCGCCACGGTCAGAAGGGTCGTGGCGAAGACTGTCCCCAGCCCGCCGAGTGCTGTGTCCGCCGACCAGCCGGGCAGGCCGAGCAGGGTCCCGAACAGAAGGCCGATGACGACGAGCTGGGCCGCCAGAAGGAGGCACCAGCCCAGGGCGACGAGCAGCTTGGCGGCGACCACCGCGCCGCGCGAGGTCGGCAGTGCCAGCAGGTCCTTGGCTGTGCGGTCGGAGAACTCGCGGCCGAACAGCCAGATGACGACCATGCCGAACACGAGTAGCCCGCCGACCGCGGCGATCTGTGCGGTGAAGGCGAAGTAGCCGGCCCAGTCTGCCGTGCCTCCAGCGAACTGGGCCTTGGCCCCAAGCAGACCGAGGGATCGCGCGCGGTCGGGGTTCTGCAGGACAAACATGAAGAACCCGCCGACCAGACCGGCCACGGTGAACGCAGCAAAGGTCACCCACGGGACCCGGGAGCGCCGGACCTTGAGCAGCTCCGCCCACACAGCGGGCGCGATCTCACCGAGCACAGGTCGCCTCGCTGCCGTCGGCCGCGGTCGAGTTGACCAGCCGCAGGAAGTAGGAACGGCAACCGGCGATCAGAGACCGGCCCTCGGCCGCCGAGCCCAATGTCGTCGAAAGCGGAACGGTCTGCGGATCACCTGGCTGCTGCCCACTGCCGCCGTAATCGTCCCGTAGGCGGATCCCCAACTGCGACGAAAAGGGCGTTGCGCGCGGCGTCGAGGTCGTGTCGACGTCATCAGGTGCCGAGCGCGAGAACCG
>DAITND010000368.1:0-2623 GCA_036834825.1 Dermatophilaceae bacterium
GAGACCGTGCTGCTCTACCACGACGGCGGCAAAGGCCGCCCCCGAGCCCGCAGAATGCTCACCGACATGGACCCCACCCAGAAGCGACTCGCCAAGCTATTCGACATCGACCGCTACGCACCCACCCGCTGAACACCCCTTAGGTAATACAGCGCCAACCCGAAAACCCCTGCAATACAAGGCGAACACGAGCCAAGACCCCGCTAGCGGGGAAACTCCCGCTAGCGATCCGGCTACGGGATCACCAAAGGCGGCGGTGATCGGCGGTCACATGCTCCGCTGGCCGTTCCCTATTCGGTCTGACCGATGCACCTCGGATCAGATGTGACCCTGTCCGGACCGGCCGCCAGGCGCTACGCGAGCACCGACTCGACCCCGACGGAGTGCACTGATTTCGCGGCTTCGCGCCCGTCCCGACGTGCCCCATGCCAGTGCGGAACCAGGCTCCTGCTCGACGTGTCGCTTGGAGATCGACTGACTGGCGGCACGTAGCGTGCAGACTTGGAGGTCTTGGCCCGGGGGAGCTTTGTGTCGCTCAGTCGATCGACATGAGGTGCCGGGCGATGGCCGCCCGCAGTACGTCGTGCTGGGGCCCGAGCGCCGTGGCGGAATCACTCCATCTTTCGGGCGGGTACAGCCACACCGGCATGTGCACGAGTTCAGGTGGCTCCCAGTCGTACCGAGCCCAGACGTGGGCGTGGAGGAATGTGTCGGTGTTGCCGAGGATCTCTATGTTGACGCGGCGGAAGGCGGGGTCGGCCTCGGCACACGCGCGCTCAACGGCCTGACCGGCGACCGCCATGCTCTCTAGATACGCGGAACGCTCAGACCGCGTCAGATCGGAGAGCCGCTCCGCGTCCGGCCTGTCCGTCAGGAGGACACAGTACCCGGGCAGCCACTGGGGGTCGCCCATCACCATGAAGCCACCTGGCAAGCGGGCGATCACGGTCGGGTTCTCACCCCGTAGAGCAGAGCCGACACGGTCTTGTCGCCAGTCCGTCACTGCCGCAGACTAGCCGCTCCACATCCCGTACGGACCATCGGTGACCGGTGACAGATCCCTCACCGAACGAGGACACACGCCCATCGCTGATGTCGGTGCGTTCGGTCCCGGTGAATGGTGTCTGTCCGCGTCAGGGAGCTGCAAGCGTTCCCTGGTGATGGAACATCTGCCAGTGACCGGGCTCCACGCGGCGCCACAGAGCGGTGCGATTCGATCGCCGTCCGCTGTTCTCGGAGACGTACTTCAGCATCACGAGGCCCTCGGCAAGCAACCAGCCGCGCATGTTCTCCACAAGGATCGGTTCGCCGTTCGGGTCCGTCTCTTCGGCGACACGCGCGGCCGTGCCCTCGTAGCCGATCTCGCCCCCTGAGGTGCCGAACTCATGAAAGTCGGGCGCAAGTAGCCGTTCAAGGCGGGCAGCGTCGGCGCGACACTCCGGTCTGAGTGACTCCCGCTCGGTGGCCATGGCCTCGGCGATCTGCCGATCGGCGGCGGTTTGGGTAGCGCTCTGGTTCATGCCGTGATCCTCGCACGCGAAGGTGTCACGGACGAACCTGTTCAGAACAATGTCCAAACTCGATGCTAGGCCGAGCCGCCGACTCGGCGGCTCGGTTCGCGACAACCGTCCGGGACCTGGCTTGGACCGATGACCGATTGAACTCGCCATCGGCTTACGGGCACGCGCAAAGGCGGCGCCGACCTGGTCTTCGTCGTTCCGTTGCGGGATTCGTCTGCAAGGAGACGTCACCGAAGTTCGTCACCGGCGCAGCAGGTCGCACAGCACTGCGGCCTGACTAATGTCGGGATTCTTGGTAGCGGTCAGCAACGTCAGCCGATGTCCGCTGGCCAACTCTCGTAGGTGTTGCAGCGCCTCAGCTCGCTCGGGATCTTCAAGCTCGGCACAGTAGCGTCGAGTGAACTCCTCAAACTTGGCCGGGTCGTGGCTGTACCACTTGCGCAACTCTGTTGACGGCGAAACGTCCTTGCACCATTCGTTGAGTGCCGCCTTGGCCTTGCTTATCCCGCGTGGCCAGATGCGATCGACCAGGACCCGAACACCGTCCTGGTCGTTGGCCTTGTCGTACACCCTGCGAACGCGCACATCTGGTGTGGTTGCCATCGCCCGACCTCCTCGCTGACCTGTGCCGCCGGGCAGATGTCCGGTGCTCTAGGGGCGAATCATGAAGCGAACCACTGCTCGGGCTGCTCCAGTCCTAGTCTCACTGCGCGGCCCTCCTGACCCAAACGCGGGTCAAAGACCGGCCGAAGGCCTCGCCCAAGAGCTCGATACAACAACCACCCTCCTGCACCGGTCTCGTCGCGATCGCCATTCCATGGATGAACTCGCGCCTGCCAGGTCCAGAAGATCCATGGGTCTGAGTGAAGGTCGACGCGTCGCCGATCCGGAACATCCTTGGTGAAAGCCGATAATCACCAGCGCCCCACGAACCTTCTCCGTAGGACCAACCGGCTCACGGCACAAGTCGTGACCCTTGCGGCGCCGTTGACCTTCACCGTGCAGGGATCCACCCAGGGGACTCGCGTGACAGGACTTTTGTCCCTTGGACGGCGCTGGTGCCCACGAGATGATGCAGTTGACCGCCCTATGAGCTGTCACCG
>DAITND010000369.1:0-2589 GCA_036834825.1 Dermatophilaceae bacterium
AACGCCGGGTAGAAGGCCCACGCATTCTGCCGGACAGCGCCGGTGACCGCGTCTACCGGCAAGGAGGACGGGTAGCCGACCTGGGCGATCTGGCCGTACCAGAAGCCGTCCCACAGCACCGTCATCGAGAAGTAGTTCGGGTGTGGGCCCGTCCAGGCCATCGGCGTCTGGTAGCGGGCGACGATGACCAGCAGCACAACCGAGAAGGCGCGACAGAGCGCGTAGGCGGCCACCACCCGTAGAACGAAGTTGCGCCTCATCGGCCACCTCTGTGGCAGCCGGCCAGGTGATCGTTGACGAGCCCGCAGGCCTGCATCCCGGCATACGCCGTGGTGGGGCCGACGAACACAAAACCGTTACGCTTCAACGTTTTGGCCAGTTCAGTGGACTCCGCGGTAACCGCAGGAACGTCAGCGGGGGTGCGCGGTCGACGGTGCCGCAGTGGCGCGAAAGACCAGACCAGCTCATCGAGCCCACCATCGGCACGCAGCCGAACCACGGCCTGGGCGTTGTTGACGGCGGCCTTGATCTTCAGCCGGTTGCGCACGATACTGGTGTCGGCCATCAGCCGTTGGATGTCGGCCTCATCGAAGGCGGCGACAGCCTCGGCGTCGAACCGCGCGAAGGCCGCACGAAAGCCCTCACGCTTGCGCAGGATCGTCAGCCAGGACAGCCCGGACTGGAATGCCTCGAGGGTCAGGCGCTCATACAGCGCGGCCTCGCCGTGGACCGCAACCCCCCACTCGTCGTCGTGATACGCCCTGTAGTCGTCCGCACTGGCGGCCCACCCGCAGCGTGCCACGCCAACGTCGTCGACCGCCACGCCTGGGCGTTCGCCATCACCCTGAGGCATTCTGTCCCGAGTCGTTGCACTCTGAGCCATTACGCCCGGAGGCCCGTACGGCTTCGACCGCCATGGCGTCGACCACTCTGGCGAACAAGGCCTTGTTGAACCGGTCGGTGAGAGGCGCGATCAGCCTGCCAAGACCAGTTGGCCTGATCACGATGTTCTCTCGCCACAGGAGCTTGGTCTGCTCACCGCCCGCGACCGGTTGCACGCTCACCTCGGCCCATCCGGCCAGCAGACGCCCGACCTTGACCAGTCGAAACGCCCCTGTTCCTGTCTCAGAAGGAGGAGCCCAGGCCGTCACGCGCATCACGTCGGCGAAGCGCAACCGGCCGACACCGGTCAAGCCGGCGAAGGACCAGCCGACATGCGTGGGCCCATGGTCCAGGCGCATGGTGGTCGCCGGCATCCACCGCGCGTACCCGGCCCAGTCGGTGACGATCTTCCACATCTGAGGTGACGGGACAGCAACAACGCGCTCGATAGCAAAAGTCCCCATCGTCGGTCTTACCCCCGGGGCCCGTTGGTGAGGTCGTGCGAGCCGCCCATCGAGGTGCCACCAATGACGGACAAGGAGGCGACCTCGGACTCAAGCTCGCGCACGCGTTCACACAAGGCGTCGAGCACACCGTCTACCTGATCCATGCGGTAGCCGCGCAAGCCCTGGTCGAAACGCAGCGCCTCGATGTCCTCAGGGGACAGCGGCCCCGGTGGGATGCCGCCGAAGGATTGGCTGGACGTTGCGTCGGGCAGGAAACCATCGATCTTGCCCAGCACCGCAGCGGTGGTCAGGCCAATCAGAAGAATGACGATGAGCACAAAGAACAGGATCACGAGATGATCGTGTCATGCCTCGCCATCTTTCCCGCGGTCGCGACCTCCGTTTGCGCGGCCGCACGTTCTCGCCAGGTGAGACGGGGCTGTTGGCAATCATCAACCGCACGCCCGACTCCTTCTACGACGCGGGCCGCTACCTCGACGATGATGTCGCCCTCTCGGCCGTCGCGCGCGCCGTGGCGGACGGCGCCGACGCCGTCGATATCGGAGGGGTCAAGGCAGGCCCCGGGCCCGAGGTCAGCGTTGCCGAAGAGCTTCGCCGGGTGGTGTCGTTCGTCGCCGCAGTCCGTCAGACCTATCCGGATCTGGTGATCAGCGTGGACACGTGGCGGGCCAGCGTTGCCGATGCCGCCTGCGAGGTCGGAGCGGATCTGATCAACGACGCCTGGGCCGGTCACGACCCGGAGCTGGCGGTCGTCGCGGCGGCCCACGCTGCAGGCTATGTGTGCGCTCATACAGGTGGCCATCCGCCGCGTACTGACCCTCACCGGGTCCGCTACGACGACGTGGTCTCCGCGGTGGTCGCAGACCTGAGCCGTCAGGCCAATGCGGCGATGGCGGCCGGGGTACGCGAGGACGGCCTGCTGATCGACGCCGCGCAGGACTTCGGCAAGAACACCTACCACTCGCTGCAGGTAACCGGCCAGGTCAGTGCCCTGGTCGAGACAGGATGGCCGGTGCTGTTCGCGGTGTCCAACAAGAAGTTCATCGCCGAGACCCTCGCGTTGAACGGCCGCAAGTCCGATCGCATCACGGGCACCATAGCCACCACTGCCGTCGGGGCCTGGGAGGGCGTCCGCCTGGTGCGTGCTCACGATGTCGCCCAGACCCGACAGGTACTCGACATGGTCGCCGGCCTGAGAAGCGGCATACCGGCACTAGCTCGGCGGGCGCTCGCCTAGCCC
>DAITND010000370.1:0-2578 GCA_036834825.1 Dermatophilaceae bacterium
TATGTCCGGGCCGGACGATCGTTCCCATACGTGCGGGGTGCCCGGTCGTCACGACGATCGGAGGTACGAGGTGCGCGGTCGTCAGATTCGCGAGGCACCTGGGTCTGTCCGCGGTGAGCCTTCTTGGGGCCCGTCTTGGCGTCGATCTTCTTTGCGGTGGACCAGCGAGCCTTCTTAGGCGCGCCGGAGTTGTTGATGTGCTTATTCACTGAGATATCCACTTCGGTGCTCGAGGTAGGAACGCCTCGGGATCACCGGTCCAACGGCAACAATGAGAACGAACCTCAGGCGCGATGGTCTGACTGCGCCCGGCGGGCCGACGATAACGGTCGTTATCCGGCAGGGCCCGATGATTCTCAACTGCTGTGTCTGTGACGCTAGTGCGCGCCGTAGCCATCGGGTATGGGCAAACTTTATCAGGACTGGCGACGGTTCCAGACCAGACAGGCCAACCCACCGGGCGCGATGCCCCCAAGTCGGGCATTACATCGGACATGTCACTACTGACATGGGGCAGCCCACGGCGCTGGATAAGCTCGCCGACGGGTGCCTGTATCGCGAGTATGCCGAGTGCCCACGGGCCGATCAGCTACACGGCCAGGGCAACCCCGAGGGCCACTCGCCACGTAACGTTTGGCATACGGTCAAAGGGCCCGACAGCCCGGCCGGGCGCGCTCTCGGGCAGTCTCATCACTCGACCGAAGTCTTCTTGGCCTCGATCGCCGCAACCCGAACTGCCGCGGCAACCACCTTGGCGACATTCGGGTTGAATACGCTGGGGATGATGTAGGTGGGGTTGAGCTCGTCCTGACCGATGATGTTCGCCAATGCGTTGGCTGCCGCGACCAGGACATCGTCTGTCACGACATTGGTCTGGGCATCGAGCAGTCCCCGAAAAATGCCGGGAAAGACCAGGACGTTGTTGATCTGGTTGGCGGCATCACTACGCCCGGACGCCACCACGGCCGCGTACTTGGAGGCTGCTGCGATGTTCACCTCGGGGGTGGGATTGGCGAGGGCGAACACGATCGAGTCGTGGTTCATCGTGGCGATGTCATCACCGGTGAGGAGATCGGGCGCTGAAACCCCGATGAAGACATCCGCCCCGGCGATCGCCTCCTTGAGTGTGCCGGTCACCCCTCGCTTGTTCGTGCGTTCGGAAAGCCAGACCAGGTTCTCTGCGCCGTCACGGACGATGTCCTCGCGGGCCGCGTGAATTGCCCCGTGAATATCCGAGACCACGATGTCAGTGGCACCGGCCTTGATCAGCAGCTTCAGAATGGCGGTGCCGGCGGCCCCGGCGCCGCTCTGGACGATCTTGACGTCGGCCATCTTCTTGCCGACCACCCGCAAGGCATTGCGTAACGCGGCAAGCACCACGATCGCGGTGCCGTGCTGGTCGTCATGGAAGACCGGGATGTCCAGCTCGGCGCGCAGCCGGGCCTCGACCTCGAAACAACGCGGGGCCGAGATGTCCTCCAGGTTGATGCCGGCAAAGACGGGCGCAATGGCCTTGACCGCAGCCACGATCTCGTCGACGTCCTGGGTGTCCAGACAGATCGGGAACGCGTCGATGTCCCCGAACCGCTTGAACAGGGCCGCCTTGCCCTCCATCACCGGCAGCGCAGCCAGCGGGCCGATGTTTCCCAGACCCAGCACCGCGCTCCCGTCGGTCACCACCGCGACCATGTTGCGCTTGATGGTCAGCCGGCGGGCATCTTGGGGGTTCTCGGCGATCGCCATGCACACGCGAGCGACTCCCGGGGTGTAGACCATGGACAGGTCGTCACGGGTTCGGATCGGCACGGTGGACTCGATCTTGAGCATTCCGCCCAGGTGCATCAGGAACGTACGGTCACTGACCTTGCTGATCTCCACCCCGTCGACCGTGCGCATCTCGGCCACGATCTCATCGACGTGCTCGCTTCCCCGTGTCGCTACGGTCACATCCACCTGCAGCCGTCGCGGCCCGGAAGCCGTGACGTCCAGACCGGTCACGAGCCCACCGCTGCCCTCGATCGCGGTAGTGAGCTCACTCACAGCGGTGGCACGGGCCGGCAGTTCGAGCCGGACGGTGATCGAATTCGAAACGGAGGGAGCAATGTTCATGGCCCCATACTTCCGCGTGCCTACCCGCAATCCGAAGCCGGGTCATTCCGCGAGCGCGCGCCATCCCCCGGCGCATCGTCACAGGAAGTGCTACTTGATGTAAGTCATTGGCAGACAGTGACAGAGATCTCGCCGGTTCTGATCATCATGTGCATCTGTTCACAGCCAATCCTCGAATAGGGTGACCACCGCGTTGCCTGCTGGACGTACTTCAGGGTTCGACGACCAGACCAACCTTGCGAAGACACCACTGCCGGGTGAACCATCTGCACCTGACCTGCGTTTTACCGGCAGGAGGACTAGTGACCAACATCCAGGCTGATCTCATGCAAGAGCTGCACGACGAGCACGCGGCAGCTCTGTGGGGCTACTGCGTGCGCCTGACCAACGGCGACCGCCCGCGCGCTCAGGACGTCGTCCAGGAGACGCTGCTGCGCGCCTGGCGCAACCCCAAGATCCTCGACCAGAC
>DAITND010000371.1:0-2555 GCA_036834825.1 Dermatophilaceae bacterium
TGCTTCTGCGTGGCCAGAACCTGTTGGGCTACCGCCACTATGGCGACGACGTTGTCGATCATTTCGTCGAGAAGGCGGCCGAGAACGGCATGGATGTCTTCCGGGTCTTTGACGCCCTCAACGACACCCGCAACGTCGAGCGCGCCATCGCCGCTGTGAAGAAGGTCGGCAAGCACGCGCAGGGCACCATCTGCTACACCACCAGCCCACTGCACACGGTCGACGGTTTCGTGCGCCAGGCCCGCGAGCTGGCTGATGTCGGTGTCGACTCCCTGGCCATCAAGGACATGGCTGCACTGCTCAAGCCGCAGCCGGCCTACGACATCGTGTCGGCCATCAAGGCCGAGATCCCCAGCATGCAGATCAATGTCCACTGCCACGCGACCACCGGCGTCACTTTGGTCTCGCTGATGAAGGCCATTGAAGCTGGCGCGGATGTGGTTGACACCGCCATCAGCTCGTTGTCGCTCGGCCCCGGTCACAACCCCACCGAGTCACTGCAGGAAATGCTGGAGGGCACGGGCTACATCGCCGACCTCGACAAGATGCGCCTGGGCAAGATCAAGAATCACTTCGCCCAGATCAAGCCCCGCTACCAGCAGTTCACGTCCTCGTTCAACGTGGAGACCGACATCTTCGACAGCCAGATTCCCGGCGGCATGATCTCCAACATGGAGTCCCAGCTCAAGCAGCAGGGCGCTGGCGACAAGTTGCGTGAGGTGCTCGAAGAGGTGCCGCGGGTCCGCGAGAACGCCGGCTACCCACCGTTGGTCACCCCATCCAGCCAGATCGTGGGCACTCAGGCCGTGTTCAACGTGATCATGGGCCCCTACAAGGTGCTGACCGGTGAGTTCGCCGACCTGATGCTCGGGTACTACGGGTACACCATGGGTGAGAAGGATCCAGAGGTGGTCGCCCTGGCCAAGGCCCAGTCCGGCAAGGAGATCATCACCCAGCGTCCGGCTGACCTCATCGCCCCTGAATGGGCTGCCCTGCGCACCCAGGCTGAGGCCATCGACGGTTTCGATGGCTCGGACGAGGACGTGCTGACCTACGCCATGTTCCCGAAGGTGGCGCCGAGCTTCTTCACCACCCGCGCCGACGGCCCCAAGAACGTTGGCAAGGACCCCGCCGAGCTGGAGGCAGAGCGTGCCGTTTCTGTCACCGATTCCAAGACGGGCCCGGTACGCGGCCCGATCAAGTACGAGATCACCATCAACGGCAAGAAGAACTCCGTTGCCGTGAAGCCCGCCTAGGAAAGGTGACTTCGGCCATGTCCAAACACCCCACCCAAGCCATGCCCAATACCAAGCCCAGGACCATGCAGGAGCGGATCGTTGAACTGCGAACGCGCCGCGAAGAGGTCATCGCCGGGGGTGGCGAGAAGCGCCACGCCAAACAGCATGCCGCGGGCAAGCTGACCGCTCGCGAACGGGTCGCCGAGCTGGTCGACCCGCTCAGCTTCGAGGAAAGCGGGATGCTGGCCCAGCACCGCACCACATTGTTCGGGATGGACACCGCGGTCATGCCGGCCGACGGAGTGGTCACCGGCGCCGCATCCGTGCTCGGTCGCCCGGTGCACGTGGCCAGCCAGGACTTCAGCGTCGCCGGCGGTTCTGCCGGTGAGATGCACTCGATCAAGGTGGCGGCCGCGATGCGCTCCGCGCTGGACAACGGCACCCCGTTTGTCTTCTTCAACGACTCCGGTGGCGCCCGCGTCCAGGAGGGCATCGACTCGCTGTCCGGCTACGGCAAGGTGTTCTTCCAGAACGTGGCGCTGTCCGGTGCGGTGCCACAGATCTCGATCATCGCCGGGCCATGCGCCGGTGGCGCGGCCTACTCACCGGCGCTGACGGACTTCATCATCCAGACCACGGCGTCGCGGATGTTCATCACGGGTCCGGATGTGATCAAGCAGATCACCGGAGAAGAGGTGACCGCCGAGGAGCTGGGCGGCCCTGCTGCCCACGCGGTGCGCTCTGGGGTGACGCATTTCGTGGCGGAGGACGACCACCAGGCCATCCTGATCACCAAGAAGCTGCTGAGCTTCCTGCCCAGCAACAACACCGAGGAGCCGCCGTTCATCCCCGGACATGACGATGTGGAGCGCGACGAAAGCCTCAACGAGATCATCCCCGATGACCCGAAGAAGGGTTACGACGTCCGTGACATCATCGTCAAGCTTGTCGACCTTGGCGACTTCCTGGAGGTCCATGCCGGGTTTGCCCCCAATCTCGTCGTGGGCTTTGGTCGCATCACCGGCCGGACGGTCGGATTTGTGGCCAACCAGCCGATCGCCTTGTCGGGGGTGCTGGACATCGACGCCTCAGACAAGGGCGCACGGTTCGTGCGGTTCTGCAATGCCTTCAATATTCCGTTGATCACCCTGGTGGACGTCCCCGGTTTCTTGCCCGGGATCACCCAGGAGTACGGCGGGATCATCCGTCACGGGGCGAAGCTGCTGTACGCATACTCCGCCACGACCGTCCCGAAGATCACGGTGGTGTTGCGCAAGGCCTACGGCGGCGCGTACCTGGCCATGTGCGGCAAGGACC
>DAITND010000372.1:0-2518 GCA_036834825.1 Dermatophilaceae bacterium
GGGTTCGTGGTCACCACTGCCCCCGATGGGGAGCAGGCTCTGGCCGCGGCGCGATCCGACCCGCCCGACGTCGTCGTGCTCGACCTGATGTTGCCGGGCATCGACGGCCTGGAGGTCTGTCGCCAGCTGCGCACCTTCACCGACGCCTACGTGATCATGCTGACCGCCCGCAGCGAAGAGATCGACACCCTCATCGGCCTGTCCGTCGGTGCGGACGACTACATGACCAAACCGTTCTCTCCCCGCGAGCTGGTCGCCCGCATCCGCGTCCTGCTCCGCCGACCGCGGATGGCCGCGCACACCGGTGGGGACCCGCAGGTGCGCAGAATTGGCGACCTGAGCCTGGACCCGCAGTCCCGGCAGGTCCAGGTGGGGCAGACCCCGGTGGAGCTGACCCGTACCGAGTTCGACCTGCTCGATGCCCTGACCGAGCGACCCAAGCTCGCCTACACCCGCAGCCAGCTCATCGAGCGGGTATGGGGACCGGACTGGGTCGGAGAAGAGCACCTCGTCGATATTCACATCGCTCACATCCGGGCCAAGCTCGGAGACGACCCGGCCACTGAGCGCTACGTCCGGACCGTCCGCGGTGTCGGCTACCGGATGGGGCCCGGATGAGGAAATCGACTGACCGGCCGCCGAAGCCGGCCCTGGGTCTGGCCTGGCGACTGTTCACCGCGATGAGCCTGGTCGTCATCGCCGGCGCCGGCACCCTGCTGGTCTCAGCACTGATCGTGGCCCGGCCGGTGTTCCATTCGCACCTGGACCAGATCAGGCCACTGGTGTCCGCCCCGGCCCAGGCCCACGTCGATGAGGCCTTCTCAAGCGCGGTGCTCATCGCCTTGTCCGTGGGGGTGACTGCCGCCCTCGCGGCCGCGCTGGTCGTGACCTGGCTGGTGGCCCGGCGAGTCGCGGCTCCGGTGGCCGAGGCTGCCGAGGCCGCGCAGCGGATCGCCGACGGCGACTACCAGACCCGTCTGCGGGCGCCACGCTTCGGCCCGGAGTTCGACGGGTTGACCACCTCGTTCAACATGATGGCCCGCCGGCTGGCGACCACCGAGCGGACTCGTCAGCGTCTGCTGGCCGACCTGGCCCACGAGCTGCGTACGCCCCTGGCCTCGATGCAGGCCACGATCGAGGCCGTCACCGACGGCATCCTGCCCCCCGACCCGACGACCCTGGCGACGCTGACTGAGCAGTCCGAGCGGTTGCACCGCCTCGTCGGCGACCTGTCCGCAGTATCGCGGGCGGAGGAACGCGAGCTGAACCTGCATCCGGTGCTGGTTTGGCTGCATGAGGCGGCATCGGGGGCGGTGGCAGCGGCCCGCCCGCAGTTCGACGCCAAAGGGATCAGCCTCACCGCCGAGGGCGGCGTGTCTGCTGGCACGGTGCTGGTCGACCCCGACCGGTTGGCCGAGGCGCTGGGGGCACTACTGGACAATGCCCTGCGACACACCGGAACGGGGGGCGTGGTCACCGTCGCCGCGAGCCGCCATGACGACCGGTGCCGGATCTTGGTGACCGACACTGGCGAAGGATTCGACCCCGGCCAGGGCGCCCAGCTGTTCGAGCGCTTCTACCGGGGCGACTCCTCCCGTACGACGAGCGGCGCCGGCAGCGGGATCGGGCTGACCATCGCCAAGGCGATCGTCCAGGCGCATCACGGACGGCTGCTCGGCTACAGCGACGGACCTGGCAAGGGAGCAAGGTTCGAGATCACGCTGCCGATCGCCGGCCGCAGCGCCCTTCCATAACTGCGTGACCCCGCCACCGCCTGCCAAAACCGGGACGTTCGAAGGCGGGCGGGGACCTCATGAGGGCCGCGCCGACCACGGCGAAGTGCCTCATGGAACCGTGCCATTTCAGGTACTGATCACTGCGAGTCGGGCGGACGCTGCTCGGTGGCCCGGCGTTCTGAGCGCGACGGACGCGAACCAGCGGCAGAGCCGGATTGTGCGGCGCCAGCGAACGCGGCGGAGACTCCGAGCATGAAACCGAAGTTGTACCAGTTGCCGTTGTTGTGCACCTCGTAGATGTTCACGTTGTGGTTGAACAGCGAGACCAGGAAGGTGATGGGGCTGATCGCGCCCTGCCACAGACCCTGCCAGAATCCCGCGATGTGCCCGGCGTTGACATGCGCCACGTTGTTCGGGCCCGCGGCACAGGCGGCCAAGAGCAGCAGGCACGCGGCCACCAGCGCAGCGAGCGCCATGCGTGACTTCGACATCAGCACCTCCTCCAGGTGGAGACAACACGGGTTCGCGGGTTGGCGTCAAGCCTTTGCACCTCCGATCGGCACCCTCATCAGGCTCAACAACGTCAATCGCACCGAACCACGACGCTTGGCTTGGGCAAGCCTGGAGGACCTTCGGCCCTATGTTGCTGAGGCCAGGGGGAGCCACGGTGGCACGGAAGGGGATTAACGCTGACGGGCACTCCGCTGGCGGTGGACGTCCCAGGAGTGAGGGCTGCAAACAGTTGCCAGTCGTGTGCACTTTAGAGAGCAGTACAGAGCTTT
>DAITND010000373.1:0-2512 GCA_036834825.1 Dermatophilaceae bacterium
GTGTCACCATGAAAGCAGATGACATTCACATCGCGGCGCACCGGTCGCTGGACGCGACGACTCGCCACGGTGAGCGTCGCCCTGATTGCCATCTTTCTGCTCGCGTCCGGGGTGGGAGCCCGAATAGTGGTCGCGGGTTCGCGCCGGGCGTTTGCCGTGCCCGCGAGCGCCATCAGCCACCGCCACCTCGACGTGACGTTCCCGAGCAGGGTCGACCACATTCGGCTGTCTGGTTGGCTGTTCCGTGCCGACCATCCCAGCGGCCGCAGTGTCATTCTGGTGCACGGGTGGCAGGGAAACCGCGAGGACGTCGACTTCGTCGCCCTCACCCGCAGGCTGTTGCCCCTGGGCTACGACGTCCTGATGTTCGACCTGCGCGGGTCAGGGCTCAGCATGGGCTCGAACCAGACCCTGGGGCACAAGGAGCCCCGCGACCTGCTCGGCGCCTACGACCACATGCTCTCCCTTGGTTACGCGCCGGGCCAGATGACGGTATTGGGCAACAGCATGGGTGCAGCGACGGTGATAGAAGCGGCGCCTCAGCTCACCGCGGTAGGCGCTCTCGTCGCAGACAGCGCCTTCGCCGACCTCTTCACCGCGATGCAGAGCGGTCTCACCCGCTACACCTTCCTGCCGGGCTCCCTTGCCATACCCGCGATGGAGGCCTCCCGCGCCTTCGGTGTGCTGCCGACCCTGAGCCCGGTGGACATCGTCCGGTCACTACCGGACCGGGCGTTCCTCTTCCTGCATGCCCGCGGCGACCCCTTGCTGGGTGTGGCGAACGCCCATCAGCTGTTCGCAGCCTCCTCCAACCGCGCCTCCCGCCTTGACGTCATTGCCGGCCACGACCACATGGACACCTACACCCACAACCCCTCGGGGTACATGACGGTTCTGCTGTCCTTCATCGACCAGCAGCTCAGCCGCCCCGCAAGGGCCTGAAGCCGATCAGGCCGCCAGGGCTGGTCACGATGGGCGATGGCCGAGAGCGACTCCGACTTCGAGCGACAACTCGATCAGGACGAGAAACGAAGGGCAGCCGATTGTCCGGGCTGGTGTGCGAACTGGGCATCGCCAGAGGGATGGCACCACCCAATGCGCCGGCCAAACGGCAGAGCAAGAGGCCACCCTCGGCGCACCCAGTAACTGAGACCGCCCGTAAGCACGACGTCGAGGATCGCAACCATGGTCCATGGTGGCGGGTGCAGCACGTGACCTTGGGAAAGAGCGTCTTGACAAGCCCCTGTCAGAGTGAACCCACCGTGACCTTGCTTTCGGGCCTCTCACCCGCAGATGACTCTGGGCCGGGGGGAGCGACCTCTGCAGGTGGTGGTGAAGAGGTGCGGTTCATCCCCGACATGATCATGCCGATGAACGACGCCCGCCCCTGCAACTTGGAGCGAACGTCAAACGCGACGGCCAGGAGAAGGACCATACCTTTGATGATCTGGATGAAGTTCGAGTCGACACTCAGGTTGGCCAGTCCGAGGTTGAGCACACCCATCACCAGACCGCCGACCATCGAGCCGGACACGGTGCCGATCCCACCGGCCACGGCGGCTCCACCGATGAATACAGCAGCGATGGCGTCGAGCTCGAAGCCGACGCCGTCCTTGGGGTTGGCTGCGTTGAGGTATGCGGTGAACACCATTCCGGCGACTCCTGCCAGCAGTCCCATGTTCACCATGACCATGAAGTCGATCCGCTTGGTGTTCACCCCAGAGAGCCGAGCCGCCAGGGAGTTGCCTCCCACGGAGTAGATATGACGACCGAAGACTGTCTTTCGTGTGACGAAGGTGTAGATCGCGACCAAGAGACCCAGGATGAGGCCGACGACCGGAATGCCTTTGTAGGAGGCAAGCAACAGTCCAAACGCCAGCACGGCGACACCGATCACGGTCAACTTGATGATGCTGATGGACAAGGGGGGCACATCCATCGAGTGCTTGCGCAGCGCCGCCCGCTTGCGAAGCTCCAGCACCGCAAGCAGCACGACCAACAATATGGCCAGCAGCAACGTGGGATTGTGATACCCGGTGTTCGGACCCATGTCAGGGATGAAGCCGTTGGCGATCACCTGGAACCCATCAGGTACCCCGACGCTGGATGCGTTGAGCATCATCAGGTCCAGTCCCCGGAAAAGCAACATGCCGGCCAGAGTGACAATGAAGGCCGGGATGCCCACGTAGGCCACCCAAAAACCCTGCCAGGCCCCGACAATGACGCCCACCACCAGGCCAAGGAGGATCGCCAGCGGCCAGGGGATGTCGAAGCGTTGCATCGAGATCGCCACGGTGGCTCCGACAAAGGCGGCGACCGAACCGACCGACAGGTCGATGTGCCCGGCAATGATCACCATCACCATGCCGATCGCCAGGATGAGGATGTAGCCGTTCTGGACCAACAGGCTGGTCACGTTTCGCGGCTCGAGAAACAGCCCGTTGGTCAGAATCTGGAAGAGGGCAACGAGCAGCAGCAGGGCGATGATCATCCCGTACTGCCGGACGTTGCC
>DAITND010000374.1:0-2505 GCA_036834825.1 Dermatophilaceae bacterium
CCTGCCCTATGGTCGAGGTCCCGAAGACTGGGGCGGGACGTGCCGGGTGCCAGGTCAGTTGGGGGTCATCCCAAAGCCAGTCGGGTGAGCACGCCGGGCTCGCAGCCGCTCGCCCTTGGCATGTGCCTCATCACGTAGCTTTTCCTGGAACTCAACCATTTTCGTGCGGACACGGGCGGCCTCGCCGTCCATCCCGGCTCCGAGTATCCGCGCCGCCAACAGTCCTGCGTTACGAGCGCCACCCACCGATACGGTTGCCACAGGCACGCCGGCGGGCATCTGCACGATGGATAACAGCGAGTCCATCCCGTCAAGGTACTGCAGCGGGACCGGAACGCCGATGACCGGAAGCGGCGTGACCGAAGCCAGCATCCCGGGCAGGTGGGCCGCACCTCCGGCGCCGGCGATGATCACCCGCAAGCCACGGTCGACGGCGCTCTGGCCGTACTCGAGCATCTCCTGGGGCATTCGATGCGCTGAGATGACATCGGCTTCGTAGCCGATCCCGAACTCCTCCAGCACTCTCGCCGCCTCTTCCATGACGGGCCAGTCGCTGTCGCTGCCCATCACCAGCCCCACTACTGATGGACCCACAACTCCAGGACCCTCAGCCTCGGCAGGCTCAACCGGCACGAGTCCACTCATTGCGTGATCACTCCCTGCAGAAAGTCGCTGGCATGGCTGGCGCGAGCCCTCAGGTCATCCAGGTCGGCACCGCTGACGTTGACGTGACCGATCTTGCGACCCGGTCGGACCCCTTTACCGTACAAGTGAATCTTGAGCCCCGGATCGCGCGCCAGCAGATGCCGATACGTGGGATAGAGCTGCGGGTGGTCACCCCCCAGGACGTTGCCCATGACAGTCCACGGCGCCCGGGGGCTGGTGTCCCCCAGAGGCAGATCGAGCACCGCGCGCAGGTGCTGTTCGAACTGACTGGTCACCGCACCGTCAATGCTCCAGTGGCCACTGTTGTGCGGCCGCATCGCGAGCTCGTTGACCAGGTATGCGGGGTCGCCGGTATCCGGGTCCCTCACCTCGAACATCTCTACCGCCATCACGCCGGTGACGCCCAGCTCACCGGCGATGCGCAGACCCGCGGCGGTGGCCACCGCCGCGAGCTGGGGATCCAGGCCCGGAGCAGGTGCCAGTACCTGGGTGCAGATGCCGGCGGTTTGCACGGTCTCCACCACCGCCCATGCGCCCGCCTGCCCCGAGGGGCTACGAACAACCAGCAGTGCCAGCTCGCGGACGAAGTCGATCTTCTCCTCGGCCAGCAGTCCGTCGACCAGCGGTCCGCTGCCTTGCCCTACGTCGCCCTGGACGCCATCACGTGCGGCATCGGAAAGCCAGTCGGCCACCTCGTCCGTTGAGCCGACAACGCGAACTCCCTTCCCGTCATACCCGCCCCTGGGGGTCTTGACGATCACCGGCCAGCCCACCTCGTCACCAAACGCCTGAAGCGATGCTGCATCGCGCACCTGGGCCCAAGCGGGGCACGCGATGCCGATGTCGGTGAGCCGCCGCCGCATTGCAAGCTTGTCTTGGGCGAACACGAGAGCGTCCCGCGAAGGATGCAGGATGACGCCATCGGCCTCGAGCGCGGCCAAGACCTCGGCAGGCACATGCTCGTGGTCGAAGGTGACGACGTCGCACTCCCTGGCAAAGGCACGTACCGCCTCGATGTCGGTGTGGCTGCCCACAGGAGACGACGGGATGACCAGGGCCGCCGAAGCGTCCGCTGACTCGGCAAGAACCGACAACGTGATCGACAGACCCACGGCAGGCGGTTGACACATTCGCGCGAGTTGGCCGCCGCCGATGATGCCGACGACGGGGAATCCTCCAGGCGCACGTTGCGGGGCAGTCACGTCAGGAGCCTATCGGGGCAAGTCGTCACCGGCGCCCCGTTTCGGCGGCTACGCTCGTGCTGTGCTCACAAAAGGACTCGCGCTGCTCGGTCGTGTCCGCGGGGCGCTCGACGTCCTGGTCCGCGAGATGCTCAAGTTCGGCGTGGTCGGTGCCGTAGCGTTCGTCATCGACCTTGGCGGTTACAACCTTCTGGTCTTCGGCCCACATCTGCTGGGCATGTTCAGCCAGCAGTACACGGTCGGTGTGCTTCACGACAAGCCACTGACGGCTCGCATCATTGCGGCGACAGTGTCGACGCTGGTGGCATGGGTCGGCAACCGGCTGTGGACCTTCCGCCACCGTCGCAACCGGCAAACCAGCCACGAGCTCGGGCTGTACCTGTTGTTCAACGTCGTCGCCATGGCTATCTCAGTGTCCTGCCTGGGCATATCCCGATACGGCTTCGGCCTGCACACCCAGCTGGCGGACAACGTCACAAACATCATTGGGATCGCGTTAGGCACGCTCTTCCGTTTCTGGTCGTACCGCAAATGGGTGTTCGCCGGAGTCCCGGAGGATGAGCCGTTGAGGCCCGCGGAACTGGAACCGGCAGAACAGGATTCCGCGAGACTGGATCACCCAGCAGGCAAGGGCTAG
>DAITND010000375.1:0-2496 GCA_036834825.1 Dermatophilaceae bacterium
ACCCCGGAATCGCCGTGACCGCCTCCAGCGGTGACAACGGGTACGGCGCGTCCTATCCTGCGTCGTCGTCCTACGTCACCGCGGTCGGCGGCACAAGCCTGCAGACCGCCGCCAACACCCGCGGCTGGAGCGAGACCGTCTGGTCCGGCGCCGGCTCCGGGTGCTCCGCCTACAACACGGCTCTGGCGGCCGCCGCGACCTTCGGCACCGGTTGCGCCAACCGCGCGGAGGCCGACGTCTCCGCCGTGGCCGACCCGAACACCGGTGTGGCCGTGTACGACTCAACCCCGAACGCGGGCTCGTCCGGGTGGATGGTCTTCGGCGGCACCAGCGCTTCCGCGCCGATCATCGGCTCGGTGTACGCGTTGTCCGGCAAAACCTCGGGCTATGCGAACGCCCTGCCGTACGGCCAGACCTCATCCCTGTTCGACGTCACCTCAGGATCCAACGGCACCTGCCCGACGACCCAGTGGTGCACCGCCCGCGTCGGCTGGGACGGACCATCGGGTCTAGGAACACCCAACGGCGTGAGCGCGTTCTGACCTCGCGCTGACACCCACCAAGACCCGGTCGTGCAGGCGACCGAGTCTTGGTGGGTGCGGGGCAGTGCCTGCAGTCGCGAGTTTCCCCCCGAGCCGTCGGCGTCCGCCTGCCCTGGCCTCCGGTCCCCGCTCGACTGAAACCGGGGCGGCTCACCGCGCCATATCGACCCACACATGCTTGTCCATCCACCCTGGCCCAAGGCCTCTTCCCAAGTTGTCTGCGCCCTGGACGCGCGACGCCCGTGGACGCAGACCGATCACTGGTGCCTCAGGACAGCAGACCGGCTCGCGCCAACGAAGCAGCCAGAGCAACGGACCAGAGGCTGCGGCGGGACGCACAAGGGCTGGGAACAAAGGGAAGGGGGTCGGCGCCGTCACCTTCCGCGAGGCCCCCCATGCCCACGACTCTCAGAATGGGCAGAACTGGAACCCGCACGGCGTCCATAGCGGAGTTGGTATCCGCAGTGCGACTGCTGGCCTGCAGAGATGCTCGGCCAGGACCAGCCTCAAGACTCCCGCGTTCACGGTGTGCCTCACCTACGTGCTCAGCCAACAGCGACTGTAGCGGTACGCGCGAGGTGGCCGGCCAGCGGTAGCGCACGAGGTACCCAACACGGCCAGCGCTTCCTGCCATACAGCCGGGCCGGGCGCCGCCCGCGCCTGCTCAGCCACCAATAGGGTTGCGGCGGCGAGAAGTTCGGGACGTCGGGGTCCGTGCTCCAAGGATTTCGGCAACCACCGCAACACCAACCGAGCACGAGAACCACCAGCTGGCTCGCGTAGCGGCTCAGCGACAACAACGCCGATTCAGCCGCGAGTCTGCATCCAGGAGATCCGGGGTTCGATTCCCCCCCTCCCCCACCGAAGAAGGACGAATTGGACCACAACCAAGGTAAGCCTTACCTTAGTTGTGTATGAGGTCCCGTCCCGGCCCCTCCCGACCCGTCCCCCTACTTAAGTTGAGGCAGTCCAGTGAGCTTGAAATCGACCATGCTGCTCGGCTTCATCGCCGGCGTGACCATCCTGTTGGGCTTACCGATCGGCCGGCTGCGCCGGCCCGCACCAACGCTGCGGGCGCTACTGAACGCGACCGCTATCGGGGTGCTGCTGTTTCTCGTCTGGGACGTGCTCTCACACGCCTGGATCCCCATCGACGATGCGTTGACCTCGGTCCACGACGGCAAGGGTGGACTGGAAACGGCCGCCGGCTACGGCCTGCTCTTCGCCGGCGGCCTGGCCACCGGGTTGTTGTCGCTGGTCTGCTACGAGTCTTGGATGGGCAGACAGCTCTCACGGGCACAAACGTCTCTGGTAGCTCAGGGCATCCATGGCCCCGGGGCCATGGATGTTGGCGAGCTCAAAACCCGACGCCCCAGCCGGCTCGCCACCTGGTCCTCCGCCCAACGGCTATCGCTGCTGATTGCCGTCGGTATCGGCCTGCACAACTTCGCCGAGGGTCTGGCCATCGGCCAGTCAGCGGCCAGCGGAGAGCTGGCCCTGGCACTCATGCTCGTCATCGGCTTCGGCCTGCACAACGCAACCGAGGGTTTCGGCATCGTCGCGCCCCTGGCGGGCGACATCGACCCCGACGGCAAAGTCCGTCAACCGAGCTGGGGCTTCCTGCTGGCCATGGGTGCCATCGGAGGCGGCCCCACCTTCCTGGGAACCATCGTCGGACACGGCTTCACCAGCGAGGCCGTCAGCGTCGTGTTCCTGACCCTGGCCGCCGGATCGATCCTGTATGTCGTCACCCAGCTGATCAGCATCGCAGCCAAGACCCGACGCCCCGACGTACTTGCCTACGGGCTGCTCCTGGGCCTGATCGCCGGCTTCCTCACCGACGCGATCGTCACCGCAGCCGGAGCGTGACGGCACGACGGCGGGGCCGGGCTGGACGGGTTGGTTCCGCCCGCAGCCAGCCCCTCACAACCAACGTCGTGATGTGAGGACAGGG
>DAITND010000376.1:0-2490 GCA_036834825.1 Dermatophilaceae bacterium
GGCCACTCCTACATCGTGTATGCGCCGCTGCTGGCGGGGTGCACGACGGTGCTCTACGAGGGCAAGCCGGTCGGGACCCCCGATGCGGGGGCCTTGTGGCGGGTGGCTGCGCAGTACGGCGTCTCGGCGCTCTTCACGGCTCCGACGGCGATCCGCGCGGTCAAGAAGGAGGACCCTGATGGCAAGCTCATTGCCGGTCAGGACCTCTCCAAGCTCCGCACCCTTTTCCTGGCCGGGGAGCGCCTGGATCCGGACACTTATGCCTGGGCAGGGCAGCGACTCGGGATCCCGGTGATCGACAACTGGTGGCAGACCGAGACCGGATGGCCGATCGCCGCCAACTGCCTCGGCCTGGAGCGTCTGCCGATCAAGGCCGGGTCACCAACCGTGCCAGTCCCGGGCTATGACGTGCGGATCCTGGACGAGCACGGAAAGCAGGTGGAGCCCGGCGTCGAGGGGGCCATCTGCATCAAGCTCCCGATGCCGCCCGGCACTTTGCCGACATTGTGGCGCGACGACGAGCGGTACGTCTCCGGGTACCTCTCCGCGCACGAGGGTTACTACCTGACCGGGGACGGAGGCTACTTCGACCAGGACGGGTACATCTATGTCATGGGCCGCACCGACGACGTGCTGAATGTGGCCGGACATCGCCTGTCCACTGGGTCGCTGGAGGCGGCACTGGCGGGTCACCCGTCCGTCGCCGAGTGCGCCGTGATCGGGGTGGCCGACCAGCTCAAGGGTCAGGTGCCCAGGGCGCTGGTGGTCCTGAAGGCTGGCGTCAACGTCTCCGGGGCGGGTGTCGTGGAGGCGCTGCAGGCTGAGCTGGTTCAGCGGGTCCGTGACGAGGTCGGCGCCGTCGCCTCGCTGCACCTGGTCGATATCGTCGTGGCGTTGCCCAAGACCCGCTCGGGCAAGATGCTGCGCAAGACGATGCGCCAGATAGCCGATGGCGGCACTCCCGCGGTTCCGAGCACCATCGAGGACGCGTCGGTGCTGGAGGCACTGAGGCCCGTCCTTACCGGAACCAGGCCGTGATCGCCGCAAGGCCTGGTGACGTCGTCGGGCTGGTGGCTGGCGAGGCCCCATAGCCGGCTGGGGTCAGTGGCTGGTCAGGGCTGACAGCGCTGCGCCCAGCAGTGCCGGCCGCCCGGTGAGTCGCTCTTCACGGTCGGCGAGAGTGGCGAGCTGTAGTCCCGCGTTCACGCCGAGCCAGCGCAGGGGTTCGGGTTCCCAGCGCCGAGAACGGTGTTGGACCCACGGCAGGCGGGTCAGCGAAGTATCGCGGCTGGTCACCAGGTCCGCCAAGGTGCGCCCCGCAAGGTTGCTCAGGGCTACCCCGTCGCCAACGTACCCACCGGCGTAGCCCACGCCGGTTGGCGGGTCGTACCCGACGCCTGGGTGCCAGTCACGGGCGATGCCCAGGGGCCCGCCCCAGGCGTGGGTGAACTCGACGCCCTCAGTCGCGGGGATGAGCTGGGTCAGACTGCGCCGAAGCGTGCTGAAGACCTTTGCGTCCCCGTCGAACCCGGCTTTGATCCCGGAGCCGAAGTGATAGGGCGCACCGCGACCACCAAAGACCATCCGGTCATCCATCGAGCGCTGGCCGTACACGATCACATGTCGATGCTCACTGAACGTCTCAGCGTCGGCCAGACCGATCTGATCCCAGACCGAGCGCGGCAGAGGCGCCGTGGCGACGACCAGAGAGTAGACGGGTGCGACGGTGCGCCGGTGGCCGGGCAACCGCGCCGTCCATGCTTCGGTGGCCCGCAGGAAGTGGCGGGCCCGGACGACGATGCCTTTGTCGGTCCGCAGGCGACCCTGGCCCACGTCGGCCACCCGGGCGCCCTCATGGATCCGCCCGCCCTTGCCCTCCACGGCCCGGGCAAGTCCGAGGGCGAGCCGGAACGGATGGATGCGGGCGCAGTTCCGGTTGAAGGTGGCGCCGCGGAGTCCTTTGACAGCAAGCCGATCAGCCGCGGCCGCAGGCTCAAGCCAGGTCATCCCGGTGCCCCAGTACTCGGATTCCTCGACTTCGGCCCGACTCCTGGTCGCCTGGGCGCGGTTGGTGGCAACGACCAGCGTCCCGCCCTTGTGGAACCCGCACTCTATGCCTTCCACCCGCGCCACGCGGCCGACCTCGTCGACACTGTCGCGCAGTGCTGCGTACTGATCCCTGGTCGCGGCCTCACCATGCTCACGTGCCAGCACTCGCGCACCCACGGGGTACAGGGCCGAGACCCATCCGCCGTTGCGTCCGCTGGCGCCGAAGCCGACGTGCTCTGCCTCCAGCACCAGCACCTTCAGCGAAGGGTCGGCCTCCAACAGGTAGTACGCAGCCCACAGTCCCGTGAAACCGCCACCCACGATGGCGACGTCGACGCTCTCGTCCTGGGTCAGCGAGGCCCGGCTCTGGTGGGCCGGCAGGCCGGCCCACCAGAGCGGGCCCGAGACCCCGTTCGGGTGGTTGCTCACCGGCGCCTCTAG
>DAITND010000377.1:0-2477 GCA_036834825.1 Dermatophilaceae bacterium
CGCCGTCGCGATCGGCACCCTGATCTGCGTGAGCCTGTGCACCGCCTGCCGGCGGCGGCCGGGACGCTGGGTCGGATACGCCGGGCGCGCGATCTCGCTCGTTCTGGCCGCGGACGCCGTCACATTCGTCATGGTCCCGCTGGTCGACGGCCGCTGGTCGGTGCAGGCCTCGCTGCCGCTGGCGCTTTGCGACGTGGCGCTGATCGTTGCCGCCATCGCCTGCTGGTGGCCTCGGTGGTTGCTGGCCGTCGAGCTCACCTACTTCTGGGGACTCGCCGGCACGCTGCAGGCGGTAGCGACGCCGGATCTGTCCGCCGGTTTCCCCCAACTCGAGTTCTTCATGTTCGTCGCCGGCCACCTCGGGGTCGTGATCGCAGCCATGTTCCTCGTGGTGGGACTCCGGCTGCGGCCACGGCCTGGCTCGGTGCTGCGCGTGTTCGCGATCACGGCGGCCTACACGGCGTTCGTCGGCTGGTTCGACTGGCTCACCGGCTCCAACTACATGTTCCTTGTCGCGGTCCCGAGGCACGGCTCGCTACTGTCGGTGCTCGGCCCCTGGCCGTGGTACATCCTCAGTGCGGCCGGAGTCGCCCTTGTCCTGCTGCTGATCCTCGATGCGCCGTTTCACCACTACAGGCGCTTCGGACTGAGCATGGTCGGCAGTCGGCGACAGGCTAGCTCGGGCGCGAGTCGCGGCAGGACCGAAGATTTGGATGCTGACGGCAAGAACGGGTCGAACGACAACCCCTGATGGTCGAGGGCCCGGCCGCGTTCGGCCGGGCCCACGCTTATCCCCCTAGCGGATCCACCTACCAATCGGTGGAGCACCTGCCTGAGCTCAAGGACAAGGACACCCACCGAGTGGGTCGGCCGCCCAGTTCAGCTGGCACGCCGGATTGGGGCGTTGCGACTTTTGAGGGCGCGGCGTTCGTACTCGGACATTCCACCCCACACTCCGTAGTCCTGGCCGGATTCGATAGCCCATTTCAGGCAGGTCGCAGCGACCTCACAGCGATGGCAAACGGCCTTTGCTTCTTCTGTCTGGAGAAGCGCGGGGCCGGTGTTTCCGTCAGGGAAGAACAGTTCGGGGTTCTCGCCCAGGCAGGCAGCGCGGTTGCGCCAGGTCACCATCGTCGGGCTCCTTGAATCAAGGTCAGGGGAATCTGCATCATGCGAGTCACTTCGGGTCACTTCAGGGGACGGGGCAAACCATTACAACGTGGGCAACACCGTTGCTGGCGTTGATAATCCTTCTCGCCTCTCTCGGGTTTCTCCTGGGTGGGGTGGTCACCCCCGAACGCGCCCCGTTACCGGCCCGCAAGAAGCGTCTCCGGTCATGGGCGCAGGCGGCTCGAAACCGCCTCCACGTGAGCGTGCCCGAACGGTAACTGACGGGACTCGTCTCAGCAGTCCCGTCGGTGGAACGGCAACCGGGGATCAGCGCCAGCCTCAGCGGCCGGGCCTACGGTCACCGAAACCGATGGCCCCCGGCGGTGCACGCGCCGACGCTGCTGCCTGGTCCTAATGGCACGCCGTGACCCGTCACGGACGCGGTGCCAACCGGCCACCTCCCTGGGGCCAGGTGCTCATGCGGTCCCCTGGCGGAGGGCCCGCACCATGGTGCCCAGCAGCGTCACGGAAGTCGCGACGGTGACCAGCCACAGGCCGCGGTTGAGCTCGAACATCGAGATCCCCATCACCAGAATGCTGCCGAAGAAGAGCAGCAGGTACGGGACGAGGATGGCGGGCTTGGCCGGGCGCCGGAACTCCACCGGCCACAGGTAGTCCACGACGAGCATGAGGGCGACGAAGAGGTCGAACACGGCCGGCCCGAGCCACCAGGGGCTGCCCGCGCGGGCGTAGCCCACCAAGGCCACCGTGGCCGGGACGGCCAGCATCGCGATCACGGCGCCCAAGAGGTGGTTGACGACCATGGCGTGGCTACGGCGGGATGCGAACCCCACCGATTGAGCGAGGTTCACGAGGTTCACCACGACCCACGTAGTCAGAGCTGCCCACCGAGGCACGTTCTCCATGCTCCACATGATCAATCACCCGACCCGCCCGAACCAGATCAGGGGCCGATCGGCTCTATCGACTTGGGGCGGGCGATCGCGAGAGCGATCAGCACCTGGCCAATGATGATGCCGATCAACGGCCTCGCGTCCCAGAACACGATCGCTCATCGGTGTGCCTCAGTCGGAAGCCAGCGGCTCTGGCCAGTCATACGCTGGCAGCAGTTCTCGCAGCAATGCGGATCGATCTGAGCCAAGGATGACCTCGGTGTCGAGGTTGGCTGGGTCGACTTGTCTGATGAACTCGCGGCAGCGTCCGCACGGCGGTAACACGTAGAGCAAGCCGTCACCGTCTCGCCAGACGGCGACGATCTTGGCGACCTGGTACTCGCCAGCTGTCACCATGGCAGCGATGGCGCTGTGCTCAGCACAAAAACCGGTCCCCGAACCCGTGTCGATGCA
>DAITND010000378.1:0-2474 GCA_036834825.1 Dermatophilaceae bacterium
CGAACCTGTGAGCACAGAACCTATGAGGACAATTGTGAGCCAACAATCGCCAGAGACTGCGGTACGCCGGGCCGAGCACGTGGACAAGCCCTGGGGCCATGAGGAGATCTTTGCGCTCGTCGAAGGCGCGTACGTCGGCAAGCTCCTGTTCGTGAAGGCCGGCGAGTCCCTCTCGCTGCAGTACCACCATGCGAAAGACGAGACAATCGCCCTGGTCTCGGGCCAGGTCGAGATCGATCTCGGCGAATCGGCGGACACGTTGAGTGCCGCGAGCCTGTCCCCTGGGGACTCCGTGCGCGTGCGCCCGGGAACGTTGCACCGCCTGCGAGCCGTCGAGGACTCCGTTCTCGTCGAGGCCTCGACCGCAGCTGCTGGTTGGCGCGAGGACGTCGTCCGGCTCGAGGACCGCTACGGCCGTCTCGGGACAACGGCCCCCTGACCCGCCGCCGAACGTTCACCGCGCTCGCCCCGGGTCTGGCCCTGATGGTCGCCACGTCCGTGGCCGGCCCGGCATTAGTCGGGCAGCGTCCGCGCAGGCGGCCGTCACGCCGTCCGCGAGCACAGAGGACACGCCGCCAATCACCGACCCGGCACATCTCCACTGGCTGGGGGATCAGGTCCCGGGTGAGCGAGTACGCCGCCGTATGCGCTGCCAGATTCCGGCCCATCCCGGGTCCACGTCGACGACGGCACTGGGCAGCTGGTGAGTGAGGAGCCATCGAACGCCTCCACGGTGCCTGTCACCGTTCAGGCTGGCGGCGTCACGATCCTGCGGCGGTAGGCAAGGTTCCGACCAGGCGTTCTGTGAGTGCCACGCACTCACAGGGCGTCGGTCCACCCTGCACGCTTCAGGGCGACCACGATGAGTGCGACGTCAATGACCACTCCGACAATCAACCGCGCGTCCCAGAACGCGATGAGCAACGCGAGCGAGATCGAGGCGGCGAGGATGGTGAATGTCGGCCACGCACCGGACAGCCCCGGCACGCCCCAGACGGCAAGCCCGATCAGGGCGAAGACCACGATGGTTGCCGCGATCAGGACGATCGCCACCGGACGCCGCGCGGTCTCGGGAACCAACCAGGACACCCGCAAGGTGAACGGGTACGTTGCGTTGTCGGCCTCGGGGGTGAGGTACAGCAGGTGAACCAGGCCATAGGCGATCAGCAGCAGTCCTGCCACGATGCGGATCGCGGTGTTCGTGCGTGGCGCCTTCTGCCACAGCCGGAACTGAGCCTTTTCGTCGCGTAGACCACCAGGACGGAACTCGTGATCGCCCCTTCGCCCCGGTCCCTTCACCGCATCCACTTCCGTCCAACGGTACCCAGTTTGCGTCCGCGAATGCAGGTCCGAAGGCCGCGGCCTGGCGCCTTCTCCGGCAGGCATGCATGCGTGGCAACGGCGGGTAACATTTCCTGGATATATCGTTTCGATATATCCGGTGTAAGGTGTTTTCTTGACGTACTCGCATCGTGTCCTGGCAGACCGCCCGGCGGAGCATACGCCCGCACGCACGTGGACCCAGGAGGGAAGAAGACATGAGTCGACGTTCTGCCCTGCTGGAGCTCGCTATTCTGGGCCTACTCCACGAGTCGCCGCTGCATGGCTATGAGCTGCGCAAGCGACTCAACGCTGTCCTGGGCGCGTTCCGGGTGTTGTCCTACGGCACCCTTTACCCCTGTCTGCGTGGGCTGGTCACCCGCGGCTGGATCGCCGAGGACAGCACGGCCAAGAGCCAGCCCGGATCGCTCAGCGGCGCTTCCGGCTCCGGTAGCCGCAGAGGACGCATCGTCTATGAGCTGACCAGCGATGGCTTGGCGCAATTCCAGTCGATGCTGTCCCAGTCCGGGCCGGCAGCCTGGGAGGACGACACCTTCAACGTCCATTTCGCCTTCTTCGCCCGCACCGAGTCAGATGTACGCCTCCGCATTCTCGAAGGCCGCCGCAGCCGGCTGGAGGAACGACTGGACGCTTTCAGAGCCGCGGCGGCCCAGCGGCGGGAGCGACTCGACCTCTACACCACCGAGCTGCAGCGTCACGGTCTCGAGTCCGCCGAACGCGAGGTGCGCTGGCTCTCCGAGCTGATCGAGACCGAGCGTTCGACGGCCCCCACGACGGCACCCACGACGGCACCAACCAACACCCCGCCGCAGAACCTCAAGACCACCTAGTTTTTCCGTCATACCAGCTGCTTCGTGCAGCACAACTACAAGGGAGAACCCAAATGGGATCCGTGCGCGTCGCCATCGTTGGCGTAGGAAACTGCGCCAGCTCGCTGGTTCAAGGAGTCGAGTACTACAAGGATGCTGACCCGAACGCCACCGTTCCCGGTCTGATGCACGTCAAGTTCGGTGAGTACCACGTCCACGATGTCGAGTTCGTCGCTGCGTTTGACGTGGATGCAAAGAAGGTCGGCTTCGACCTGTCCGATGCCATCAACGCCTCCGAGAACAACACCATCAAGATCGCCGACG
>DAITND010000379.1:0-2463 GCA_036834825.1 Dermatophilaceae bacterium
TTGGATGCTTGCGTTCGTGCATCGACTGATTGGTCTGGAGCCTGTCACCTCAACGGGCAGGTCTTCGCCCCGAAGCGTCGAGAAATCCACGAATTCCGAACAAATTGCCTCCATCGCACTGAACTGTACGTATGGCGGCCCGACAGGGCTGCCTTCGTTGGAACCCGGGTGAAAACAGGGTTGAGGGATGAGTCTCCACAGTGGTAGAACAAGGCCACGCAAGTCGGCAGCGTTATGGGAGGCGGTTGCCGTGCCGGCCGAAGGGTCGGTCCTCGCTGGGACCGCCCACACCGAGGCTCCGCCCGCGGCGACCAGACGCCTCTACGTATCGGTCGCCGCCAAGTTCACCTTGGCGCTGGCCTTCACCGTTGCCTGGGTCGGCCTGTCAGTGTGGAACTCGCGTGGGTGGATACACGATCTCATACCGGTGACAGGCCTAGTCACAGCCTGGCTGATCGTCATCCTCGTCGCGTACCTGCCGGGAGCCATCGTGGCTTTCATGGCGGCTTCCTCGTTCTCGACCGGCAGCCGCCCCTGCGGGTGGCGTCACCGACGACTGCGTTGGCCATCATCATCGCGGCGCGCAACGAGGAGCGGGGCATCGGCGAGACGATCGCCGCGATCAGCCGCACGGACTACGCCGGGCCCGTCTCGTTGATCCTTGCGGACAACGGGTCGACAGATCGAACCTGCGATGAGGCCCGGCGGGCAGCCGCGTATCAGGGTGTATCGCTGCGCATCATCTCCGAGCTGACCCCAGGCAAGTCGAACGCGCTGAACACGGCGCTGCAACACGTCGAAACGCCGTATGTGGTGACGGTGGACGGGGATACCCGCTGCACCAGGAGTCGCTGCGCCGACTGGTCTCGCGCCTGGAATCCGCGCCCTCGGACACCGTTGCGGTCGCCGGATCCGTTCTGGTGCGCAACTCCCGGGTCAACCTGCTCACCCGGATCCAGGAGTGGGACTACTTCCTTGGCAACGCCGCGGTCAAGAGGATGCAGGCGCTGTACCAGGCGACCCTGGTAGCCCAAGGTGCGTTCTCGCTCTACCGGACTGCCGAGGTACGAACAGTGGGCGGGTGGCCGGACGCGATCGGTGAGGACATCGTGGTGACCTGGCGGCTGATGGAGCACGGCGACCGTGTTCTCTTCGAACCAACCGCAGTCGCGTTCACCGATGCCCCGGTAACGTTGCGACATTTCATGCGGCAGCGGGCTCGGTGGGCGCGCGGGATGCTCGAGGGCATCGCCACGGTGCCGCCGTGGCGTCAGTCCCGGCGGCTGAGCGGTTTCGTCGCCGGCATCGACCTGCTCATCCCGTGGCTGGACGTTGGCTACGTGCTGATCTGGCTACCCTGCCTGGTCTTGCTCCTTCTCGGACACCCACTGATCGTCTCGGTGTGGACGCTGGCCGTCGTGCCGGTGACCCTGTTGGTGTACGGCGGGCTGCGGACCTTCCAGAGTCGACACGTTTTCGGCCCGATGGACCTGCGGGTGCGACGCAACCGGTTCGGATACGTGGCCTTCCTGCTCGGGTACCAGGTGCTCTGCTCGTCGGCACCCCTCGCCGGATATGCGCAGCACCTTGCAGGGGCGCGTCGACGCTGGAAGTGAACCGCCGACGCATGCGGCCACGCACAGGCCTGGGGTTGCCGGCGGCCGTGCCTGATGCATCTTCAGGGTGCTTACGGTGTATATCGGCTATTAGCTGAGGGGACGGTCAGTTCAACGGACGGATCTGCCTCCGAAGCCGCACTTGAGTCCACGCACGTGCTGTACGGCGAGGCCCCCTTTTGTAAAGCGTGACGTCGTGATGTGAGGCGGCCACCGCGTGATCCTTCAGAAGATCAAAGTCGACGAAGGAGCACCACGCGATGAGCGCGAATCACAGTATTGACCCTGCCCAGTTCTTGTCCGAGCACCTCGAGCGTGCCGAGCCCGATTTGTTGCGTTCGATGTTGCAGATGTTGGTCGAGGCGCTGATGGGCCGCCGAGGCCGATGCGCTGTGTGGCGCCCCCTACGGCGTGCGCACCGACGATCGGGTCACCTCCCGCAATGGCTACCGGTCCCGGCAGTGGGAAACCCGTGCCGTAACCATGGAGGTAGCGATCCCCAAGTTGCGCTCCGGGGGCCTACTTCCTCGACTGGTTGTTGGACACTACCCGACCCCCGAACATGTCCGACTCGACCCGTGTGACAGCAGGCCGTCCAGGTCGAGCAGACGCGAGGCGTCTCCGATACCGAATCCTTTTGAACATGGGCAATTCGCGTTGGCTTGAGCAAGCCCGTGGCCTCACTTCGATCATGAAAACTGCCTAGACAACAGCCATGATCGCGAGGTCACGTGCGTCCTACGTCAATCCCCCCGACCCGTTTGCCCGGTCACGTTCGCAGAGCCGTCTTGGCGCAATGCCACGTAGCCTAAATTCGGGTTGGGTTGGGGCTGCTGGGTTTTGGTGT
>DAITND010000380.1:0-2454 GCA_036834825.1 Dermatophilaceae bacterium
TGTCCGTCAGGTCGACGTCAACCCAGCCGGTGAAGAGGTTCTTGGCGTTCCACTCGCTCTCGCCATGTCGTAGGAGAATGAGAGTGAACGGTTCAGCTGTGGTCATAGGGCGAGTCTATGGCGACGGCGCCGGCCGATCGGGGGCCGTCTCCAGCAGATGGCGGAAGGCCTCGAGGTTGCGCGTGGACTCGCCTCGCGAGTTGCGCCAAGCCCACTCCCTCTTCATGGACTCCAGGAATCCCATCGCAAGAAGCTCGTTGAACGCGCCGTCCGCGGCATCCAGAACAACGCCGAAGATCTGGTCGAGGTAAGCAGCATTCACCCCCTGGAGTGGAACGCGTCCGGTGACATAGACGTCGCCGGATTTGTCGATTGCGTACGCGAGTCCGGGCAACCTAAGGTTTCGACGCAGCAGATAGGCGTAGACGGCCTGGTGATTCTCGTCCGGGTTGCGCACGACGAAAGCAGAGATCGACAAGGACTGCTCACCGACCACCACCGAGCACACCGTGGTGAGCTTCTTCTCCCCGGGCAAGGTGACGATGAACTCCCCGGCCCGTCGCCCGAGCTCCCACTGGATACCGGCCTCATCGAAGAACTGACGCACGCACTCATGGACGGCGGCACTGCCATCGAGCGTGCTTCCGGTCACGGGATCACGGCCGCCGGGACACCGGTGAGTGCCCAGGCGTCGATCGGTGGCGCCGTGTCGTCGATCGGCGAGATCGTCGCGGCGATCTTGGAGTCGGTGTAGACCTCAAGCAGCCGGTCAGTGGTGCGTTCCCAGCTGAACTGCGAAGCATGCTCAACAGCCTTACGGCTCAACAGCTCTCGGCGATAAGGGTCATCGAGCAACCCCTCCAGCCCAGCACTCCAGTCGGCCGTCCGATGCCCCTCGATGAGCACGCCGCCGTCACCAATGGCGCAGGGCAGGCCGCCTACCGCGGCGGCCACGACCGGGGTCCCGCAGGCCTGCGCCTCGACGGCCACCAGACCGAACGACTCGCTGTAGGAAGGGACTGCGACCAGGTCTGCGGCGCGGTACCACAGGGCGAGGGTCGCGCGGTCGACAGGCGGCACGAACCGCACCTGGGCCTGGATGCCGAGCTGGACGGCAAGTTCCTGGAGTGCGCGGGGCTTGCCCAGGCCGGCGCCGCTCGGGCCACCGACGACGGCAACAACCAGTCTCTGGCGCAACTCGGGCCGGCGGGCCAGAAGGTCAGCAGCCGCCTTCAGCAGGACGTCCGGGGCCTTGAGCGGCTGAATCCGGCCCACGAAGAGCAGCACGTGAGCGTTCTGGGGTAGCCCCACCTGGGCGCGGGCCGCCGCGACATCCCCGACGGTGAACAGGTCCAAGTCGACGCCGGGCGCCACCACTTGCACCTTCCCGGGATCCGCGTCATACAGATCCACCAGCTCACCAGCCTCGCCCAGGGTGTTTGCCACGAGGCGGTCCGCAGCTTCCACGACCTGGGCCTCACCGATCTCGCGGCCGGGCGGCTCCGGTGTATCCCCTTCTGCCAGCCGGGAGTTCTTGACGCGAGCCATCGTGTGCATGGTGTGCACCAAGGGCACCCGCCATCGGTCAGCCGCCAGCCAGCCCACCTGCCCAGAGAGCCAGTAGTGCGAATGCACCAGGTCATACCAGCCCTCGGGCCGGGCTGCCTCCGCGCGCATGACTCCCTGGGCGAACGCACACAGCTGGCCGGGTAGGTCGGCCTTGCCCAAGCCCTCGAACGGCCCGGCGATGACGTTGCGGACGTGGACCCCGGGCGCGATCTCGGACTCGAGCGGCAGAGCGCCGTCGGTCATCCGGGTGAAGATCTCGACCTCAATGCCACGTTGTGCAAGCCGTTTGGAGACTTCGACCACGTAGACGTTCAGACCGCCCGCATCCCCGGTTCCTGGCTGCTCGAGCGGTGAGGTGTGGACGCTGAGCATGGCAACCCGACGAACCTGGGGCACTTCCGGCATCGGTCCCTCCTGGCACCTGGGTAGCGGGCTCTTCTTTGAAGTAATGGAGCCTTCAGTCCTAACGCAGCGGTGACGCCAGGTATTTCGGCCCTCGTGTCATCCCAGCCCGCCGCCGGTCGCGCCCATCAGTGGCAATCAGCCTCGCCGGCCACGATGGTCTGACTCGGTCCGGTGAGCTGTCGACGCGATTCTCCGGACAGACAGCCGCCGATCAGATCCCTCATCAGGGCTCGGTGGCGCCACATGATGCCGCCGGGCGCCACGATCTCGAGATGAGCACTCGGTAGTAGGGCGGCGAGCTGCTCGGCAACCCACAAAGGGTGCAAAGCGTCCTGTCGGTGAGCCCCAGGGCCTGGCAGCGTTCGGTGGTGAGGTTGCTGTCGTAGCCACGGTCCAGGTGGCAGGTCTCAATGTCCAGCAGGAGTCGACGGCTTGCAGGGTGGGTTCGAGCAGGATGGAGTCGTTGCGGTTGCCTGCGTC
>DAITND010000381.1:0-2454 GCA_036834825.1 Dermatophilaceae bacterium
ATGCCCTTGTAGCCAGCAGTGCACGCGTTGCGGACGTAGGTCCCGGTGAGCTGCCACACGATCCAGTCCGCGGCCTCGACGAAGTGGTCCATGGCGGCATAGAGCTCGGGCGCTTCCTCGAGCATCTGCAGGCCCTTGGCGAACTCCCACTCCGAGGAGATGAGCCCGCCGTATCGCGCCAACCACGCTTCGCCGCGTTCACGGGCACGGAGGTTGATCCGGTCAGCCTGTGGCTGCGCGGCGTGGTGGCGCCACAGCTTGACGAAGGCGTGGGGGCTGGTGGCGAACTCGGGTACCTCGCACAGGGGTGTGCCGTCGCCCAGGGTCGCGACCATGGTGCAGGCGGTGAAGTCGGTGCCGATGCCGATGACGTCCGCAGGGTCGACGCCGGCCACGCGCAGGGCCTCGGGCACCGCGACCTGCAGGACGGTGAGGTAGTCGGCGGGCACCTGCAGGGCCCACTCCGGACGCAGAGGTTGCCCGGTAGGTAACGCAGCGTCGAGGACAGCGTGTGGATAGTCGTGGACGGCGCTGCCCAGCTCCTGACCGTCGCTGACCCTGACCACCACGGCCCGACCAGAGAGCGTGCCGTAGTCAACACCGACGACCACGGCGTCGGTCCGGTTGTGGGATGGAGATGTCACGTGTGGCCTTTCCGGTGGTCGTCGCGTCGGCCGGGGACGGGGGCCGGCCGTGTCACTGTGTTCGAGTGTGAGCGCTAACATTCACGAGGTCAAGATAAACCGGACGAGTTTTCTCGACGGATCATCAGCGCGGGGGAGGAGCCGTGGACGACCGCACGATCAGCACCGGCTCGACCAGTGGCACCGAGGCCTCCAGCTCGCCGGCGAGTACCCGTAGCACCAGGGCCATGGTGCGCCGGCCGAGCTCGCGGAAATCCTGGCGCACGGTGGTCAGAGGCGGGGTGAAGAAGCCGGACTCGGGCAGGTCGTCGAAACCCACCACGCTCACATCCTCGGGAACTTGTATCCCGGCTTCGTGCAGGGCGCGCAGCAGGCCGAGCGCCATCTGGTCGTTCGCGGCAAAGACCGCGGTGGGCCTGGACTCGCGCAACATCGCCAAACTGGCCTCGTAGCCACTGTGCGAGGACCAGTCGCCCTCCGCCATGAGCGCAGGGATGGGCCGACCGCGCTCCTCCAGCGCCATCCGCCAGCCCTCGCGTCGAGCCGCAGCCTCCAGCCAGTCGGTCGGCCCGGGGAGGTGCAACACGGTCTCGTGGCCAAGGTCGAGCAAGTGACTGGTGGCCATGCGGGCACCCTCGACCTGGTCGACCCCGGCCGTCAGGGGGGCGGCCGACAGGTCGCCCTCGACCAGAACGAGCGGTACGCCGATGCGCAGCGACTGCGCGAGCGTGAGTGCTGCCTGGTGGGCCACGATCACCACCACCGCCTCGACCGCCTGGTCCAGGACATGGTCCACGGCAGCCCGCAACGAGGCCGCCGAGATCTCAGGGAGCCCCGCGAGCGACAAACTGTATCCAGCTGCGCGAGAGGCGGATTCAAGCCCCAGCATGGTGTTGGCCGGACCGAAATGGCTCATGCCGGCGGTGATCACCCCAATGGTGCCCGACCGGCGGGTCACCAGTGTCCGGGCCGCCGTGTTGCGTCGGTAGCCGAGCTCCGCGATCGCGGCGAGCACCCGGTCGCGCGTGGCCGGACGGATGTTCGGCAAGTCGTTGAGGACCCGTGAGACGGTCTGATGAGAGACGCCGGCGACGCTGGCCACATCCGCCATCCTCGGCCGGTGGCGGCCATCGCCTCGGCCAGGATCAGCAGGAGTGGCGCGGGTACCGACCGTGCTGACCTCGGGGTCACCCATGGGCTGCTGCATGCGCGAATCGTACGTCCCCGCGAGCTGCTCGTACTGTCGGCGAAGACCGGTTTCGACCCCTGTTCGGAACCCGTTTGGTCGGCCAGGACCCCCCTGGTACGGCGCCTGTGCGATGTCGTAGCGTTTGTCGCCAGGGCACCCTCACGGTGCTTTTCGACCAGCGTCTGCTGGGGTGAGAACAAGTCCGTCGCGGTGTCGGGGTCGAGGCAGAGGTTGAACTGGTCGTTCCATCGGAACTCGAACCGCGCCGGTACGCCGCCGAGCACGGGCTCGATGAGCAGAGCGTGCTCGCGGCCGGCATGGACCACAAGGCCGCCGAGTTCACCGCCACCGGAAGCCAGGTCTACCAACCCGCCCAGCAACTCACCCTCAGAACCGAACGGAACGCCACCCTGTGACGTCCGTGGCGGTCGTCCTGGCTGGCCGGGACGACCGCCACGCGGACAGTGCGTTGGATGTCTACGGTCTCAAGTAGCCCCTCGTCCTCTAGCCTCGGCCATTCGACCGGTGCCGTTAGCCGAACGGCAACCGGTGATCAGCGACTGCCCGCAGGACGACGACGGTGGGCGGGTGTTCATCCGGGGGGAGCTGTGCAACGCGTGG
>DAITND010000382.1:0-2449 GCA_036834825.1 Dermatophilaceae bacterium
GGTTGGCTGTTCGGAACGCGCCCCAACCCAGCTTGGCCAAGAATGTCCCGTGATCGACTGAGGTTCCAACCTGCGAGACGTGATCGGCGAAAAGCTGATGTCAAGTCCGGTACGCGTCGGAGCGATGACGGATCGCAGTGACTTCGACGATTCCGTGAGTGTCGTCGAGGTTGTACAAGATCCGGTAACTGCCACGACGGGCTGTCCAAGCCGGCGCCATCGGGGGATTGAGCGGCTTGCCCACACGGTGTGGGTCGTCGAGCAACGGGCCAGTAATGAACTCGTATGCGGCGGCGGCCACTTTCTCAGGCAGTACTTCAGCCAACGCTCTGGCAGCTGGGCGGGCGATGCGCAACCTGTACCGCTGGATCACTGGGGCAAGCGCCCTGCCTCACGCATTGCGTGAGCAAGTTGATCGGCGTCGAGGTAGTCGCCGGCCTTGATGGCGTCCTGGCCCTCCCGATGGGCAGATAACAGCGTCGGATCGGATAGCACGGCGATCGTGTCCTGAAGGGTGTCGAAGTCGTCGGCGGACAGAAGTACAGCGGCGCGGTGTCCGTTGCGGGTGATCTCGAAGCGCTGATGCGTCGCCGTCGCCTCGTCGATCAATTTGGACAAATGTGACCGCGCATCGGCCACGGGGATCGTCGTCATGTACTGAATTATAGCGTATCAACACATTCTGTACATCATTTTAGGACGATCGGCTGATCGGGGCCCGTTCGAAAGCCGGATCGGTCGAGTCGCGGAGAACTCACAGAGCGAGCAAAGCAGACCGTATGACGATCCTCACCTGGACAAGAACGCATACCCAACGCGGCTAGATTGAGTGCGTTTAGGCACCCCGCATGACCTCTTCGTCTTAGGCCGGCGGCTGGGACCAGTACGCGACCATGAGTTCCGTCGCGCGTTCCAGAGTCATGCCGACGATCTCGGCTTCCGGGACCCCGAGGTCGTGGATTAGTTGGTGGACTAGCTGTGCCGGCAGTGCCGCCGCTGGGGTCTCGCCGGCACCGAACCCGCGCTCGGGTGGGTTCTTGTTGGACACGCACTCCCAAAACTCCTGCTCGCTCACGCAAAGCTGCTCGGTGAGGATCAGGTTCCACAGGTTTGCGCCGTATGTGGTGTTGTTGGCTGGGCGCGACACGCGAGTCCTCAGGATGCGGCCGTCGGGCAGCTCGAGCTCGTAGGTGACGTGGTGACCGACCTTCTTGCCGCGAGCGTTGCGGATCTCGGACCACTGATCGACCTGGCAGAACCGGTCGTGATCTCGCCGGCTTCCCGGCGAGCTCACGCGGTGACGAGTGCGGCCGACGCAGCACCTTGCGTGGTGTCACGGCTCAGGAGCCAGTCTCGTAGCTGTGCGTCGTCGGAGAGTTCGACAAGTTCGACAATGCTGCGTCGGTGCTGGTGGTTCGGTGCCCGGTGGAGCCGGGTGTTCCAGTCTTCGGCGTATTCGCGAAGTGCGTCGATGAGGTCGTCGATGGCTTCGTCGAACGTCTCCGCGTCTCCGTGGACCGGCACCCCGGGCAGGACGGCGGACCACCCACCACCTTCCGCGACGACTGCGGCTCGGGACGGTAGCAGCCGGCTCAGCTCGCGACGCAACGAGTCAGCAGCGACGACGACGAAGCACTCGTTCTCGCGGACGACTGTGGTGATGAGGCCCTCGTGGGCGGCGTCCAGGACGCCGCGCAGGTTCGAACGGGCTGAGGTGAAGCTGTCGAAATGACGAGGAGTCGACATGAGGGTCCTTCCTTGGGCAAACCGTGTGCCTACTCAATGGTGCGCCGCCGCACGACGTACGTCAAGTACTTGGTGTACTTAACAGCATGCGAGGTGGGACGTCTGGGCGTCGGTAAGCGGATCCTTGATCGGACGCGGTGGGGTGGCCGGCTACCTCGTCGACAAGCCCAGCCTCAGACCGAATCCAACAAGCACCGTGCCCGTCACGCCATCGATCGCTCGCTTTGCCGATCTGCGAGCGAGCAGGCGGCGCGCCGATTGCGCGCCAAAGATTATCGCGGTGAACCACAACATGCCTTCGACGTCGTGCACCAGCGCCAGGAGCAACCCGACAGCCAGGTGGGACGTACCGGCCGGGATGAACTGGGGAAGCACTGCGACGTAGAACGCACCGATCTTGGGGTTGAGCAGGTTGGTCAAGAGCCCTCGGCGCCACGAGCCCCAGGCGGTCGCTGGCACCGCAGCGAGGATGGACTCCGGCGTATCGATCCCGACGCGGTCGCGAACCGCTGACCACAGCATCTTCGACCCCAGCCAGATCATGTACGCGGCACCAGCAACCCGCACCAACATGTAGGCGATGCTCGACGACGTCAACAGTGCCGCGCAGCTCCCGCACCCCACACCAGAGCACCGGTATTGATCCCGAGAGCAGTAGCGAACGCCTGCCTGCGCCCCTGGGCGATCGCCGCACGTAGCACCA
>DAITND010000383.1:0-2440 GCA_036834825.1 Dermatophilaceae bacterium
TACGGGGCATGCCAACAAACTACACCGCTGTAACTCTAATTGAACGGTATTGCATTTAGGTGCCGTGAACTGAGAAAGTCGGACTCGGCTCTCGCCAGGGCAGCTGGGGCCGCCCCACGTCCAAACTGGGCGGGGATGACCGTGGACCGTGCGCAGGTGGCGGCGCTGGCCGGGTCCGTCCGGCCTTGCGCAGGGACTTGTAGGTCACGGGTACGCCGCTAAGCGCGTGATCATCGTGTGCCCTTTCGATTGGTCGCCAGTCCGCAGCCAAGTCCGCAAGACGTCCGCAAACAGTCACCGTGAGTCAGCCCTCGTTGTCTACGACGCCCACAAGCCAACAGTCGACAGCGCCCCCCTCCTTGATCGAGGCAGTCGCCCATTTGTCAGTGGAGGTCAGGCCTCGAGCCCGCCGACCAGCGTGAGGATCTCAAAGGCGAACCGCCACGCCTGTCCAAGGTGGCCGGCCCGCCAGGCGCCTCGTTGAAGACGCTGAACACCCGGGGCGCGGTGTCGTCCGCCAGAGGCATCAGGAACGTCGTGCGGGTCGTCGACCTGTGAGATCGTCGGCGGGCCCTGTCGGTATTCGTGGTTGATTAGCGTCCCGATTGCCAACGGCCAGCGGAGCAAGTCGTGACTCTTGTGGTGCCGTTGGCCGTCACCGGAGAAGCATCGCTTGCGGTGACGGACCGAAACCTCCCACGGGAGTGTTACCCACCCAGGCTTCTAGTCCGTTTGGCCACGGTTGCTGGGCTGTTTGGCCCACTGAAGGGCGAGGCTACTGCGGTGTTCCGGAGTTCGGTGCCAATGTCTATTGCAGGGCCTCGTGGGTCGGGCAAACGGTGGGTGGCGGGGGACATGGTCGATCCCGGATGGAGAACTGCGGTGAACCAAGACGGCGTCGATGAGTCAGTGCGCAAGGGGAGTCTGCGACGTGAATGGTCCAGAGCGTTCTCCATCATGCTGCTGCTGTTGCTGGCCACGGCAGCCGCAACGATCGTCGGTGTTCGGGGGGTCGTCGACCAGGTGGAGGGGACGGCGCTTCAGCTCTACCTCGAGTCCAAGACTGTCGCGGTGCTGCGCGCCGATCTCGTCGACAACGAGGAGACCGCGCACCAGTTGCTGAGCAACAATCCTGTCGACCGGCCGGCGTTCCTTCAACAGCAACAGCAGATCTCCCGTCTGTTCGACCAGGCCGTTACCGTCTTCCCGACCAGCAGTGGCATGAGGGCCACCATCGTCAAGGCCCATCAGTCGTGGCAGAAGGGCTTGATGACCTATGGCCTGTGGGGTGACCAGGTGCAAGCACTTCACGGAAACCACCTTGTCGACAACCCGACCTTCGGCGCGTCCAGCGATGCCACCCGTGCGCTGTTGGACGGCCTGGGGAGTACCTCTCTTAACGCGATGGATGCGGGGCTCGCCCACGGCTCGGACCTCGAACGGATCCTGACCGTTGCCCTCAGTGGCATGTTTGTGCTGGGGTTGGCCGTAACCGTGTACTTCCGTCGCCGGATGGTCAAGGACCTGCTGAGACCGGTGGCCACCATGCACGAGTGCGTATTGAAGCTGTGGGCCGGCGACTACAACAATCACATCAAGGTTGCTCGGCACGACGAGCTGGGCGAGTTGGCCCAAGCATTCAATCGCATGGCCGAGGCCCTGCACGACAGTCACCTGGCGCTGACGCTTCGGGCCACCCACGACTCGCTCACAGGACTGGCCAACCGCGCTTCCCTAACCGAACGCCTCACGGCGTCGTTCAGATCAGGCAGCGAGCGCAGGACCCGGCAGGACAGCTTGCTCTTCATCGACATCGACGACTTCAAGGACGTCAACGACACAAAGGGACATGAAGCAGGCGACGCGCTTCTCACCCAGCTGGCTCACAGGCTCAACGGCTGCGCCCGCGCCGAGGACCTGGTCGCCCGCCTCGGCGGCGACGAGTTCGCGATCCTGGTCATGGAAGACGACGAGGGCGGCTCTGTCGCCGTTCAGGTCGCCGAGCGGGTCTTGAGCGCGCTGTGCGCACCGTTCATCGTCGCTGGAGACTCCCTGGTTGTCACCGTCAGCATCGGCGTGGCCCAGCGACGCCCCGAGACCAGCGATGCCGCCGAACTGCTCCGGCAAGCCGACTTCGCCATGTACATGGCCAAAGGCGCCGGAAAAGCCCGCTACCAACTCTTCGACGCCCAGATGCACGACCACATGGTCAACCGTTCTGCCCTGAAGACCAACCTGGCCATCGCCGTCGCCTCCGGGCAGCTCCGCCTCGAATACCAGCCTGTCGCCGACCTGCTCACCGGGGAGATCCTCGGCGTGGAGGCGCTGGTGCGTTGGCAACACCCCACACTCGGAGTCTTGGCCCCAGAGACGTTCATCCCCCTTGCCGAAGAGACCGGCGACATCGACGCCATCGGCTGCTGGGTGCTCGACACGGCAA
>DAITND010000384.1:0-2430 GCA_036834825.1 Dermatophilaceae bacterium
CTGAGGCACCAAAGCACCCATCAGCAACAGCATCCCCAAGGGTATGAAGGACGCGCTGACCATCGGCCACCCTTGGCTCAAGATCGCCCGTATCTCGGACCAGTCCAGGGGCATCTGCCTGACGGCATGACGGGCAAGCACATTCGCGTGGCTGGCCGCCACCCAGTACACCACCCCAGTGACGAGCACACCAACGGCCACGAACGACAGCTGGCCGCTGACAGCTGCGGCCGCAAGCGTGGCGGAACAGACGACGAGGCCGTATATCGCGGGGGCTACTCCGCGCTCATCGGATGGTGTTTCAGGGTTGATCAGCTGAGGTGTCAGACCCGTCGCGGCGAGCAAGCAAGTCGCGAATCTCGGTGAGCAGCGCGATATCGGCAGGTGTCGTCTCCTCATCGTGAGGGCCGTAACGCTCCTTGGCAAGCTCGTAAGGTCTAACCATGAAGAAGTAGACGACAGCGGCCAGAATTAGGAAGGCAACCAGCGCGGTGATGAACGCCCCAACCGGCACGCCACCAGGCCGTATGTCGTTGAAATTGGGCTGGCCGCCGATCTTGCCGATCAGCGACATAATGATGTCGACGAACGCCTTGACGACGAGGCCGAAAGCGGCGGCCATGACGAACGCGACGGCGATCTCAACCAAGTTGCCCTGCATGACGAACTTCTTGACCCCACTCATGATCCAGTCATCCTTCCCAGGTGGATGGCGCTACGCCGAGAATTTAGCAGAAGCCGGCTCATGAGTGTCATTCGTCCTGTCGCCCAACGAGGCAGCACCGGGTCAGACCTCGCGGAGGTGGTCCGAAAGGTCGCGGCACAGGCGACTGCCCTGCCGGTTGGGCGACCGACGTCGCCACCCTTGAGCACTGCGGCTCCACCGTTGAGGACCGCGGGGACCATGTACTCGTGCGCCCCCTGCACAACCCCGACTTCCACTGGGGCAACTTCCTGTTCGTCACGGATGAGGATGCCGCGGACGATGCCAGTGAGTGGGTGAAGACATTCCAGTTGGCCTTTCCCGAAGCGACCCAGGTCGCGATCTGTCTGATCCGGATACCCGCCGAGCAGAACGCATGGGTCGCGCAGGGAATCGACCTGGAACTGGAGGAGGCGCTCACGACTCGCGTCGCGCCCCGACAGACACCGCTTCCCGAGGGGTATGCGGTTCGCCACCTCAGTGGCGAGGACTGGGCGCAATCCGTGGCTCGGTCCGTGGCAGAGACCGTCCGAACGAATGAGCAGGATCAGCAGTCCGTTAAGCGATTCGCCAAGGGGCAGGCGCAGGCGCGACGTGCGCTCTCCGATCGCGATAGGGGCGCCTCCTTCTGCGCGTTCGCCGACGATGTACTCGTCGCCGATCTGGGCATCGTCCGATGCGTTAGGACGGCGCGATACCAAAGAGTCGGCGCCGGCGAGGACAACCGGCGGCGAGGGCTGGCGTCCCATTTCCTCGGCGTTGCTGCGCGGTGGGCCGGCGATCAAGGCTGCGATCGATGGGCATCGTCACCGAGGCCACCAGCCCGGCCGGACGCGTCTACCGCAGTCTCGGGTTCGAGCCGGACACGGGCACGCCCAAGCGTACCGCAAGCCCCCGCGCCGAGCCGAACCCGGGCCGGGGCTCCGTCCTGACCTCAGGCTTCAAGCCCGTTCAGACGGACCTATGTTGCGCATTGGCGACGGTGACCCCATGGTCGATAAAGGCCGAAGTGCGTCCCACGCCCAGCGTCTGCAACGTCCGCCAGAGGGACAGGCCTATCTGCGGCTGCTCGCGTGCGGTGTCCATCCTGTCGGTTTGGCGCCAAGCTACCCTGCCCGTTCGAAGACCAGCGCCGAGACTTCTTGGCGAGGTCCGCCCCTGTACATGGAGTCGAAGCACATCTTTGGGTCCGGGTCGCCGAGCCCGAACGAGCCTTGCAGGCAGGACCGACAGAACCCTGGACCCTGCTGACGCCTGCGACTAGCTCACGAGGGCTGTTGGCGCGGACTAAGCGGTGGAACCGTCAAGGATGGAATCCCGGTACGGAGCATACGCGGACACGGCGCGGACTGCGCCGGCACGGGTAAACTGAAGCGGAACTGACCCTGTACGGTCACGCAAGCCAACCGGGGCCTTGCAGGGAGTCCAGATGAAGTTTTCGCGATCACGCATGACTTCGGTCCTCAGGTGGGTGCGGTCGCAGTTTCGGCCACGCTTGTCGTGGCCTCGTCGTCGATTGCCCTCAGTCCGGCCGTAGCACTTCCGTCCGGGTCACCCCCGGCACCTTCAAGCTCAAAAGTCGTTACGTTGACCTGTGCCGGTGTGGGCGACCTGCGCGTCGTCCTGAAGGCGGGCGCCAAGCCCGCCCCCGTGGCGGCACTGCCGAGCGGAGTGTCGCTCCGCACGGCATACCAGGCCACCGACTCCCGCACTGCAGCCACGGTCAG
>DAITND010000385.1:0-2430 GCA_036834825.1 Dermatophilaceae bacterium
CCCCCGGGTCTACTGGCCGGCGTTGTAGTGGGACGTCACCGTTGACCCGGAGAGAGCCGTGTTGTAGACCGCGACCTCATCCAGGGAGCCTAGGAAGTAGTTGCTGCCTGATTGGATCCGTCCGAAGTTGATGTTCGCCGGGCTCGTGAGGGAAGCCGTGTTGCCGGTTGCCGACCCGGCAAGGACACCGTCGACGTAGAGCTGTAACGCACCGGTCGTCTTGGTCCGGGTGAAGACGACGTGATGCCAGTTTCCGTTGTTGTATCCGCCGGCGGACGACACGATCGAGACGTCGGGGTTACCAACCCCGGCAACGACCTTGCCGTCTGAACGCAGTGAGACACCGAAGTCGTTGTTAGTGCCGGAGACGTCAGCATCGACGAGGCCTGCACCCTGCGACCACGCTGTGCCGGTTCCGGTGCCTTGTGTCGAGTTGAACCAGAACTCGATCGAGAAGTCGTCGGAGATCTGGCGGGCAACGGTGCCGAAGTCGCTGACGCCGTCGAACCGCGCTGCGGTGTTCGGGTCGCCGGCGATTGCTCCCGCCACTCCCAGCGTCGGCCCGTTGAGGTAGTCGCCGTTGTTGGTGCCCTTGCTGTCGGCCAGCGGCGGAGTCACCGTGAAGTTGTCCAGGTGCATCCCTGTGGTGTCAGTCGCGGTTGTGCTGCTGGTCGCACCGAAGCCCATGGCGACCCCACTCCGGCCCGCGGCCGTGATTGCCGTGTTGGTGACCGAGACCTGCTGCACTCCGTCGACCAAAAGGCGGATCGTCGAGCCGGTCATGCCGGTCATGTCCAGCGCCAGACGGTACGTCCAGCCCGGGGTGAGCGTCTGAGGTGACTGGCCGAGTGACACCTTGCTGCTGTTGACGATGCTGTACAGAGTCCAGCTCAGGGTCGACCGGTCGTAGACGGCGGCATAGAAGGTGCCGTTCGAGCTGGCGGGGTCGAGTCGGCCCACTACCCCGATCAGGTCGCCGGGGAGGAGCGAGGCGACATATACGTCGGCATTGACCGTGTAGTTGGCATTGGCCGGAGCGGCTGAGCTGCATTACGTCTTCGAGGACTGCGACTGAGAGCGCATCGCGGTCAGACACGGTCCGGCGGGCCGACCACGACGGTCCGTCCAAGAGGGTAGGGAGGAGAGATCGGCGGCAACTGCGTCGAGTCTGCTGTCCGCAACCCCAGTGGGCCTCCCTCGGACGAGTTGCGGCCAGTCGTCGTCGAGGGACCTGGCGCAGAGCGTAGGGGCTAGCCCGGCCGCCACAGCGTTCCTTGATCAGTTGTTCGAGGACGCGCCCGATCAGGCCGCGTCGAGCGCAGCCAGTTCCTCGGCCGACAACGTGACGTCCACCGACTGAACCGAGTCGCGAATGCTCTCGGGTCGCGAGGCACCCGGGATGGGGATCACGTGCGGGGACTTGGCCAGATGCCAGGCGAGGCAGACGACCTGCGGGCTCACGCCGCGCGCGTCGGCGACCTGTTGGAACGGTGCGAAGCGATCGCCCAGAGTTGCCGCCGATTCGATCCCGCCCAGCGGGCTCCACGGCAGGAACGCGATGCCAAGCTCGTCGCACAGCTGGAGCTCTGGCTCGCTACTGCGGAACGCCGGCGAGAACTGGTTTTGCACGGAGGCGAGGCGTCCACCCAGAATCTCCTGTGCGAGCCGGATCTGGTCGCGGTTCACGTTGGAGATGCCCGCGAGGCGGATCGTACCGGCGTCCAGGAGGTCGCGGATGGCGCCGACGGAGTCGGCATACGCCACCTCCGGGTCCGGGCGGTGCAACTGGTACAGGCCGATCGCCTCGCCGCCCAAGCGTTGCAGCGAAGCCTCCGCCGCCGCCTTGAGATGCTCGGGTCGGCTATCGAGGGACCAGCTTCCGTCACCGGGGCGGAGGTGTCCGCCCTTGGTTGCGACCAGCACATTCGAGGTGTCGCCACCCCACGACGCGATCGCTCTGGTGATCAGGGACTCGTTGTGGCCGACCTCGTCTGCGTGGACGTGATAGGAATCCGCCGTATCGAAAAAAGTCACACCCTGATCGAGCGCAGCATGAATGGTAGCTATCGAGCGGGCCTCATCCGGGCGGCCTTCGATCGACATGGGCATGCCGCCCAAACCGATCGCACTGACCTGGAGATCTACAATTCGTCGTGTCTTCATATTTGGTCCTTGACGTTATGAGGCTGGTGCTACAAGCCTTAGTGCGCTGGCGCGGTCTTGCGCCCGGGGAAGGTCCTGTCTTGCGCGACGGCCGTCTCCATGGCCTTACAGATCTCGTCCGACGGTCTTTTGGCGGACGTGGTGGACTGGTATGAAGATGTGGTTGGTCTTCTGCGGGCCGAAGTCCATGGTGCCCAGCCACAGGCGCGGGACTTTCAGGCCGGAACGGCCGAGATGTGCGTGCTCCACACCCTTATGCTGCTCCTG
>DAITND010000386.1:0-2416 GCA_036834825.1 Dermatophilaceae bacterium
GTGTGGGAGTCATCATCGCGTCTCACCCTAACCAGACCGTGCCAGACGCCGATCCCCGACCGGCACAGCGAGGACCTGTTCGTTGGCGTCCGCGTCGAAGGGTTTTGATCGTCAGTCAGCGTTCCCTCACGGGACAAGAACTCAACCCCATCGCGGCAGCTGATGACGTTGCCTAACCTGACTCACTGGTTGGCCGGAAAAGCATGATCTACCAGCCAGCGCCCCTCTCGGATTTCATCTCCCGCTGGCCGATGCTGGCTACGGGAGTTCCGCGGGATCAGTCTCCTGAGGGCCAGGGAAGAGTCGTCTGGGTCCGGAGCCGGTGCTGGAGAGGGTGTCCTGCGGGTTGTACAGGCGGCACTGAGTCATCGAGAGGCAGCCGCAGCCGACACAGCTGCTCAGGTTGTCCCGCACCTGTTGCAGCTCAGCGATCCGCTGCTCGAGCAGCGGTTGCCAGGCCGCGGACATCCGCGTCCAGTCCCGCTTGCTGGGGGCGACGTCGAGGGGAAAGCCCGCGAAAGTGGTTCGCACCTGGTCGAGGCTGAGGCCCACCTGCTGGGCCGCCCGGATCACGGCGACCCGCCGGAGCACTCCGCGTGCGAAGCGTCGACGGTCCCCGCTGGTACGGGTGCTGGTGATCAGACCCAGACTCTCGTAGTACCGCAGTGCCGAAGGAGCCAGTCCGCTGCGGGTCGATACCTCGCCGATCGTCAGCAAGTCCTGCTTATCCATGCGCTTGACCTCAAGTCCGCTTGATGTCATCAGATGGTCTCATGCTCACCACGACAGGGACCTATGACGATGCCCTTGAACGCTTTCACCGCACCGGACCGGAGTTCGACGGCTACCTGTCCAACCATGGCCCCATGGTTGTGGAGGTTCTGGCTCGCCGGAATCAGGACCCGCTGATCGACCGGTGGAAGGACCGGTACCTGCGCCGGCTCGACGAGCTGCCCCGCGGTGGCTGGCCGATCGACCCGCTGCACTGGCAGGACGCTCTGGGCGAGCCCGCCCGGAGCGCGGACTGGATCGAGCTCCTTCAGCGCGAGGTGGACCAGGAGACGTGGCGGAACGTCCTGGCCCGCTGGTGGCCCCGGCTCCTGCCCGGGATCGCCGCGGGGGCCACTCACGGGGTGATCCGGGTGGGACACGCCGTGCGGGCGCTTGGCGAGGCGGAGTCCGCACCGAGGATCGCTGAACTGGCGCACGCGCTCGGGTACTGGGCCGCGCGGTGGCAGCCCACGCCCTCAATTCGGCCCGTCGGAACCCGGTCGCCCTCCGACCTGGTCGCACTGGTGCCCCGGGTTGCGTGCCAGGAATCAGGTATTCGCGACCGGCTGGCCCAGCTCGAAGCGACCGCGGGGTGGGCCGACCAGGTGGCCACCCTCGCGGCCCCGGTCGCTGACGAGGCGATCCCGGCGGCCATCGAGAACATCGTCGACGCGGTGGTGGTGATGCATCCGCGCTTTGCCCGCGGCAACCCGACGATGCTGGTCCACGCGGCAACCGCGCCAAACGCCGTCGCCATGACCCTTTCCTCACTCCCGAAGCCGCTCTGGCGGAGCAGTTTCGAGGCGACCTGGTCGGTCAGCGCCGCCGTGATCGCGGCGTACGCCCCCGTGACACCACACGACGCGGTGCCCGCGGCGCCAACCCCTGAAGACGTCCTGGAGCAGGCACTTACCCACGGGGGAGAGCACGTCATCAAGTTCACGGACACCGCGCTCGCATCCCACCACCGCACCGGAAACCCCATCGCCCTTTCCGCGGCCATCACCGCGGTCACGCTCGACGCGTGAGAGCAGCCGCGGGCCGTGATCGCAGATCCCTGCCCGTCAACGACGTGGTCCACTTCCACCTCGCCCCCGGACAACTCTCCGCCGGGCGGCATCGGTGCGTACTGAGCGACCCAGGCCTTGACGAACGGATGCAGGCGCTCAGTACCCACAGTCAACGGCGTAGAAGCAGGCGCGACAAAACTCAGAGTCCCCCGTTGCGGCATCTTTGGTGGCTGCAGGGGGAACCCGCAACGGGCACACGCGGAGGCTGCGCCCACCTGTCGGGACATGGTCTTCGTCGTCCCGAAGCGGGATCCTCTTGCGACGATCGCGGCGCGAATGCCCAGGTCCCCGACGGCGTCCGCTGGTCGTTCGGCTATCGGAACTCGCTCTCATAGCTGATGAGAGCGAGTTTGCTGTGGCGCCAGTTGCGGTCAGGCGACCGCTAGCAGTGTTGGCGGCGGTGCTCAGCTTGCGTCCAGTACGGCAGCAGGATGAGGTGAGTCTGGGTAAATCGGAGGGTTCTCCGACTGGTTCGTGAGCTCAGGAACATTCGTGAGCTCAGGAACAGATGACCTTGGGCCGTGTGGCGCCCGGCCTGAGCTGGAACACCTCGCGGTGACCAGCGTGGTCCCGGA
>DAITND010000387.1:0-2407 GCA_036834825.1 Dermatophilaceae bacterium
CCATTTCCCTTCTGCCTTGTTCGGAACGGTCGTAGTGGATTCATGACTGGGACCAGCCGGGTGGGCTGACAATTTCTCTTGCCGCCCAGGCTGCGAGCATCGCGGCGCCGACCGCCCCTGGCTCGAGGACGCTGGCCATGACGGCGTCGGGTCCGAGCTGGGCGCGGCGAACCTGTGAGACAAGCGGATCGTTGAGCCAGCCGCCGAAAGCTGCGGCGTGGGCATACGGACCAAGGACGGCTTCCATCCGGGCCATGAGCGCGCTGGAGTCCCCAACCAGCTCCTCCACGGCACGACGCCACACGGCGGGCCGGGACACCCCGCCGGTGATCCCGCGCAGGTCGAAGCCGTCGAAGGTGACGTTGTCGAGGTGGAGCTCGGGGCCGGGGTCGGGACAGTCGAGGGCCGCTCTACTCAGTGCCATCCGGTCTGCGACCGTCTCACACCCCAGCAGGGTGGCGAGCCGGGCAAGCGTGATACCGGTCGGCAGCGCTCCGAGGACGGTCCACCGGTCGCCGAGCGGATGCCAGTCGACGGTGCCGCCACCCTTCACCACCGTGATGATGGCCTCGGGGGTGAGGTCGGGGGTGATGATGCGCACCTGTGCCTCGGCCGTACCGAGCGACAGTCCAAGGAATCCGGGAAGGCTGTCACCGGCTGCCAGTGCCCCGACCGGGTGGTCATGACCCCCTGTGCCAACGTTTGCGTGCTGTAGCGAAGCGGGCAGGGAGGGCAAGGTGCGTCCCAGCAGCGTCCCGCCCGGCGCGAGCTCTCCGGGCAGAAGCCACCGGCCGGCACCGAGGAACTCCAGTGCCTCGTCCCACCATGTCCGCGCGGCGATGTCGACCAGACCGGTGCGGGAGGAGGTGGAGATCTCGGCGGCCTGCACCCCGCAGAGCCGCCAGGCGATGTAGTCGGGGATGTTCAGCCAGCGCTGCCCCGGGGTGAAACGGTGCCCCCGTTGGCGCAACATGTCGAGCTTGATGATGGACGGAGAGATCGAGCAGTCCCGCCCGGTGGTGAGCATGAAGTGCTGACGGCCGAGAGCCTCCTGCACCCGGACCGGATCCCCCAGGGTGTGGTGCCACGCAAAGGCCGGGGCGAGCGGGCGCGAGTGGGCATCGAGCAGGGCACCGGTCTCGGCCATGCCGGTCACCCCGATGGACACGACCTTGTGCCCGGCGGCCTGCGCCCAGTCGGCTGCCGCTGTAGCGACCGCGACGGCCACGTCCGCGAGCTCGTCGAGGTCGGCCTGGGTGCCGTCGGCCCGCTGCTGCCAGGGGGTGAGGGCCGATTCGCAGTGCAGCTCAGAAGCATCCAGCCCGACCACTTCGGCCTTGATCCTGGTGGTCCCCACGTCGATGCCCAGGGCAACGTTCTCACCCATGGTCATTGGCCTTTCACCCTGGCCAGCGCCGCCGAGGGCTCGGCCAGCAGCTGCTCGGGTGTGGTCAGCTCATGTACGGCGATGCGCTCGGCGAGGTCCTCCCGGATGGGAAAGAGCGTGGTGTGGTGTGCCACCGCGCTGGAGGCCCAGAGCATCGCCGTGGCGAGCCGCTCCTGCCGCGTTTGCCCGCCACCGAAGAAGCCGGCCAGGAGTGCGTCCCCTGCTCCGACCGAGTTGACGAAGGGGATGTCGGTGGCGCGGGCGTACAGGACGCCCTCGCCGTCAACGAGGAGAGCGCCGTCGGCCCCGAGGCTCGCGAGCACGGCTCCGGCGCCGCGATCACGGGCCTCTTCCGCGGCGGTGGCGACGTCGCCGAGTGTGCCGAGCTGACGGCCGGCGAGCTCGGCAAGCTCGTCCACGTTGGGCTTGATGAGGTCGGGCCGAGCCGCCAGGGCCAGCTCGAGGGCTTCTCCTGAGACGTCGACGACCACGTCGACCCCGGACGCCTTGAGGGTGCGCACCATGTTGCGAACGAACGTGGCAGGAGCCCCTGCCGGAAGGCTGCCGCAGATGAGCACGACCGATGCGCCGACGCTCGCGCCGATGATCGCCTCCCGCAACCGGGTGGTCTGCTCCTCGGACAGCGCGGTCCCCCGGTCGTTGAGCTTGGTGGAGCATCCGGGGCTGATCAGGGTGATGTTCGTACGCACATCTCGCCCGGTGTCGACGATGACGTGCTCAAGTCCGGCCTCGGAGAGCACGCCGGCCATGAGCTCACCCGTGCAACCGCCTGCTGGGAAGACCGCACGGGTGGGGACTCCGGCGCGGTGCAGCGCCCATGAGACGTTCACCCCCTTGCCGCTCGGTTCGCGGCTGGACCGAACCGCGCGGTTGACAGCCCCGAGCTCGAACGAGTCAACCTCGATGGTCCAGTCGATCGCGGGGGCCGGAGTAAGAGTGACGATCATGCGATCTCCGTGTCCACGCCGGCGTCCGTCAGCGCCATCTGGTGCTCGTCCT
>DAITND010000388.1:0-2376 GCA_036834825.1 Dermatophilaceae bacterium
GTGGGGACGGCAACACGTCCGGCCTGCCGGCTCGGACCGTGACCAGATCTGCTCGCGTCTGCCGGGCATATGACACCGTTGACCTTGGCGTTGGTATCGGCCCGGATACCGCAGGCATCGCTGTCCCGCACCCGACCTGGACAGCACAGGCTGGGGCCTCATCCATCAGGCTGGAGCCCGGTGCGCCCATTGGGCCCGTTGACGTCATCACCGTCTGGTCGAACAACGTGCTGAACCCAGCATCTACATCAACGAAAAGGGCCGCGTCCTCCCCGAAAATCGCAACCGGACCTGGAACCTTGCGCGATGACCGACGCAACAGCGTTCGGCACCGCTCCAGCGCTGGTCTCCTGCGACACACGCGGCCGGACGCCACGGTGCCGCCCTCAGAACAGAGCCCGTTTCCTGGGGTTGCCTGCAGCCCGCCGCCCGTCGCGGCGACGCCCCCGCCGTAAGGCAGGCCGCCTCATGACCTCGAGCGTCTCCCCGATACCGATCACCATCCACAAGCAGACGGACACCCACCATGATCACTGAAAGAACTCAGTCCACGCCCCCCGGTTCGACGACCAAGCCTGACCCCAAGGACGACTTGAAGTCTCTGCCCCTGTCGGAGGTTGAGAAACAGCTCGAGACCTCACCGGACGGGCTGAGCCAGGGCGAGGCGACGAAGCGGTTGGCGCAGTATGGGCCCAATGAGATCGCGGAGGACAGGACCAACCCGCTGCTGAAGTTCCTCAGCTACTTTTGGGGCCCGATCCCGTGGATGATCGAGGTCGCGGTGGTCCTGTCGGGTGCGGTCGGGCACTGGCCGGACTTCTTCATCATCTTGGTGCTGCTCGTCGCGAACGGAGTCGTGGGCTACGCCGAGGAGCACCAGGCCGGCAACGCCATCGACGCGCTGAAGGCCAAGCTGGCGACCACTGCGCGCGTCCGACGCGACGGCCAGTGGGTAACCCCGCCGGCGCGTGAGCTGGTGCCCGGCGACGTGATTCGGCTGCGTCTGGGTGACATCGTTCCCGCGGACGCGCGCCTGCTGGACGGCGACGAGGTGGAGGTCGACCAATCGGCACTGACCGGGGAGTCACTGCCCGCGACGTGCGAACCCGGTGATGCGGTGTTCTCCGGTTCGATCCTGCGTCGGGGGGAGATCGGCGCCCTGGTCTACGCCACCGGGGCGAACACCTACTTCGGCAAGACCGCGGAGCTGGTGCAGGACACGCACACCGTCAGCCACTTCCAGCGCGCCGTGCTGAAGATCGGCAACTACCTCATCATTCTCGCGGTCGCGCTGGTCACGGTGATCGTGGTCGCCTCGCTGCTGCGTGGTGATCCCATCGTCACCACATTGCAGTTCGCCTTGGTCCTGACCGTGGCCGCGATTCCGGTCGCGATGCCGACCGTGCTGTCGGTGACGATGGCCGTGGGCGCGCGCCTGCTCGCCAAGAAACAGGCGATCGTGAGCCGGCTGGTCGCCATCGAGGAGCTCGCTGGCGTGGATGTTCTATGCGCGGACAAGACTGGCACGTTGACCCAGAACGCCCTGACCCTTGGTGACCCGTTCAGCATCGATGGCGTTACCGCCGGCGACGTCATCCTCAACGGCGCATTGGCCTCCCGTGCGGACAACGATGACCCCATCGACCTGGCGGTGCTGGGAGGACTGAGCGACAAGGAGGCTCTGCAGGGGCACACAGTGACCCACTTCCAGCCCTTCGACCCGGTTCACAAACGCACCGAAGCCACCGTCACCGACGCCGATGGAACCACCTTCAAGGTCAGCAAGGGCGCACCCCAGGTCATCCTTGAACTGGTCACCAACACCGCACAGATCAAGTCGGCCGTCGACAAAGCCGTCAACGATTTCGCCGGACGTGGCTTCCGTTCGTTAGGGGTGGCACGAGCCGGCGAAGGCGGCGACTGGCAGTTCGTCGGTGTGCTGCCACTGTTCGACCCGCCCCGCGAGGACGCCCAAGCCACCATCGCCACCGCGCGCGCGATGGGCGTCACCGTAAAGATGGTGACCGGGGACGCGCTGGCCATTGCGAAAGAGACCGCCGAGAAAGTGGGCCTGGGCACCAGAATCCTCGATGCCGGCGGCCTGGGCGACGTAAAGAAGCAAGAGACTGCGGCAATGGCCGAGTCCATTGAGACCGCCGATGGATTCGCCCAGGTGTTTCCCGAGCACAAGTACCACATCATCGACGTCCTGCAGAAACGAGGCCACATCGTCGGGATGACCGGCGACGGGGTGAACGACGCCCCCGCGTTGAAGAAGGCCGACTGCGGCATCGCGGTATCCGGCGCCACCGACGCCGCCCGGGCAGCGGCCGACATCGTCCTGATGACCCCCGGACTGTCGGTGATCATCGACGC
>DAITND010000389.1:0-2365 GCA_036834825.1 Dermatophilaceae bacterium
CTCAAGGACTACATCCGCGTCATCCGGAAGCGGTGGCAGATCATCGTGGCCGTCATGCTCGTGGTTGTGGCGGGCGCCGCGTTGGCGACCGCCCTCAGCCCCAACGTCTACCAGGCGCAGACCCAGCTCTTCGTCTCGACGTCAGGCGGTAGTGACAGCAGCGCCCTCCTGTCAGGCAGCAACTTCACCCAGCAACGCGTCCTGTCCTATGCCAACGTCATCACGACCCCCAAGGTCCTGGACCCCGTCATCGAGGCGCTCCAGCTGAAGACGACCGCGGCAACGCTCGGAGGCCAGATCACCGCGACGGTCCCGCTGAACACCGTTGTGATCGCGGTCGACGTCACGAACGCCGACCCACGGGTGGCCGCGCAGATCGCCGATGCTGTCGGCAAGCAGTTCACCAAGACCGTTGCCGACCTTGAAAGCGTCACAACAGGCCAGTCCAGCCCGGTCAAGGTGACCATCGTGAGCGTCCCCACCGTCCCGACCGCGCCGATCAGCCCCAAGCCAACACGCAACCTGGCCCTCGGCGTCGTGCTCGGTCTGCTGCTCGGCCTGGGCCTGGCGCTCCTGCGGGATCTGCTCGACACGACGATCAAGAGCGAGAAGGACTGCGCCGAAGTCACCGACGCGACTGTCATCGGGGGCATCGGCTTCGACCCCGAAGCCGCCAAGAATCCGCTGATCGTGGAGGTTGGCCCACACAGCCCTCGCGCCGAGGCGTTCCGCACGCTGCGAACCAACCTGCAGTTCGTCGACGCCGCCAACCACCCGCGCTCCATCGTCTTCACCTCGTCCGTCCCCACTGAGGGCAAGACAACGACCACGGCAAACCTCGCGATCACCATGGCCGCAGCCGGTGCTCGGATCTGCGTCGTCGAGGGCGACCTGCGACGCCCACGACTGCTGGAGTACATGGGGATGGACGGATCCGTGGGCCTGACCAACGTCCTGATCGGCCAGGCCGAGCTAGGCGACGTGCTGCAGCAGTTCGCCGACAGCAGCCTCTATGTCCTCGGCGCTGGCGCGATTCCGCCCAACCCCAGCGAGCTGCTCGGCTCGGCCTCGATGATCGCGACCCTGAAAGAGCTGGAGTCCCGCTTCGACGTTGTGATCATCGACACGCCTCCCTTGCTGCCCGTGACCGACGCTGCCGTCCTGAGCACCATCGCCGGCGGGACCGTCGTGATAGTCGGGGCAGGGCGGGTGGACCGTGACCACCTGTCCAGATCGCTACAGTCCCTGGAAACCGTGCAGGCTCGCGTCCTCGGACTTGTCCTCAACATGATCCCGACGCAGGGCCCCGACGGCTACTACTACTACCGCCAGGGCTATGCCCCGGAGTCGCCACGCCAACGCGCCAAGGAGCGCGAACGGGCCGCTTCCTGACAGCAACCCCGGGTGACTCGACTGGCTCGGGTCTAGGGCTGGACGATCTCCTGCTGGCGCTGAGCCCGGCCGCCATGCATACGGCATTCAGGCAGATGTTGCGCTTGATGACGGCCAGGGCGATCGGACCCAGCCCATGGTGACGGGCCACCGACGCCACGCGGCCGACGACCCTGCCATCAGACTCAACCTCAGCGCCGCGCGCGGACAGGGTGTGGTGTGAGCCATCGAGGTGCAGAACACCAGCCGTCGCGGCGGCCGGCCAAGATTGTGAGCCCGCGCGACGGTCTCCTGCCCGCGATCGCACCCCTTGTGCAGATGAACCGCCGCGGGCAGCCAGTCGACCTCTTGAAGGATCGTCTGGTTGTTAGTCTCAAAACCCGCACGCGGACGCCACGCGGCCACACGTAGGGTTTCGGGTGCCCACATGCCGCCAACGGCCGGTCCCCCACCGCCGCCTCGAGCTGGTCTGGGGGGACGATCAGCTCACGCCAGGGGCGCTCGCTTCGCGGGTGCGTGCCCGGGTCGACCACCGCGCCGTACGCCGCGCTGTCGCCGACCAGGAGCGGGGCACGGGTCACTCCAGGCCAAGGGCTCCTCCGGCATGGGTCTCGGCCCGCATAGGTTCGCCGATCACGGCGTAGCCGGCGCTGACGTCGCGGACTTCGACTGGCAGCATGAAGCGCATCGAGTCCAGCCAGGTCGCGGGCGCGCCTGCCGTTCCGGGCTCGACGGTGACACACGTGGTCTCGTCGTATACGAGGTGCAAGTCATGCTCGATGGGTCCCTTGGGACTGAGGACCAGCGTCTTTGCGGAGGTGCGCGGAGCCAGCCCGGTCAGCATCTGGGGTGGTGATCGAGTGCAGCCAGGACACACGCTCCGGCCCTCCCGATTGTGAGAAACCTACCCACGAGCGCGACCAAGTCACGCTGGCCAACACCTTCGCTACTGGCCATGTCCCGGACCCTAGTC
>DAITND010000390.1:0-2357 GCA_036834825.1 Dermatophilaceae bacterium
CTGCACATGGGTCCACGGCCCCATCAGGAGGCGGGTAGGAACGCCGTTTCGGCGCAGCTGCTCGTAGACCAGCGGCTCGCCTCTTTGGAAGATGTCGTACCAGCCGCCGACGACGAAAGTCGGCACCCGGACCTGGTCCAATACCGAGGCCGGCGACCGCAGCCGGTAGAACGGGCCGTCGTAAGCCAAGTCGCCACCAGTCAGCGACGACATCAGCGTCGGCAGCTGGAAGGCGCCCGCCCCACCGAGATGAGCGGCCGTAACCCCTGAGGCCATGACAGGGTCAGCCCCGGTGCTCGTCGGCGGCAGCACACCGGTCGCGGTCACCAGGCCGAGCCACAGGGGGATGAAGCCGGCGTCGACCTGCCCGCCGGAGGCGACCACATCACGGTAGATGTCGTCGGCGGGCACGATCGGGAATGCGGCTTTCAGGCCGCGAGGGTGCTGGGCTGCCGTGAACAACTGGTTGATGGCCATGTATGACGCGCCGAAGGTCGCGACCTTGCCATCGCTCCAAGACCGCTGAGGGGACGCGGTCCACTCGACGATCTCGGCGCCGTCCCTCTGCTCGCGGGTACCGAAGGAGTCCCAGGTGCCCTGCGAGCCACCGGTGCCGCGTACGTCGGTGATGACCTGGACATAGCCGCGCTGCACCAAGTATGTCTCCGCCGCCGGGATGGCGGGGTCGGCCTTGGTGTACGGGGTCTGGGTGAGGACCACCGGGAACCGGCCTGGGGCCGGTCGCCCGTCCTGGGCAGGGCGGATGACGTCGGCGCGTAGGACCACCCCGTCGGACATCGTGATCGGCACGTCGCGCTCAATGACCGTGCCGTACGTAGCGGGTCGCGCCGACCACTGGCCGGTGGACCCCGCAACCGTGCGCGGCGGCCCCACGGCGGCCGGGTACGCCCGGGACGTAGACCGGGTCGGCGCCACGGTGCCCGCCTGCGTCGGCGCGGTGGAAGTCAAGGCTTGTGCGCGGCCTTCTGCCTCATGCGGTGTGGCATGCACGGCCAACGACGCAGGGGCACACGCCAGCATGCCGGCTGCCACGACGGCGGCAAGGACCAGAGCAGAGCGGGGCTTCAGCGACACTGGACGTCTCCTTCGCAGGCGGGACCCGGACAGAGCGACAACGAGGCAACGCGCGAGAAGGTTATGCGGCTCGGCCAGCCGCTCAGGCCCAGACGGCCCAGGGCGCCAGCGCGGACGACCTCCGCCAGACCCAAGACGACGAGACGAAGCCCGCACGCGGGAACCGAGTCTTCATCGGATGTCTTGTCGAGCCGGGGCACGACGGGAGCGTCCGGTCCCGTCGTAGCACGGCAATCGCTCGCCAAATGTTCTGCGTCACACCCGCCGTCAGGTGGGAAGACACGCGTGGGCCGGTGCCCCCGCAGGGGGACCGGCCCACGAACATGGGGTGAGTGACGGGACTTGAACCCGCGACATCCGCCACCACAAGGCGGCGCTCTACCAGCTGAGCTACACCCACCACGCCAAGCGACCACCATGACGGCAGCCGCGCTCTCAGCGGCGCTTATGCTACCCGCTTTCACACCCGGTTCGGACCATGGGGGGCCCGCATAGCCGGCTGTTGCGTCCGCCGACGACAGGGGCGCAATACGAGGATCAGGAGGTGGCCGGCTCGATCTTGTGACGGGCGGCGATCGCCTTGGCGGTCTCGGAGTCCGGACCGGGCGGCGCCACGAAGATCGCCTCCCGGTAGTAGCGAAGCTCAGCAATGCTCTCGCGGATGTCAGCCAGGGCCCGGTGGCCACCAGCCTTCTTCGGGGAGTTGAAGAATGCCCGGGGGAACCACCGAAGGGCCAGCTCCTTGATCGAGGAGACGTCGATGATCCGGTAGTGCAGGTGTGACTCGAGCTTGGGCATGTCGCGCGCCAGGAACCCGCGGTCCGTCCCCACCGTGTTGCCGCCCAGCGGTGCCTTCGAAGCGTCCGGCGCCCACTGGCGGACATAGGCCAAAATCTGTTCCTCGGCATCCGCCATCGTGGTCCCGGAGGGTAGCTCCTCGAGCAGACCGCTGGAGGTGTGCATGTCGCGAACGAAGTCGTCCATCTGTTCAAGGGCCTCAGCCGGAGGTTTGATGACCAGGTCGATGCCGTCACCCAGCTGGTTCAGTTCGTAGTCCGTCACCAACGCTGCCACCTCGATCAGGGCATCGGTGGTCAGGCTGAGGCCGGTCATCTCGCAGTCAATCCAGATGATTCGGTCGTTGGTTGCGCGTCGATTGTTATTCTGGGCCACGCCCCCACCTTAAGGGGCAGCAGCACCTGCCTGCTGGCACACTATGGCGCCCCCGGCAGGACTCGAACCTGCGACCTAGAGATTAGAAG
>DAITND010000391.1:0-2344 GCA_036834825.1 Dermatophilaceae bacterium
CTGCCTCGGCGGATGAGTTCGTCGGTGATGAAGCCGAACCAGCGTTCGACCTGGTTGATCCAGCTGGAGCTGGTCGCGGTGTTATGCATGTGGAAGCGGGGGTGCTTGGCCAGCCAGGCGTTGATTGCCGGCGTCTTGTGGGTGCCGTAGTTGTCGCAGACCAGGTGCACCTCCAAGTCACCCGGGACTTCGTCGTCGATCTTGGCCAGGAACTTCTTGAACTCAATCGCTCGATGACGCCGGTGGATCGAGGAGATCACGGTCTCGTCGGCGATGTTGAACGCGGCGAACAGGTTGGTCACACCGCGGCGGACATAGTCGTGGGTGCGCCGCTCTGGCATCCCGGGCATCATCGGCAGCACGGGACTGGTACGAGCCAGCGCTTGAACCTGGCTCTTCGTGCGCCACGAGGCGCTGCATTACCGAATGGAGGTGGAAGGACTCCATCGCTGGGCCGTCGCAGCGGCCTGGTGAAGCTGAGGGCAGCGCGACAGCCCTCAGCCCGATAGCGCTTTCGTGCCCACGCTCCTAGGGTGAGTTTTCCGCCTCGAAGGGACCTGCAGACATGTTGACCGGTAAGAGAAGATCGAAGGTCAAACTCATCGGCGCGTTCATCATCATTGCCGGTGCCCTCGTGGTCGTGGCAGCCGGAGTCACCCTCGGTATGGTGTCCTCAGAGCTCAAGGCCGAGCACATCACGGTCCCCGGGGTGGCCCCTGAAGGGCTGGCAAGGCCCGCCGCCAAGCCTGACGCCGACGTGTTCGACTCTTACGCTCCCGCCGGGTTGAGCCAGGCGAGCAGCGCTACTGTCATGCCCCTGCCCGAGACGCCGGACGCCATGACGAACGGGTCGTTCCTGCGAGCGTTGTTCTTCATCGCAGCCGTCGCTCTCGGCGTCGCTGCCCCGGTCATGGGCGTCGGCGTCATGTTCGCAGTTGTCGGAATCGGCCCGTTGAAGGGCTCACGGAAGCCGAAGCCTCGCACTCGGTTGCAGGCGAGCGACCTCAGCTGAAGGTGCTGCGCTGAGGCGACGTCGTCATCGCGGGGTCCAGCTGGACCACCGGCTTCAGGACGTCGTCGATGGCGCTCAACAGCCCGGCCTCGAGCTTGACCCCGGCGGCCTTAGCGTTCTCGATGACCTGCTCAGGCCGTGAGGCACCGATGATGGCGGCGGAGACGTTGTTGTTCTGGAGCACCCACGCGAGAGCCATCTGGGACATCGACAGGCCTGCCTCCTTGGCCAGCGGGGTCAGCTGCTGCACCGCGGCGAGCACCGGGTCCGTGAGCCACGCGCCGATCATGTCGGCTCCACCTGCCTGATCCGTGGCACGGGATCCGGCAGGTGGAGCCTGCCCGGGTTGGTACTTGCCGGTCAGGACGCCCTGAGCGATCGGTGACCAGACGACTTGTCCGATGCCGAGGGCTCGAGACGTCGGGATGACTTCAGCCTCGATGACTCGCCACAGCATGTTGTACTGAGGCTGGTTGGAGACAAACGGGATTTGCAGCTCGCGAGCAAGGCGGTGTCCCTCTCGAAGCTGGGTCGCATTCCACTCCGAGACGCCGATGTACAGCGCCTTGCCCTGGCGAACGACGTCGGCAAACGCTTCCATGGTCTCCTCCAAGGGCGTCTGGTCGTCGAACCGATGCGCTTGATAGAGGTCCACGTAGTCCGTGCCGAGGCGACGCAGCGAGCCGTTGATCGACTCGTGGATGTGTTTGCGTGACAGGCCGTGGTCGTTCTGACCGGGCTGCCCCATGGGGAAATAGACCTTGGTGAAGATCTCCAGGCCGCCGCGTCGCTCGCTCTTGAGCGCCTCGCCCAGGACGGACTCGGCTTTGGTATCGGCGTAGGTGTCGGCGGTGTCGAACGTGGTGATGCCGACGTCCAGGGCCTGTCGCACGCACGCCAGCGCCTGTTCCTGTTCGACCTGCGACCCGTGAGTCAGCCAGTTGCCGTAGGCGATCTCGGAGATCCGCAGCCCGCTCTTGCCAAGGTTTCTGAATTCCATGCAACGAGCCTATGCAGCCAGGTGGGGCGGATGTTAACCGCCCCGCTGTGTCGAGGGCGCACCGAGGCTGGGTGTAGGTCCCGGATCGGCGTCGCTGGGTCCGAGCCGTCGGAGCCGCCCCTGTGGCGCTTGCTGCTGACTTCGGCCGTCAGCGGTTGCCAGAGCGCGGGCAAGGATGCCGCCGATCAGGCGGCCAAGCTTCAGATGACCTGCGCCAGAGAGGTCAAGCCCGTTGACCTGCCTGCTGGATTCCCGGCGGCAGCCAAGCTGCCAGACGGCTAGGTCCTCAGCGCGATCGACACGTTCTACGGTGGACGCACGGTGGTTTCGGC
>DAITND010000392.1:0-2342 GCA_036834825.1 Dermatophilaceae bacterium
CAACGAAGGCGGTCCCCAGCACGGGCAGCCCAACACCACGCTGCACGTCGCGCGCTTCACCAGCCCCGCAACCGACCTCCAGCGGCTCCACCGCATCGCTGAACTACTGGCCACCGGGGTGAACCTGTCCGGCGTAGCCATGGTCCTGGACCTGCAGGACACCAACGCCCGGCTACGGGCTGACCTAGACGCCACCGGGCCGGACAGCGACCAAGCATCAAGAGGTCACAACTCGAGCCCCCAGCCAGGTGGCAGGCCACGTCGCGTTCCAGCCAGCGACAGCGCGGCAACCCACCGTGGCCAAACGGCTCCAACCCGTCGGCGCCCAACTGCCCGCCGTCGCAGGAGCCCCGCGTGAACCTCACAGACCGGCCACCAGCCGGCGTCGTCTTCTGGAGGATCGGCTAGCGGCGCCGCTCGTCCACCCGGATGGTGGCGCCAAGGGCCTTCAGCGCGTTCTCAAAAAGTGCGAAGTGGTGGGCGCACCAGAGCAGCGAACGACCCTGGACCATCACAGTCTCGACCACTGCACGAGCTGGGCAACTGTGACAAAGGTCAGCAGTGGTCAGGGTCCGGGCGGGTTCCTTGCCTGAAGCCTTCATTTCAGCGCCCTCCGCGTCCGTTACAGACATCCTGACGCCAACTGCAGTCGGGTCACCGCGAGAACCCTCGGACTGACCCCCGGCCGATCTGAAGCGATTCTACTGAAGTTATCTCGCTTAAGGGGAACCAAACCAAGACTTCGCGCCGACTCAGCTGCGTGCCGAAATGGGGGCGTGCCTCCGTGCTGTCCGACAGTGAGGTCGCGGAGATACGCGACCTCACTTCCAGGCTCAGGTCACTTGGCGGACCCGCGAGTCACCGCGATGGTGTGCCGCTTGGTCGTCGTGGCCCCGATCGGCACAGTGACCTCCAGGATGCCGTCCTGGTACCGCGCCTCCAACGTTCCTCCTTCGAGCCCGGCGGCAGCGATACCCACCGTAGGAAGGAGCCATAGTGAAACTCTGAGCGCCCCCTTTCCTTGACCTCCTCGCGACGTTCGGCCGAGATCGTGAGAACACCGTCGTCGACCGTGATCTCCACGTCCTTGTCCGAGTCAACCCCCGGGATCTCCGCGCGGACGACGTAGCGGTCCTGTTCCAGACGATCTTCGATACGCAGAGCACGCGCCCCGTCATGAGGCCAATCGGCGATCGCCGGCCAACCCGAGTTGAACCAGTCGAACAACTCGGTCAACGGCAACATCGGGTTGCGCTTCACCACATCAGACATCTCGCCCTCCTCATCCTTGCCAACAGAAGACCTACATGCCACTGCCTCTGATTCCCGGCCGGTAGAGACTTTGGTCCTGGCCCCCGTCATCGCTGCCGGGATGGGTGAACAGCTGTTACATGTACATCCTTGATGGTCGCCACGAGCGCTTCTGGTGCGTAGGCTCCATGTCAGCATGTGGCGCCTGAGCGGTGATTCACGGTCCTTATGGTTTCGGGTTCGCGCTGCGGTGAGTCGCTGACCGGCGGCGTTGACCAAGAGTCGCCCAAGATGTATGACCAGTCGCTGTTGTTGCAGACGTTGTCACGGTTCGCCGTGGTTCTGCCGGCGCGCTACGACCTGCAGGAAGCGCTGAGCGAACTCACCGAGAGCGTCACTGCGGTGCTGGGTCTGTGCGGTGGCTGGGTCACGATGGCCGACGATGGGCGGATGCGCTTTCTGGCTGCGGGGAGCCAGGCTTTGGCGGAGCTGGAGCATTGTCACGAGCAGTTGCACCCCTTCCCGTGCCCGTGCCAAGACGCATACTCCACCGGTGAGGTAGTTCGGGTGACTGACGTCCGGCAGGCGTCCACCCGCTGGCCGCAGTTCTCGGCTTGCGCCACCCGCTTGTCCATCGCCGGGGTCGCCTCGATCCCGATGCGGCTGGCCGACCAGGTCATCGGGACCCTCAACCTCTACTCGGCTGGGCCGCGGGAGTGGTCAGACAAGGACATTGCGGTGGCCGGGGTGCTCGCCGACATGGCGACCAGCTACGTGGTCAACGCCTCCAAGCTGCGCCAGCAGGAGCAGCTCAGCGAGCAGCTGCAACATGCACTGGAGTCACGGGTCGTCATCGAACAGGCCAAGGGGATCACCGCATCCAAGCACTCAGTCACCATCGATGCGGCCTATCAGCTCATACGCGGGCACGCCCGCAACAACAACGCTGCCTGCGGACCGTCGCCGAGGCGATCGTTTCCGTGGGCCTTCACGTCTGAGCTCGGCTGCCGTCCGGCCCGATCTGGTGATTCCTACAGAAGGGGGTCTCCATCTTGATACCCCCAGACATGACTTCCCGCCGCAGGACCTCA
>DAITND010000393.1:0-2336 GCA_036834825.1 Dermatophilaceae bacterium
CGGCCTTTGAGGAGAAGCTCATCGACGTTGTCGGGCTCTACTTGAACCCGCCGGAGAAAGCCGTGTGCTGTGCATGGACGAGAAGCCCTCCATACAGGCTTTGGACCACACTCAGGCCTCGTTGCCAATGACCAAGGGTCGGGACGGCACAACCACCAGCGACTACAAACGGCACGGCACCGGACTCGCCGGCGGCAAGCAGGTCGGCGCGGCTGGAAGAGCATGCTGCACATTCTCTGACCCGACCTTGTGAACCATTCGACTCCGTCTGTACCTCAATCGGAGTCGAATGGTTCACGAACAGGGTTGTCTGGGAGAAGGAAGTCGTCCACAAGTCCCGGCAACGCACGGCTTGCGAGCGACATAGCCAGGGACAGCGGCACATCCGAGACGGCGTACCGCTGCCTGCCTGCAGCCGTGGTTGCCGTGAGGGTCGCCAGTCCGGCACGCCGCTGGAAGAATGACTGACGCACGTTCCAGCCGATGATGCCGTCGCACTCGAGCACATCACGACGCCGATAGAGCGAGCCCGCGCGGGTGACAAGGTATCCTCCGGCGATCGCGTGTCCCAGGGAATGGTAGCGATCCGCCGCGAGCATTGCCGCCGCCGGGACTGTCAAGACGGCCGGAAGAGCGAGCCACTGCGAAACACCCGAAGAGATGGCGACACCGGCCGCAAGGATGAGAACCAACGCAGCCAGCAGTGCCCGAGTGAAACGACGACGCCGAGCCGCCGGGCCATGGGCGATGAGCGCCACATCCACCGGAGCAGGGTCCCGCAAGATCTGAGCAGCAAGCTCGTGCGCAACAGCACGCGGTGCAGGGGGCAACAACATCGAACTGCCGCCGTCGGCACCGGCCCTGGGCTTTAGACCCGTCGCAATACCACTCAGCCGCGCTGCGTGGACGGCCCGCAAGAGCAGCGGCTCCGCGAGCTCGACCCCTCTCAGTCGTCGTTCCTCGATGCTCGTGGCTCTCGTGGTCAGCAGTCCTCGGGTGATATGGAGGCTGCCGTGCGGATGCCTCGTGAGGCGAAAGCCCCAGTAGGACAGGGCGTAGCCGCCGATGGACAGCACCGTCACGAAGACGACGAGCACGGCCACCCCCTGTATGACGTCCAGCCAGATCGGGTTTTGCTCAAAGTAGCTAAGACCACCCCTGATCGGTCCCACATCACCGGCGGAGACGCCCAGCTGGTCGAAGAGTCTCGACCCGATACCGAAGATCGCCACGGCACCCAGAACCCCGGACATGGTGAACGGCGCGAACCGCACCCACCGGGGGTCCATCCGCGCCAGCTCGGTGTCATGGTCCAGCGCAGTGTCATGGTCCAGCGCAATTTCGTGTTCCCCCGACGTAGCCGCTCCGGCGGCAGGTGCGGCTCTGAACGCCACGGTGCCCGGCGTGTCCGAGGACGCCACAGCGCTGCGATGCAGCAGCTCGGCACGCAATCCTGCGGCCTCCACGACCCGGAGCGAGTCCAGTGACAGCCCACTTCCCGCCTCGTGACTGCCGGTGCCGATCTCCACCTTCGCCAGACCCAGGAGCCGGTGCAGTGCTGAGGCGGTGACGTGGACGCTGCGGACCCGATCTGCTGGGGTGGAGATGGTCTTGCGTTGCAGCAGACCTGTGCGCAGCTGAACCTGCTCAGACGTGATGCGGTATCGCGTGGTCACCCAGCGCAGCACACTCAAAGTGATGACCCCGACGACACCCAGAGGACCCAGCCACCACAGCTGTCCGTTGCCCATCGCACGACCTGCCAGAACCAGGCCAACCAGGGCCGGCAGGAATTGGCCCAGTTCGCGGACGGGGTGGACGAGCAGCATCCGGGCGCTCAGCCGGCGCCAGGATGGGTTCTGCCCAACACCGGGCACGCTCACGTCGCGTCGCCCTGGCTGTGGCTGGTGACCTCGGTGAGCTCTGAGACCACGCCCTCGGCCGTGGCCCTGTCAAGCCCGTGGATACGCAACGGACCGGCCGCGGACGCCGTGGTAACCGTGACGTTCGCGAGGCTGAACAGCTGCTCCAGGGGCCCGCGCTCGGTGTCGACGGTCTGGACCCGCGAGATGGGAGCGATCCGTCGCTCCTGAGTCAGCCAGCCGGACTGGGTGTAGACAGCCGTGGCCGTGACCTCCCAACGATGAACGCGATAGCGCCAACGAGGCATGACGATGAGGTGCACCGCCGCGAATAGGACCGTCAGGCTGAGGACAGCAAATTGCACACTGGTGCGATCCCGGGAGCTCCACAACCAGAACAGCTCCCCGGCCAGCACCAAGATCCAAAACGGCACCGCCCGCAACGTCCAGTAGGCGACGGCGCGGGGGCTGACG
>DAITND010000394.1:0-2326 GCA_036834825.1 Dermatophilaceae bacterium
GGCGCGGTGGGGCTCATCTGGGCCTGCATGCTCGTCGCCAGCGGACTGGTCTTCAACTACGGCGCGGCGGCCGTGATCGAGCTCCATGCCACGAGCCCGGCTCAAGCCGTCTCGGCATGGCAGGCGATCGAGCCGGTGGCAGATGCACTCAGTTCAGGGCAAGGAGAGCTTCTCGGCGGTCTTTGGGTGCTGCTCGTCAGCGTAGCGGCGCTGCGAACCGGCGGTCTGCCCAAGGCCCTGAACTGGCTCGGGATCCTGATCGGATTTGCGGGGATCGCCTCGGTCGTTCCGCCTCTGCTGGACGCCGTGTACGTCTTCGGCCTTCTCGAGATCGTCTGGCTCATCTGGCTGGGCATTGTCATGCTTCGCACCAGAGCGGAGGAATCCCAGAGGCAGTCGGCCTCGCCGTGGTAACAACAAACGAGTCTCCGAGGAGTGAGGAACCGCGATGCCCCTACCGCGCTGGCTGGCCCACATCAACAAGCGGGTATTCAACCCCATGGAGGTGCGCCGGGGCGCCCGGCCGGTGCTGATCCACACCGGCAGATCGTCGGGGAAGACCTACCGGACTCCCCTCGACGCCCACCGCCTGCCCGATGGCTACCTGTTCATCCCGTTGTACGGGCCGCGCACCGACTGGGTCAAGAACGTCCTGGCCGCGCAGGCGGCACGGCTCTCCATAGACGGCCACGAGATCGAGCTGCAGTCCCCGCGCTTGGTGAAGAAGAAAGATATCTGGCCTATGGTGCCCACAACCAACAAATCCTATCCGGGCATCTCGAGCGAGTCCGAGCTGCTGCGCATGGACCTCCGCAGACAAGGCTCAGAACCCTGAGTAGTCGGCTGCCCAACTCGGGTTCTGGAACATGCCGTCGAGGCTGACGAACTCGCGCGCACCATCGGGTCGAAGATGAGCCGGCAGAACGCCCGCTTCCGCCTCCGCATTTCGCGCGGTGTCACCGGCGCCTCACCTGTTGCCGCGTGCATGGTGACGTAGCCAGGTGCCTCGCAACGGACCGTCTCGGTGGCCGATCGCTGACCGGACACGGATCGGGTGGCGACGACGGCCATGACACGAGTTGACGTGAGACGCCTTTGACTCAGGGATGACAAGTGAACACGGGGGCATCAGCGTTGTGTTGACCACTGTCATGGAATCCCGTACATTTGTACGTACACGTGAGGAGTCACAATGGCAGCGACAGCTCGTCTCGAAGTCCGGGTCCGTCCGGAAGCCAAAGCCAAGATCGCCCTCGCCGCTGACCTGGTCAACCTCCCGGTTAGCGATTTCGTCCGCTCCGCCGCCGAAGATCGGGCAGAAGAAATCCTGCGCGAGCACGAATCTCAGACCCGGGTGCCCGCCGCCTTCTTCGACAGTCTCCTCGCCGCCCTGGATGAGCCAGCCCGTCCAAGCCCGGCGCTTCGTCGCGCCTCTCGCCGCACGCGCGACGTCGTCACTCGCTGACCGGTGTTTCACTCTCAGGCGCTCAATCCCGACGTTCAGCGGCTGGATGCCCTCAACTCCGGCGAGCCAAGCATGGACACGTGGCTGTCTGAACATGCGTCAGGGGCCGAGACCCGCCGAGTTGCACGAACCTTCGTCTGGACTACAGAAGATCAAACGGTCATGGCGTACTACTCGCTCACTGGGCACAGGATCGTGCGCGACGAGCTGCCGAAGTCCGTCGGACGCGGCAGCCCCTCGGAGGTACCTGCTGTCCTGCTGGCCCGCCTTGCCCTGGATCAGAGTCTGCAAGGGCAGGGCCTAGGTGGGGTACTTCTTGCCGACGCACTCGAGCGGATCGTCGTCGCGACCCAGACCGTCGCCGCCCGAATCGTCGTCGTGGATGCACTCCACGAGCGAGCAGCGACCTTCTACGAGCACTACGGCTTCAAACGCATACCCGGCACCCTTCGCCTCGTCCAGAAAGTCAGTGACGTGGCCGCAGCCCTCAAGCCATGACCATGCTCCACCAACCGAAGACCGCCCGTCCACGGATCCCGGTTGCGGAACAACTGGCCGCCGGCTCGGTCCCGGTGACAACCGCGCGAAATGCAAGCAAGAGAGGATGTTTCGTTCCTCGTCGCAGCTTGTCGCTTCTGGCGGACTCAACTGGCAGATCCTGGCCTCCATCGCGACCACTGGGGGAGCGGGCACGCGCCCAGAAGTGTCCGGTTGGCCCCGGTTGACGTCGGCTGTTTGTGGGGAATACGCACGGAAGTTGTTGTGGACTAGGCGTTTGCGCTGGTCACAGGCCTGCAACCTTGGGACTGGAAAACCATCGCGATGTCCCGGTCGGCGGGGTCGACGTGGGTGACGTCGCGG
>DAITND010000395.1:0-2320 GCA_036834825.1 Dermatophilaceae bacterium
ACCTGTGTCTTTGTTGACCGAGACCATTGCTGCGATCACGCCGGCGTCCACTGAGGCGATGGCAGCAGCCGAGGAGCGTCAGTCGATGCTCACCAAACCCCGCGGGTCCCTGGGCCCCCTCGAGGGCCTCGGGACCCGCCTGTGCGGCATGTATGGCGAGTGCCCGCCGCCGCTGCCCGAGCCGGTTGCCATCGCGGTGTTCGCAGGAGACCACGGTGTCCACGCGCAGGGTGTGTCGCCGTGGCCGCAGGAGGTCACGACCCAGATGGTCGGCAACTTCCTGGCCGGGGGAGCGGTAATCAACGCATTCGCCCGACAGGTTGGCGCGGAGGTCGTCGTGGTCGACATGGGTGTCGCGGGCGACCTGCCGGCGGCGCCGGGTCTGATGGCGCGCAAGATCGCCGCAGGCACTGTCGACATGACACAGGGTCCGGCGATGAGCCCAGCCCAGGTGCACGCAGCCATCGAAGTGGGCATTGACGTGGCCAGAGATCTTGTCGCACAAGGCAACCGGCTGCTGGTCACCGGCGACATGGGTATCGCGAACACCACGGCATCAGCGGCCCTGATCAGCGTCTTCACCGGCCTGGACGTCGCCGAGGTCACCGGTCGCGGCACCGGCATTGACGACGCGATGCTGGAGCACAAGGTGGCCGTCATCGAGACCGCCATCCGGATCAACCAGGTGAGCTCGCTGGATCCCATCGCGGCGCTGGCCGGGGTCGGCGGTTTCGAGCACGCGGGCATGGTGGGCTATCTGCTCGCCGCCGCCGCACTTCGAACCCCCGTCATCCTGGACGGCGTCATCGCCTGCTCCGCGGCGTTGGTCGCGCGGGCGATTGCGCCTCATGCCGCGCACTACTGGATCGCCGGCCATCGCTCGGTCGAGCCGGGTGCCGGCGCGGCGCTTGTCCTGCTCGACCTGGTGCCACTGGTTGACCTCGAGCTGCGCTTGGGTGAGGGTTCAGGCGCGGCACTGGCCGTGCCACTGGTCCAGGCCTCGGCCCGCATCCTGCGTGAGGTCGCCACCTTCGACGCAGCAGGTGTCTCGAACAAGGAATGACCATGCCGAACCAACCAGAAGCTCTGCTGCCCTTGGGGTTGCGACTGCGCGACCGCCGAGTTGTCATCGTGGGCGGGGGACCGGTGGCGCTTCGCCGGGTAGGTGCCCTGATGGCCGCCCATGCCAGTGTCACCGTCGTTTCGCCCACCGCTGTGGCGGCGTTGGAGGACCTTGCCGAACGTGGCCAGATCGACTGGCTCGCCCGGCCCTATCAACCGGGCGACCTGCAGGGGGCCTGGCTTGCCATGGCCTGCACAGGCGACGCCGTGGTCAACGCGAAGGTGCTTGCCGAAGCAGATGAGGCGCGCACCTTCTGTCTGCGCGCCGACGACGCGTCGCAGGCCTCGGCCTGGATGCCAGCTACCGGCCGCACCGGACGAGCCACGGTCAGCGTCCACGGTGACCGCGACCCGCAGACCGCCGCCGCACTGCGTGACGCGGCGCTGGCTGCGGTGGAGGCCGCCCTGCGCAAGGACACCGGCCTGCGTTCCAAGCGGCGGCCGCGGGTCGGCGGTCCGGGCTCTGGCTACGGCATGGTGACCTTGGTCGGCGGCGGCCCGGGGGACCCGGGGCTGTTGACATTGAAGGGTTCTGAGGCGCTGGCCGATGCCGATGTCGTTGTCGTCGACAGGCTGGCGCCGTTGGCGGTTCTGGACGGACTGCGTGAGGGTGTCGAGATCATCGACGTCTCAAAGATCCCCCGGGGGCGGTTCACACCTCAGGAAGAGATCAACGACATCTTGATCGCTCGAGCGCGCGCGGGTCTCGTCGTGGTCCGGTTCAAGGGCGGAGACTCTTTCGTGTTCGGACGCGGTCTGGAAGAGGTCATTGCCTGCACGCAGGCCGGAGTCGCCGTCGAGGTCGTCCCGGGGGTGTCGTCGGCCATAGCTGTCCCCGAGCTGGCGGGCATACCGCTGACTCACCGCGGCGTCTCGCAAGGATTCACCGTGGTCACCGGCCATGCGGCACCGGACGACCCACGCAGCACCGTGGACTGGCAGGCCCTGGCTCGCACGGGCACCACGCTGGTGGTCCTCATGGGCGTCGAGACGCTGGTGTCGATAGTCAAGGCGCTGGTGCAGGCGGGCAGTGACGTGAACACCCCGCTGGCTTGTGTGATGGACGGGGGTCTGTCCAGCCAGAAGGTCGTCCGCAGCACCCTGGCCACGGTTGCCAGCTCCGGCCCACCGGTGGGGCTGCGTTCTCCTGCCGTGATCGTTATCGGAGCGGTCGCCGCCTTCGCCGCCGGGTAGAGGG
>DAITND010000396.1:0-2304 GCA_036834825.1 Dermatophilaceae bacterium
GTCAACGGCATTGCGACGGGCAACCTCAAGGGTGTGCACGTCCCACAGGGTGCTGTGCATGGCCAGCTTGTTGAAGATCTTGGTTATCCTTGCCGCCGGCGTCAGATCGACCATGGCGTAATCCTGCCCCACCGGAGACCGTTTCGTTACCACTTTCAGGCAAGCCCTTTACCAACACCATGGAAAGACGTACGCCTTCGCAGTGTCGCGAACCCTGCGAAGGCGTACGCACGAACGAGATTCACGACCGTTGAGGCGTCCCGGAGGACTCAGGACAGGCCGACGACGTTGCCGTCCTCGTCGATGTCGATCCGCTCGGCGCCCGGGTGCTTGGGCAGACCGGGCATCGTCCGCATCTCGCCGCAGATGGCGTAGACGTAGCCCGCGCCGACCGCGGCCCTGACCTCTCGCACCGGCATCCGCCAGCCGGTCGGGGCGCCTCGCAGGGTGGGGTCCGACGACAGCGACAGATGAGTCTTGGCGATGACGACGGGGAACTTCCCGTAGCCCAGCTCCTCGAAGCGCTGCAGTTGCTTGGCTACCAGAGGTGAAAGGTCGATGCCGTCGGCGCCATAGATCTCGGTTGCGATCTTCTCGATCTTGTCCGCGAGCGATGAGTCGAGCTCGTAGAGGTGGTGGAACGACGTCGGCTCGTTCGCAGCTTCGATGACGAGCTCCGCCAGTTCCACCGCACCTTTCCCGCCGTCGGCGACGTGCCGGGTGACGGCCACCCGGACGCCCGCTTCCGCAGCGATCTGCCGGATGACGTCGAGCTCCGACTCATGGTCGGTGGGGAAGGTGTTGATGGCGACTACTGGTGCCACCCCGAAGCGGCGCACGATCTCGATGTGGCGCTGCAGGTTCGGAGCGCCGAGCCGGACGTCCTCGGGGTTCTCCTCGAGCATCTCCGGGGGCAGTGGGCGGCCTGCGACGACCTGGTAGCGACCCGAGTGTGTCTTCAGTGCGCGGACAGTGACGACGAGCACCGCGGCGTCCGGTGTCAGCCCGGATGCCCGGCACTTCACGTTGAAAAAGCGCTCGGCGCCCATGTCGGCACCAAAGCCGGCCTCGGTGATGAGGTAGTCCGCCGTGCGGATGCCGAGCAGGTCCGCGACGACCGAGGAGTTGCCGGTGGCGATGTTGCCGAAGGGCCCGGCATGGATCAAGGCCGGCGTGTGCTCGAGGGTCTGCAGAAGGTTGGGCTTGATCGCGTCCCGCATCATGACGGTCATGGCACCAGCGGCCTTGAGGTCCTCCGCGGTGATCGGCGCGCCGGCATATGTGTAACCCACGACAATGCGGCCCAGGCGTTCCCGAAGGTCCCGTAGCGAGGTCGACAGCGACAAGATCACCATCACCTCGCTGGCGGCGGTGATGTCGAACCCGGCCTGGCGGGGCACGCCGTCCATCCGCGTGCCGAGGCCCACGACGATATTGCGCAGCGAGCGGTCGTTGACGTCCAGAACGCGACGCCAGGTGATCGTCCGTGGATCGATGTCGAGATCGTTGCCGTGGTGCAGGTGGTTGTCGACCATGGCGGCGAGCAGGTTGTGTGCGGAGGTGACTGCGTGGAAGTCGCCGGTCAGGTGCAGGTTCACGGCTTCCATCGGCACGACCTGGCTGTACCCCGCTCCAGCTGCGCCGCCCTTGATGCCGAAGGTCGGCCCCAATGATGGCTGCCGAAGGGAGAGCATCGTCCGGTGTCCGAGCGCCGCCAGACCCTGGGCGAGCCCGATCGACGTGGTCGTCTTGCCCTCACCCAGCGGCGTGGGTGTCACCGCAGTGATGACGATGTATTTCGCGGGCGCCTGATCGGACAGGGCGGCTGTTGCGGTGGGAGCGACCTTGGCGATGTAAGCGCCGTAGGGCTCCAGATGTTCCGCTGTGATGCCGGCCGAGGCGGCAACCTCCTCGATCGGCAGGAGGTGGGCGGCATGGCCGATTTCGAGGTCGCTCAGGATTTTGTCCATGCCTACAGCATGACAGCCATTCCTGTATTTCCAGATCACAGAATGGACAGGTTGGTGAAGTACAAACGCTACTCTCCGTTTCAGGGCCCATCTTTGAGTTGCGGAGGCTAGTGTCGCCACATGATCGGCACGACCCGAGCACCGCAGGCAGCCCCCCGAGCACGGCGGGCAGCCGAGGGGGGCTCGCTTGAGCTCGAGCCGATCGTCACAGTCCTGTCCGCCCAGTTCGCGGTGGCGACCGGTTCGAAGCGGCTGGTTCGCCGCCGGCGACTCGATCCGTTCGACGGTCGGCTGCGTGCTGCGGGTCTTACGTTGGAGCACCAGATCGTGGCCC
>DAITND010000397.1:0-2302 GCA_036834825.1 Dermatophilaceae bacterium
TTTTCCCGTGAGCGGTCTTGGTGGAATTCTCAGCCCCATGGGTGGAGCGCGAAGGTCGTCGTTGATGGTAGCGAGCGGTTTGCTGGTCATGGGCTTGGCCGCATGTGGGGGCGGGTCGACCTCGGGGACGTCTGCCCCAACGTCGGCAACGGCAGCGACCGCGACGCCGACGACGGCCCCAGCGAGTTGCCTGTCCGGCAAGGGTTTCTCCTATCAAGCGGGCGCCTGCGTCGAGGGAACCGGCGCTGTTTACATCGGCCCGTTCACAACGCCTGGCCCTTGGGGCGTGAGCGTGAAACTAAGCGGTAAATCTGACACAGGCGATGACTGCGCCAGCCTGGCTTTCGCGCTCGTCGCGGGTGACAAGGTTAGCGGTCTCTCGAATATCTCCTTGGGCACTGGACCCGGTCCGTTCTCAATCTCAATGCCAGCGAGGATGCGCCCTCAGACAAACGCAAAGTGGTACGTCCGCCTTGACCCGGCCAACAACGGACAAGCATCAGTCATCAATGGGTGCTCATGGATTGCGACATTTGATTGATGATGCTCCCGACGTCGGGAGTCAATCGGGCCCAAAGGACCAAGATGAAAGGGGTGCGCCGGGTTACCTGGCCGGCCCCGACCGCCGGGTGTAGTGCTGCGGTGGCTCTGTGGAGGTTCTGCGCTGGTCCCCATCGGCGCCCCGTCCGATCGCCACTTTGGCCTGGCGCAGCTATATAGTTTCGCCATGAACAGAAACGCCAGGATTCTGCTCGGGTTGCTGCTCTTTAATGGCATATCGGCGGTCGGCGGGGGCATTGCTCTCATGACCGGCGTCATCCCCAAGCAAGCACCCTGGATTCGGCACACAGATTTCGGTAGCCAATATTTTCCCGGTGTCATTCTCATGGCTATTGTTGGAGGGAGCTCCTTGATCGGCGCCTTGGCGATGATGAAGGGTGCCTACGGGTGGCAGTTGTCCAGCATTCTGGCCGGGGTGATCATGCTCTTGTGGATAGTCGGGGAGATTGCCTCTATTCGTGGTTTCCATTTTCTGCAGGTCGTCTACTTCGTTACTGGCGCACTGGTCATCTGGTACACGCCCAAAGGAAAACCCGTCTCCGCATAGCGCTGCGTGGTCCGTAGCGGCTCGGTGCATTCCGAGCTAGTCCTCGGACTGCGGGGAGCGAGCACGCAAGAGCCGACGAAGCGAGTCCAGGCGGGACCCCCCGGCGGCGCCTGCCCGGCCCGACTCCACCCAGGCATCGAGTGCGCATTCCTCTTCGTCATGGGTGCACCCTCGGGGACACTGCTCGGTACCGGGCTCGAGGTCGGGGAAGTGCCCGATGATCCTGGCAAGGTCGACGTGCGCGAGACCGAACGAGCGCACGCCGGGGGTGTCCACTACCCAGCCGTTGCCCTCGGGCAGCCTCAGGGAGACCGCCGACGACGAGGTATGCCGGCCACGTCCCGTCACCTCGTTGACCACGCCCACGGCTCGTGCGGCACCGGGGACCAGCGCGTTGACCAGGGTGGACTTGCCCACACCGGAATGGCCGATGAACACGCTGATGCGCTCAACCAGCATCTTCCGCAGGGGTTCGAGCCCGACCCACTGCCCGGTCGCAGGATCGCGTGAGGTGACCAGGTGGGGCACCTGCAGCATCGCGTAGTGGGCCAAGAACGGGGTCGGGTCGATCAGGTCGGCCTTGGTCAGGACCAGGAGCGGCGCCATCCCAGCGTCGTAAGCAGCCACCAGGCAACGGTCGATCATCCGAGGTCGCGGCTCCGGGTCGACCAGCGCCGTCACGATGACCAGCTGCTCGGCGTTGGCCACAATAATGCGCTCGACAGGGTCGGTGTCGTCAGCGGTCCGGCGAAGGACGGTGCGACGTGGCTCGACCCGCACGATCCTGGCTAGCGAGTCTGGGCCACCTGAGGTGTCACCGACCAGGGCCACCTCGTCGCCGACAACGACACTCTTGCGCCCTAGCTCGCGGGCCTTCATGGCAACGACCACGCGCTCGCCAGCGCCGCCATCCAGGATCAGCGTGTAGCGACCGCGGTCAACGCCAGTGACGAACCCCAGGATGGCATCTTCATGTGAGGGGCGATCCTTGGTGCGTGGCCGTGAGCCGCGGGGGTTCGGCCGGATCCGGATGTCGCTCTCGTCATACGTGCGTGCGCGCGGACTCATCCGTCGTCGTCGCCCCTGCCGTCGTCGCCCCTGCCGTCGTCGCCCCTGCCGTCGTCGTCCCTGCCTTCGTCGCCGTGTCCGTCTCCGCCGTTGTCACCGTCACCGTCACCGTCACCGTCACCGTCA
>DAITND010000398.1:0-2299 GCA_036834825.1 Dermatophilaceae bacterium
CTAGGACAGCTATCCGCGTCGAACCTGGGGAGTATCAGCGCTCCGCGCGGGACCCCGGGGTCATGAGTGCGCGGACGGTTCATGGCCGGCGTGGCCGCTGGCCTCGAACTGGAACGTGGAGTGCTCGACGTCGAAGTGACCAGCCAGGCAGCGCTGCAGCTCGTCGAGCAGTGCGGGCAGGTGTCCGTCCTGGAAGCAGGCGTCGCCCACGACGACGTGAGCGGTCAACACGGGCAGGCCTGTTGCCACCTGGCTGGCGTGCAAGTCATGCACGGCTTGAACCCTCGCGACCTGGAGCAGATGCTCGCGAACCTCACTCAGCTCCAGACCCCTGGGGGTGGACTCCAGCAAAACGTCGAGGCTCTCGCGCAAGATCTTCAGCGTCCGCGGAATGATCAGCGCACCAATGAGCAGCGAGGCGAGCGCGTCGGCACGCACCCAGCCGGTGACCGAAATGACGACAGCCGCGAGAAGCACGGCCAGTGAGCCGAGCGCGTCGTTGACGACCTCGAGGAAGGCGGCTCGCATGTTGAGGTTCTCCACCCGCGCCCCGGCCAGAACGGCGATACCGATCGTGTTACCGACCAGTCCGATCACCCCGAACGCCACCATCGCCCCGGAAGCCACGTCGGGGGGCTCAACCAGTCGGCGAATGGCCTCGACCATGACGAAGCCGCCCACCGCCAGGAGCACTGCTGCCTGTCCTACTGCCGCAAGAACCTCGGCTCTGCGGTACCCCCAGGTGCGCGCCAGAGTTGCCGGTCGCCGGGCCAGTACGGAGGCGACCCAGGCCAAGGTCAAGCCGGCCACGTCCGAGAGCATGTGGCCGGCGTCGGCCAGCAACGCCAGGCTTCCGGAAACCGCTGCTCCGATGACCTCGGCGAGCAGGACGGTAACGGTGATGATCAACACTGTTCTCAACTTGCTTCGGTGATCGGCCAGCTGGTCGGCGCCGTGATCGTGGTGCGCGCTCATGGATGAGACACCCGAATCCTCAGGTCACGGGCAGTAGGTTCGGGCGCTTACAGGTGACACCGTCCGACGAGGACTGCCCGCGGACGAGCTCCCAGGCCCAGGGGAACAGGTGCGAGCCGACCCAGGCGACCTCGTTAAGGGCGACGCGTACGCCGCTCGCCTTCGGCACAGGCGGCGGCTCCGCCCGCCAGTCTGCCACCTCGTACCCGACTGCCTCGGCCAGTGCAGCGGCAATGCGGCGATGCCCTTCACTGTTGCCATGCAGCCTGTCGGTGTGCCACAACGCCGGGTGGCTCGCGGCGGGCACCGAGGCGAGGTCGACGACAATGGAGCCATAGCGCTCACGACACTGCAACGTGATCGAGTTCAGGAACTGCAGTCGCCTGCGCAGAACAACTGCGAGCGGCGCGACGCGCGCCATGTCCGGCATCGTGAACGTAAGGACCTGGGCGCCCGTCGCGGCCAACCGGGCGTGGATCGCGAACAGGTCATCGCGCAGCGCGTCGCGGTCGAACTTGGGGCGCAACACGTCGTTGACGCCAGCCACGAATACCGCGAAGTCAGGCGCCAAAGCCAGCGCCGGCCGCAGTTGCGTCTCGTGAACCTCGCGCGCCGTCTGCCCCCGCACCGCGAGGTTTGCGTAGAGCAGGCCGGGATGTATGACGTCCAGGTGGCGGGCGAACCGATCAGCCCACCCGATGTAGACCCCGTCGGGGCCGGGGTCCTCAATACCCTCAACAGTGCTGTCACCGATCGCAACGAGGCGATTGGGCATTCCTGTGCTCCTCACGATCGCGGTGAAGGTCTCACACCAAGCTCAAGTCGGACCGCCGACTTACGGCGACCTCTGTAATCTTGGCCGGTTGCGGCCAAATTTGCGACTCACGGCCCTGGACGGATGTCCAGACAGTCGATGTGCTCGCCCCGTCAATTCGCTTAGGGGTTCAACACGACGAAGCGGCCGCGCGCAGGGTGTGGTGCTGCGCGTGGGCCGCCGGGCCGTTGTTCAAGAGCTCAGGCCAGGGTCAAAGCCGAGGTCAGCTTGGCCGGTGGCCGATCAGACGCCCGCTCCGCTCGAGGTGGGAGGGGTCCCGCCGGCAGATCCGCCCGGTCCACCGTGGCCCATTCCGCCGGCAAGCCCGCCCGCGCCCATGCCGTCCTGGACCGCCGTCACCGCGAAGTTCTTGCCAAACTTAACAGTCACATGCCCGCCGTCGGCCTTGGTCATGTGCGCCTCGTACGTCGCGCCGTCCGCGTCAGTCTCGACCCGATAGACGGTGCCACCGGGAACCGCCTTCAGAGCAGCCGCCTTAAGGGTCGCCAG
>DAITND010000399.1:0-2296 GCA_036834825.1 Dermatophilaceae bacterium
CATCCTCAACTGACACAACTCCAACAGGTCGGACAAGTCTCCAGGCACGACCTGATTCATCTCGGGGCTGCCGCTCTTGCCCGGCTCTGGACGGGCCGCTCTTAGATGGCCTCGGCGCCGCGTTCCCCGGTGCGGACCCGGACGACCTCCTCGACGTCCTGTACCCAGACTTTCCCGTCGCCGATCTTTCCGGTCCGCGCCGCGCTGACTATCGTCTCGATGACGCGCGGGGCGTCGTCGTCATCTGCCAGAACCTCCATGCGAATCTTCGGCACGAAGTCGATCTTGTACTCCGCGCCCCGGTACACCTCGGTGTGGCCGCGCTGGCGTCCGTAGCCCTGAGCATCCGAGACGGTCAACCCGAGCGCGCCGATGTCCCGCAGGGCGTCGCGCACGTCGCTCACCTTGAACGGCTTGACGATCGCGGTGATGAGCTTCATCGGGAGGCCCTTCCCAGACCGGAGGTGGCGGTGAACTCGTACGCGCTCTCAGCGTGCTGGCTGGAGTCGAGACCCTCGACCTCATCGTCCGGCTCAACCCGCAGGCCGATCGTGGCCCGCAGAACCCACGCGATCACGTAGGTGGCGGTGAACGCGAAGGCTGTCGCCGCAAGCACTCCGAGGCCCTGACGCGCGAGCTGGGTGAGACCGCCGCCGAGCAGTAGCCCCTGGTGTCTGACCGCGGGGTTGACGGCCGCCGCGGCGAACAAGCCGACGAAGAGAGTGCCGACCACGCCACCGACGTAGTGGACGGCGACGACGTCCAACGAGTCGTCGTACTTGAATCGGAACTTCAGCCGTATCGCGAACAGGCTGACCACCCCGGCCGTGGCTCCGATCAGGAGCGCCGGCAGGGGCGACACGAAGCCTGCCGCGGGTGTGATCGCGACGAGGCCGGCAACCGCCCCCGAGGCTGCGCCGAGCGTCGTGGCCTTCCCGGCCAGCCGTTTCTCCAGAACGAGCCAGCCGATCATCCCGCCGACGCCGGACAGGTGCGTCGCAAGGGCGGCGCTTGCCGCGAGGTACCCCGCGCTGAGCGCCGAGCCCGCGTTGAACCCGATCCAGCCGAACCAGAGCAGGCCTGCGCCAAGCAGGGTGAGCGGCAGGTTGTGGGGCGCCATCATCTCGCGCGGCCACCCGCGGCGCGGACCGATCACGAAGGCGAGCGCGAGGGCGGACGCACCGGAGCAAATCTCGACCACGGTGCCGCCGGCGAAGTCCAGCAAACCGGCCTGGTGGAGCCATCCCTGCGGTGACCAGGCCCAGTGCGCGAGCGGCGCGTAGACGACCACGGACCAGATCGCGATGAACGTGACGAACGCGCCGAAGCGCATCCGGTCTGCGGACGCGCCGCTGAGCAGGGCGGCGGTGAGGATGGCGAACATCATCTGAAAGGCCACGAAGGCCAGCGGAGGCACGCTCAGGTGCATCCCTGGCACAGCGACCTCGGCGTGGGTCAGTCCGGCCATACCGAGGCCGCCGACCAGGCCGCCGCCCGCGTCGTGGTCGAAGGCCAGGGAGTAGCCCACCAGTACCCACGTCACCGAGACGACGGCGATCGTCACGAAGCTCTGCATGATCATGGCGAGCGCATGCTTGGACCGGACCATGCCTGCATAGAAGAACGCCAGACCAGGGGTCATCAACAGCACCAGCGCAGTGCACACAACGATCCAGGCGGTGTCTCCGGCGTTGACCTGCGTGGCTTCAGCCAACAGGAGGTGCATCGTGGCCATTTCTCTCGCGTGGTGGCCCGAACATCCTGATCTGCGGCCTTGGCGGGGGTCAGACTACTGGTTGCCGGCATCGCTGTGTTTTGACGTTCCACGGGGTGAACTGGCGAGGACCGGCGTCGCCATCAGAAACGTGGAGCCGGACGCGTCGAGCAGGCGAGCATCACGGGCCCCGCGCGCGGGGCTGGCTTGTCTTTGGCGGGGTCCTGGGGCTCGGCGCCGTTCTGAGGCTCTGTCGGGCTTGGCCGCGGCGACACTTGGGCAGGCAGGACCACCAGTGGGCCGGCAACGCTGCAGGAGAGGACTTCATGGTGGCCGGCGGAGCGCGGCTACGTATCCGAGAGGCACCGACCGGCGATGCTGGGGTTCTTGCCGACATGGACGCCTACGTCCGCCAGTCCCACCCAACCCTGTGCCCGACAGGAGCGCCCCTGCGCCCCTGTCGCGCCGGCCCAGTACTTCGCGGGCGCGGTCGAGCGCGACAGCCTTCCGAGAGGGACCGCGGAGGTGTACGACTCCCTGCTCGCCCATCTGGAGGTGGGGTTCGCGAGCGTCCCTACAACC
>DAITND010000400.1:0-2292 GCA_036834825.1 Dermatophilaceae bacterium
CCAGTTGTTGAACAGCATCCCCGGTGAGGCCTCGACCTGGCTGTCCTTCACTAAGCAGGAACGCCATGCCTTGTCAACCCACGATCACGTGGCTCTGTTCGAGATGGGCGCGCATCCATTCCTCACACTCACCTTGTGGATCGCGATGTTCGAGCGGGACTACGACGAACCGTTGGCCATGCAACTGGACTACGCGGCAAAGCTCGCCCATTTCAACCGGCCCTACCCGGATATCGCGACATGAGTAACGGGCTCAACGTCGGTCTGCTACTGCTTCGGCTCGGCCTGGCCCTGCTTCTGGCCGGGCACGCCAGCCAGAAGTTGTTCGGCTGGTTCCGCGGTGCCGGACCCGCCGGTACCGGTGCGATGTTCGAGCAATGGGGATTCCGACCCGGACCGGCGATGGCTATCTTGGCTGGGCTGAGCGAAGCGGCGGGTGCGACAGCAATCGCGCTCGGATTGCTCACTCCTGGCGGATGCGCAGTGATCATCGGCACCATGATTGTGGCAGCCGCACCGAACGCGCCCAAGGGGTTATGGGCACACCTGGGTGGCTGCGAAGTTCCTGTCGTCTACGCCGGCCTGGGCGCTGTTATCGCGTTCACCGGCCCCGGCCAGTACTCGCTCGACCACGCGATCGGGCTCACCGGATTCGGGGGTGTCGGTTGGGGACTGGCCGCCGTGGCCGTCGGGACCATCGCCGCGGTCCCGCCCCTGCTGCGCCGGCGCGCCGTTCTTCGTCACGTCCCCGCTGGCTCAACCGGCGCCCCCGGCCAATCCTGTCCAACCCAACCGGCTGACGACCAGCCGCCCACACCCCGAGGTGCTCACGATGAATCCTGATGAGATCGCAGCCGTCAACAATGGTCGCCCACTGGTCTTCCGCAACGCCATGGTGCTAACCATGGACGGGGCTGGGGTCATCAACGGTGGCGAAGTGCTCGTCATCGGCGACACGATCGCGGCTGTGGGACACAACCTGCCGGTACCGGACGGCGCGATCGAGATCGACGCCCAGGGCGGCATCCTGATGCCGGGAATGGTCGACACCCATCGACACATGTGGCAGACCGCGCTGCGCGGGCTCGGAGCGGACTGGACGCTGTCCCAGTATTTCGTTTTCTACTACCTGACCTGGGGAAAGATCTTCCGGCCCGAAGACATCGCCGCCGGAAACCTGCTCTCAGCTGTCGAGGCCCTCGACTCGGGCGTGACCACGACCGTGGACTGGTCCCACGGCCTGCAGACCGTCGAGCACGGCGAAGCCGCACTCGATGCCCTGCGCTCATCACCCGGGCGATTCGTCCTCGCCTACGGCAACCTGTTGGGAGCACCGTGGGAATGGGCCAATAGCGCGGACTTCCGCAGCTTCGTCAAGCGCAACTTCAGCGCACGCGATGACATGCTGGGTCTTCAACTGGCCTTCGACGTCACCGCCGATCCGGCCTTTCCGGAGAAGGCAGCGTTCGAGGCCGCTCGTGAGCTCGGACTGCGGGTCACCACCCACGCCGGGGTGTGGGGGGCCACCAACGACGACAGCATCCGTCTGATGTGGGAGAACGGCTTCATGACGCCGGAGGTCACCTATGTGCACGCTGCCACTCTGACCGAGGATTCCTACCAGCGCATCGCTGCCAGCGGCGGATCAGTGTCGGTCTCGACCGAAAGCGAGCAGAGCGCCGGTCAGGGATATCCGCCCACCTGGCAGTTACGCAAGCACGGCATCGGGATCTCGCTGTCGATGGACACCAGCGTGTGGTGGAGCGCCGATCTGTTCTCAGCAATGCGCGCGACACTGTCGGCCGACCGGTCCCGCGAACACCTGGAAGCCCACAGCCGTGGGGACACTGTTGTCCACAACCAGCTCCGCGCGGAAGAGGTCGCGCACTGGGCCACCATTGGAGGGGCCCGGGCCATCGGACTCGATGACCAGATCGGCAGCCTCACTGCGGGCAAGAAAGCTGATCTGGTGCTGATCAAGAACGACGACTCACCAGCGATGTACCCGCTGCTGCACCCCTACGGCAGCCTCGTGTTCCAGGCCGGCCGTGGAGATGTGCACACCGTCATCGTCAACGGTCGCATCGTCAAACACGACCACAAGCTCATCGGCATCGACCTCGCCGCAGCCAAGTCCGCGGTCGCGAACACCGTTGACTACGCCCGCACCACGATGGGCGAACAAGCCTGGCAGGACAGCCTGACCCCGGAACTGGTCTCCACCGAACGGATCCCCAACCCCTACACCTACACCGACTACAGCGGCGGCGACTCACGGCACCGTGCGCAGTC
>DAITND010000401.1:0-2279 GCA_036834825.1 Dermatophilaceae bacterium
ACCTTGATGACGCATACCCTGCGTAACCTTGCCCTGCCCACAGCCTTGGCCGGCACCCTGATTCTGGCCTCGTGCGGAACCAGCTCCAACGGTGGCCACGATGTGTCCGGCATGAACGGCAGGACAACCGGCGCCCCCATCGCCAGCGGCACCCAGACCACCGGGCCCAAGAACGCGGCCGACGTCGCATTCGCGACAATGATGATCCCGCCCCAAATCCAGGCCAGGGTGATGGCCGACATGGCTGTCAAACAGGGGACCAACACCAACGTCAAGGCCCTTGCGCCCAAGATCAAGACGGCTCAAGGCCCGCAGATCGCGCGGATGTCGGGCTGGCTCACCGGCTGGGGAGCACCCGTCCCCGGCGGCGCGGCAGGGCAGGGCATGTCCGGCATGTCCGGAATGGGTGGGCAGACAGGCGGGATGATGTCCGGGCAGGAGATGACCGATCTGGGCAGGGCGAGCGGTTCGGCGTTCGATCGGATGTGGCTGCAGATGATGATCAGGCACCACCGTGGCGCCGTGGCGATGGCCAGGACCGAGCTCGCCCAGGGGACCAACCCGCAGGGCAAGCAGCTCGCTCAGTCGATCCTCGACAGCCAGTCCACCGAGATCGCACAGATGACCTCGATCCTGACGCGAATCCCCGGCTGAGAGCTCTGTCCCGCCAGGACTTTCCCCTGCTGCCTTCCTTCGGCCGAACCATTTGGAGTAGAACCATGACCGAACATGCAACCAGACCCGCAATCGTGACCAGACGCACCATGCTGACCGGGGCCGGTGCTGGTCTTGTCGGAGTCGCCCTCGCCTCGTGTTCGAGGACCACCGCGAAGCCAAGAGCCATGGCGTCGATCAACGAGGCAGCCACCCTGGCGACCGAAGCCAAGCGCCCCCACACCGGCCGTACCCGCGCTTACCGGCTGACCCCTGCGCTCACCGACATCGATCTGGGTGGGCCCCGGGTGCGAACCCTGGTCTACGGCGACACAGTGCCCGGCACACCGATCCGCGCCAACGTGGGTGACGAGCTGTCCGTCGCCGTGACCAACCAGCTGGACCACCCAACCTCGGTTCACTGGCACGGCATCGCACTGCGCAACGACATGGACGGGGCCATGCCGGCTTCGACGAACATCGCACCCGGTGTCGAGTTCACCTACCGGTTCTCAGTGCCGGACGCAGGCACCTACTGGGCACATCCCCACGTCGGCCTGGACACCGACTACGGCTTGTACCTGCCCGTCATCGTTGATGACCCGCGGGAGCGGGCGGACTACGACACGGAATGGATCGTCGTCCTGGACGACTGGACCCATGGTGTTGGTCAAAGTCCGCCAGCCATCTTCGAGGGTCTGCGCAAGAACGGCAGGGCGGGCATGCGAGGCACGGACCACGGGTCGAATCCCTCTTCCACATCCGACACGGGTGGCATGGTCGGGATGGGTGGCCTGGGCGTTGGCTCCAGCGTGCTGCTCGGCGGAGACGCGGGCGACATCGCCTACCCCTATTACCTTGTCAACGGCCGAATCCCCGCAGCGCCCACCACATTCACGGCGAAACCTGGTCAGAGGGTGAGGATCAGGATCATCAACGCCGGAGCAGACACGGCCTTCCGCGTCGCACTGGCGGGTCACCAGATGACAGTCACCCACACCGACGGCTTCCCCGTAGCGCCCAAGCTCGTCGATGCACTGCTGCTTGGCATGGGCGAGCGGTACGACGTCGTCGTCACTGTCAAGGACGGGGTGTTCCCGTTGGTGGCGATGGCCGAGGGCAAGAACGCGTTGGCCCGTGCGCTGCTGCGAACCGCGGCCGGTTCCATACCCGCGGAAAGCCACCTGCCCGCCGAGCTCGACGGCGCAGTGGGCACCGTCGACTCGTTCGCCGCTGCGACGCAGGTCAGACTTGGAGGACGACCGGATGTCAACCTAAAGGCTGACCTGGGCGGCAACATGACGAGCTACCGGTGGACCATCAACGGGCGAACCGCCGACCAGATGACGCCACTCACGATCCGCCAGGGCCAACGCACCCGGCTCACGTTCACCAACCGCACCATGATGTGGCATCCCATGCACCTGCACGGTCATACGTTCCAGGTCGTCAAGGCCAGCGGTGTCCCCGGTCCGCGCAAGGACACTGTCATCGTCCAACCCATGCGTTCGGTAGCCGTCGACCTGGTCGCGGACAACCCGGGTGACTGGATGCTGCACTGCCACAACGCGTATCACCAGGACGCAGGAATGATGACCCGACTGGACTACCGCTCATGACCCGCC
>DAITND010000402.1:0-2257 GCA_036834825.1 Dermatophilaceae bacterium
CCTGACCGGGAACAACCGGTCAGGGCTCTTTTGCGTCTGTCGTAAGATTGGCGGGTCAGTGAACTGACGAGCAACCGTAACGATGAAACCACAACGAATGGAGCCAGGCCCCGTGTCTGATGAGCAGCCTGCACGCCGCCCTCGCGAGGACGAACCTCGTCGAGGCTCATCATCCGGGCGACCTGAGCGGGGGGGCGGGCGCGGTTCGGGTGTCGGCGCTGAACGAGGCGGAGGCTCAGGCAGGGGGCGGCCGCAGGGTGATGCCCGAGGTTCTTCCGGTTCAGGTGCTCGCGGAAGTGATAGGGGAAGTGAGCGTGGGCCGGATCGTGGTCCCCGTGGTGGGACAGAGCGTGAGGGCCAGCGGGGTGGCTCGATGCTGACACCGAACAAGCCGAGGTTGCCAGAGCCGGCGATTCCTGATGGCGTGACCGGGTTCGAGCTGGATCGATCGGTCAAGAACCAGTTGCGGACTCTCAGCAAGGAGAACGCGGTCGGCGTCGGGCAGCACCTGGTGATGGTGGCGACGTTCCTTGACACCGACATAGAGGCGGCCCAGGCGCACGCGGAGACCGCTGTGCGGCGGGCTGGCCGGGTTCCCGCAGCCCGGGAGGCATTGGGGCTCGTTCACTACCGTAAGGGGGAGTGGGCCAAGGCGCTCAGCGAGTTCCGCACTGCCCGTCGGCTCTCGGGCTCTTCGCACATGTTGCCCTTCATGGTCGATGCCGAACGTGGTCTTGGTCGGCCTGAGCGGGCCCTGGATCTCGCGGCCTCGCCCGAGGCGTCGACTCTGGCCCAGAACGAACGGATCGAGCTCGCGATCGTGGTGTCCGGGATACGGCGTGACCTGGGTCAGTACGAGGCGGCCGTCGTGGGACTTCAGCTGCCCCAGCTCAAGGTGGGTTCGCACGAGCCCTGGGCACCGCGGTTGTTCTATGCCTACGCCGAGGCGTTGCTGGCCAAGGGCGACGAAGCTGGAGCCCTGACGTGGTTCGGCCACGCTGCCAACGCAGATTTCGAAGGTGAGACGGACGCGGGTGAGCGGCTTTCCGAGCTCGACGGTCTGGGCCTGGTCGACCTGCTGGAGGATGAGGACGGGGACGGGGACACCGACGGACCCCAGCCGCGGACACCATGACCGACTCGAGAGCCGAAGGCAGCCTCATCGAGGACTTTGACGGCATCGTGTGCGATCTAGACGGTGTCATCTACCGAGGGCACCAGGCTATGCCGTATGCGGTGGAGTCCTTGTTGTCCGTGCTCTCGAGCGGGGTGCCCGTCGTCTACGCAACCAACAACGCTTCCCGGTCGCCGGACCAGGTGGCCGCCCACCTGGACGCCCTGGGGTTACCCGGACCCGGATCCCGCGTGATCACCAGCGCCCAGGCAGGAGCCCGCTACCTGGCACAGCGCTGCCCAGGCGGATCCCGGGTCCTGGCCGTTGGCGGGCCCGGAGTCTGCCTCGCTCTGAAGGAGGCTGGTCTGCTGCCGGTCAGTGCGGCGGCAATCTCGACACCGACAACGGGATTGGATGAGCCCCTGACGGCGGTGTTGCAGGGTTACGGGGCTGAGGTTGCCTGGACAGATCTCGCGGAGGTTGCGTATGCGGTGCAGGCTGGTGCCCTCTGGGTGGCGACCAACGTCGATGACACCTTGCCCACCGAGCGGGGTATGGCACCTGGAAACGGCGCTCTGGTGGGTGCGGTCCGCCAGGCAGTCAACGTGGCTCCGGTCGTCGTGGGCAAGCCGCATACTCCGCTTTTCGAATTGAGCGTCTCCGTTCTCGGCACCAGTATCGACCGGACGCTGGCGATCGGGGATCGGCTGGACACCGACATCAAAGGGGCGACCGCGGCCGGGATGGACTCGCTATTCGTCTTCGGTGGCGTTCACAAGTGGGCGGATGTGGTTGGCGCAGAGCCGGCTGCTCGACCCCGTTATGTCGCCACTGATCTGCGTTCACTGCACGCGGCCTACGCAGAGCCGGTCCAGGACCTCAACACCTCGCGATGGGTCTGTGGCGAGGCACAGGCGTGGGTGTCCGCGCCCGGCGACCTGGTCCTGTCTGCGACCGGGGCGCTGAACGAACGGCTGCGCGCCGCATTGAGCGCGCTGTGGTACGCGGGTGACGTCCGGGGTCGCCCGATCGATCCGCGAAGCGGCGATGGGGCGGCGTTGTCCGATGAGCTCGATATGGCCGTGGCACAGCACAGCTAGTCGGACTCCTGGAAGTGCGGGCGCGGCATCGGATCGGCCGCCC
>DAITND010000403.1:0-2248 GCA_036834825.1 Dermatophilaceae bacterium
CTAGGTGAGGAGCGGACTCCCAGATCCGCGCGCCGTCCAGATGCAGCGGCACGCCGCGATCGCTGCAGGCGAGCGAGAACGCCTCGAGCTCCTCCCAGGTGGGCAACAGGTAGCCGCCATCACGCAAAGGCAGCTCCAGCAGTGCCGCACCTAGCGCACCCGGGATGGCCGCGAGGTGCTCGACAGTAGGAACGACACCGCCAGTGGTCAGCAGTGCCCACTCGAAGTCGTTGAGCAGTATGGGACCGTCCTGCTCGTGGTGCAGAAGGTGGGACAGCCCAGGTATCGCGATGCGCCGGCTGCCCTGCCGATCACTCCAGACCCGCAGCGTCGACTGCTGGGCCATGGTGCCACTGGGGAACATCGCCGCCGCGGGCTTGCCCAGCAGCGCGGCGACCTGGTTCTCCAAGGCAGCGACCGGACCGCCCTCGCCGTAGCGGTCCCAGCCCGCATAAGGTCCGTCGTCGGCGCCGTCGAGCTCGGCAATGATGTCTCCCAGCTCGTCCTGTGGCGACACCGGGTGCCTGCCCATCAGGTTTCGTTCCAGACCGGGAATCGCCAAGAGACGACGCTGGGCAAGGGAGCGCCCGGCTGCAGTCGTCGCCGGTTCGCTCACGGTTGCCGCCTTTCCACCCGCCAGGCGCTGGCATCGTCGAGCCCGCCATCGTCAACGCGGAGGAATACCAGCCGGTCGTGCAACCGGTTGGTCCGGCCGGCCCAAAACTCCACCTCCTCGCATATGATCCGGAAGCCTCCCCAGGCGTCAGGGACGGGGACATCGGTGGGGCCGCCCCGGTCGGGCCACCTGGCGGCATACCGCTGATAGGACTCTTCCAGACCTGAGCGGCACCGGATAACCTGCGACTGGCGTGAGGCCCAGGCCCCGATCCGCGAGCCCCACGGGCGCTCGTGGAAGTAGCGCTCGACCTCCTCCCGGCCGAGTTGGCGAGCCATCCCCCGGAAGCGGATGGCGCGGTACATCGCCGGCCAAACGATTGCCGCGGCTACTGCCGGATTGCCAGCAATCTGAACGCCTTTTGTCGATTCGAGATTTGAGACGAAGCCAGGGCCGGACGGGTCGAAGAAACGCATGAGGACGGTCCGGACATCCGGTCGCCCGGCGGCGTCGATCGTGGCCAAAGACATGGCCAACGGCTCCGGCACGTCGTCCCGCTCGGCCGCGCGATAGACAGCGTCGTCCACCCAGACGCGCGCCTGCTCCCACGGAGTGGCCGCCAGCTCCGACTCGGTCAGACCTTCGCCGTGGTACTCCCTGCGCAGCGCATCGCTCATGGCACGAGATTAGATTGGACGCACGACCGCTCGAAACGGAGGGCTCCATGGTGGGCAAGACAAGATCATTCACCAACGTCGTCAAGCTCGGAGTGAAGTACGGCCCGGTGGCTTACGAGGCGATCAAGCACGGCAAGGAGCCGGCCAAGGAGTTCGCCCAACGCCAGCTCGGTAAGCTCAACGCCCGCAAGCAGGCACTCACCCACGCGGAGGGGCTGGTGGACGGCTCGACAATGCCCGTGTGGAAGGACGATGAACAGGTGTGGATCGTGTTCAACGGCGACGAGCCGATCGCGAGTCACCCCACGGTGGACATGCCGTTGGCGCAGCTGATCCAGGGTTACGACCTGACCAGGCGCATCCGGCCAACCATCGACCAGCGTCCAAAACCCCGTCCCCTCAGGGCCATCCGGCGCAAGCGGTGACACGACGCTTCGAGACAGTAGACAATGGCTTGCAGCCGGGCGAGCACCCGGCCCGGAGGAGGATCCACGGATGAACAACACCGATTTCGTGCCGGGCCTGGAGGGCGTCATTGCCTTCGAGTCGATGATTGCCGAACCGGACAAGGAGGGTGGCGCGCTGCGCTACCGCGGGGTCAACATCAACGATCTGGTCGGGCGGGTGCCCTACGGTCACGTCTGGGGCCTGCTCGTCGACAACGAGTTCAATCCCGGACTACCGCCCGCCGAGCCGTTCCCCCTCCCGGTCCATACCGGTGACGTACGGGTCGACGTGCAGAGCGCCCTGGCGCAGCTCGCTCCCGTCTGGGGCTTCCGGCCGATGCTTGACATCGACGCCGAGCAGGTCCGCGAAGACCTCGCGAGGGCCTCCGTGATGGCGCTGTCGTTCATCGCCCAGTCCGCCCGCGGCCTGGATCGCCCCATGGTGCCCCAACGCGAGGTCGACAAGGCGCACTCCATCGTCGAGCGGTTCATGATCCGTTGGCGCGGCG
>DAITND010000404.1:0-2236 GCA_036834825.1 Dermatophilaceae bacterium
ATCGATTACGCGGTCTTTGGGGTCAATCACCTCTATAGAAACGGCTCAGTAGGCTACGACCCCGAAGGTCTGATCTCCGTCGTCGGAGCCGTCATCACCGCCTGCCTTGGTGCCGCTGTGGGCCATGCGCTCTTGGAATCTCGCAGGAGCGGTGGTAAGCCAACGTCCGTTCTGTCGGTTGGATCGATCATCCTCGGTGCCCTGGCGCTCGCTGCGGTGCTCGACGTGTTCGTCCCGGCGTTCAAGAAGCAGTGGACACCCCCATTCGCCCTCCTCATCGGAGCCTGTACTGCCGCTGTTCTCCTGGTGGCCCACCTCATGGTGGATGCAGGTCCGCCAGGGGGTGACTCACGGATCCCGACTCAGCAGGCCTGGCCACTGATTGCTCTGGGTCGCAATAGCCTCTTCGTGTACTTCGGTTCGCACGCCCTGACCGCATGGCTGAGCGTGCACAGCTATGGCCACGTGAGCTATCTGACCCACTTCACCGACACCCTTGCAGGCCATCCCGCTGTGACATTTTTCATTGTCGCCGAACTGTTCTGGATCTCACTCGCTTGTCTCCTCCACTGGAGGAAGATCTACCTGCGTCCCTAACTGCGTCGAATGGACGGTGAGCGGGCATGCGACTGCATCTCTGCGAAGCGGAGCCGGGATTGGGTTGTAGCGCCTGTCCCCAGGACTCCAGACAAGGCGTTGGCAATACCCCTTCTGACTGAAACATGCGCTCGGCTTCTTTGCTGTCTACCTCACCACGGGCGGGCGCCCACGAGCAAGCGATGACTACGGGCCCGGTTCGACGCTAAGTGACACGTAAGCGGATCCCTCATCCGGACTAGAACGCACACCCATCGCGGCAGATGAGGGCGTCCACAATTGCTCTCGTTACCTCGGGCTCACTCCTCAGGACTGCGAAATGTTCAGGGGACTGCCACAGGACCGACAGGCACATCGCGAGCTCCGTCCAGGGGGTGCCATCCGTAGGTCCAGCGGCTTCACCTAGGCCTTTCCCAAATGGAGACGGTATGTCGTTCGTCGGCCGCGATGCGAAGTGGTTCAGGTTGCGACGGACACCGGCGTACGGTTCTTTGAGCTGCCGAGGGATACAATCGTTTACGTGAGCGTCTACGATGAAATGCCCTCTCCGGGCGCTGGGCTATTGCGATACGCCCGGCTAAAGGCCGGTCTGAGCCAGTCCGAACTGGCCAAGCGAGCTGGCGTGGCCAGGACCATGGTGTCGGCCTACGAGCATGACCGTCGTCAAGCCACGCTGCCGACGTTGATGCGGCTCCTCAAAGCAGCGGGTTTCGAGCTGCATATGCAGTTGGCACCCTACGACGATCATGACGACGTGCTTCGGGAACTGGAGCAGCATCGCTCGCCGGAAGAGCGCCGGGCATGGGAGGACTACCAGGGCGCGCGCGTCGCGAAGGATCGCGCGACCGTATCGGCCGCTCTGCGGGCCCGGAAGCCGACCAAGGCGCTAGTGTGAAAGACGATCGCTTCGACCCGCTGAAGATCGTCCAAGCGCTCAACCACCGCGGCGTCGAGTACGTCGTCATCGGAGGGTACGCCGGCGAACTGCACGCTGCCGCGGTGCCTCCGACCCGTGACATCGACTTCACGCCCCGCGCCACAGCCGAGAACCTCAGACGTCTCGCGCAGGTACTCACCGATCTCGACGCCCGCATCCGCACCGAGGGGATACCCGACGGACTCCCCTTCTCCCACGACGCTGCTTCACTTGCCAACGTTGGCATATGGAACCTCACCTGCAAGTTCGGTGAGTTCGACATCAGTTTCAAGCCCAGCGGGACAGACGGCTATGAGGACCTGGTGCGCACAGCCCTGAGGGTGGACACACGAGGCGAGCAGATGCCCGTCGCCTCGTTGGCAGACATCATCCGGTCCAAGGAAGCCGCCGGCCGGCCGAAAGACTTCACGGCCCTCCCTGCACTTCAAGAACGGCTCATGGCACAACAGGGCACCTCACTCGAAGAGCAGGCAGCAGCTATGGCTCGGCGGGCCGAGGAACGCCCGATTAGCGACCGAGCCAGTGCACCGCCCAGTGCGTACGGCAAGGTGCCCTGACCGATCAGCATCGATCAGCGGGTCTCGTTTCTGGCAGCTCCGGGTCGGAACTCGTGCAGGACCCGAAAGTCACCACGGGTGCCCGGCCGGCGCTGGGGTTGGCTGAGCCGCATCTAGGCTGCGCGGATGACCTTTCTGGAGCCTG
>DAITND010000405.1:0-2232 GCA_036834825.1 Dermatophilaceae bacterium
AGCCCTCAAGCCATGACCATGCTCCACCGACCGAAGACCGCCCGCTCACGGATCGATCTACGGGGATACCGTGACCTGGCGCAACAGTCGTCCGTGGGCGCTATCGACGCTGCGCGGTCCCGGGCGCGCGATCACTAACCGCGCCGCCCGCCGGGCGCAGCCAGCGAAGGCTCCCCGTGTTGGCGAGCAGCTCCAGCCGGCGCCACCGAGCGCCACCGGGCAGCGCCTCGTCCTGAAGCGAGTGGCTGGCCACGCGCTGCCGGGCGCGTTCGACGGTCACCCGCAGGTCGATGTCCTGGTCCTGGTGACTGGTGAAACGGTTGCCGAACTCAAGGTTCAGTCGTGCCGCGACCTCTTCCGAAAGCGCCCAGCCCAGAACCGGCAGTGCGAGCGTCTCCGCGGCCACCAGCCCGGCCGAGGTCGCGGTTACATGATCGAGGTGACCCTCCACTGCAACGGTGTCGAAGACCAGCAGCCCGTCAGGGAAACAGGAGTCGGCCGCGGCGATCACCTCCTCGACCAGCTTGGCCTGGCCCGCTTCACTCAGGGCCCCATCCGGGCAGTCAGCCATTTCGGCGCGAGCCGGGCCGAGCACGTCCACCGCCGAAGCCAGCTCAGCCCCGCGCAAAGCAGCGAGGTCTCCAGGGGCACCCTCCAGCGTCCAGGCCTGACCATGGGTCAGGCACAGTATCTCGACCTTGGCGCCCGCGAAGACGAACGCGTCCAGGATCGCGCCGAGACCGAATGACGCGTCATCCGGATGGGCTATCACCGCCAGCACCGACGTCCACTCCGGCGGGACGCCTACGCTCCGACCCATCTGGTGTTTGACTTCCCTGCTCATGGTTGCCTCCTCGATCCGGCGACGGGCCTGACTTTGCCAGGGTCCGGGGCCCAGACGGTGTTGAGCGTCCTTGACGGTGAAACCTGTGTACCTCGGTAGGGTATTTTCCCGGCAGGGCCATTGGTCCTCAGAGACAGTCTTCGGTTGGGTTCGTTCGCGGCGATATTCGAGCGAAGGCGACCGGAGCCTCGCCACTAATCCGCGACGGAAACCAGGCACGTCGCCTGTTTCCCCGCCTCAAAGACCGCGTCAAGAGCTTGCCGATCCGAACCTCAGCCCAGTGCCGTACGAGGATCCCCAACAGCGACGCGACCGCGCTGTCTGCGGCTATGCGTGCGTTCATCCACGCTGCTGGAGCATTGGTCGGTTCAGCAGCCAGATGCGCGTGTTCCCGCTGGAGGCGCCGAAGCGACGAAGTCCCAGAAGGAGGGGCTGTGCCGGCTGGGGCCACGAGTGCCGACCCCGAGTAGCACCCGGGCTACGACGTTGCCCGAGACGGTCTTGGTCCACACGGCAGAAGGGCCCAGTGGCGAGTGGGAGGTCGAGCTCAGCTTCCAACCGGCGATCTTCATGCTCGCCTCGGCGCCCGCGACAACCGTTGCGGCCGAGTGGGCGCTGGTGAACTGGTAGGCGTTGATGACATCGCTCCACCCCTGGGTGTCGGGACGGCCGTCACAGGAATCCCAGATCGGCCCACCAACGGAGTGGCTCAGGACCTTGGCGTCGCCAGGTAGGGCCACAGAGATGCTGCGGAGCGCCTGCTGACGCACTCCTCCTGGGTCACCCCCAGGGTCGACGCCGGGATGCCGGAATGCCAAGGTCGCGACAATGGCGGTCCCGGCAACAGCCACAGCCAGGCCCCCAGCCAGCCAGGCACGCTGCTTGCCCTTGCCCGAGTTGACCCACGGCCTGGTCCTCACGAGTTCCTGGTGAGTCATGGGGTGAGTATGCCGGATCACGGTCTCTCGTCGGACTCGAGGACCGCGCCTCGCCCAGATCGTGTCAAAGGCAGTTCAAGCTTGGCAAGTCGCACTCATCTCGGCATAGAAAGTGAGTCCCGTAGGCGGAACGGTCTACGGGTGCGTGTTGGCCGAGGTCCTCAGCCCCAGCCGCCGGATATCTGTTGACCGAAAGCGGATCCCTATGGGAACGATGGACCTTCGCCGGTGAACCGGGGCCGGACGACAAACGTGCTTTGGGCATCGTTGACTTCCGTATTCGGGTGCCGGGGGATTGGATGAGTTTCATGACGACGCCGCGAACCACCGACTCGCTCGGCAACCAGGTGGCGCGCGAGGTGTTCACCGGGCTGCCGCGGCGGTACGACCGGCTCGCTTGGCTGTTGTCGTTCGGGCAGGACCGTCGGTGGCGCCGCTCGGTTGTCGAAA
>DAITND010000406.1:0-2221 GCA_036834825.1 Dermatophilaceae bacterium
GCTCACCGAGCAGGGTCTCCTGCGGATCGGCGACGTGACGCGCCAGCGCTCGCAACGCCCCTCTGGCCCGCCACACCTGCCCGGCGTCTACAACCAGGCTGGGTTCCTCGGTCGACTGCAACGCGAAGTCCACTCGCCACGCGGCGTCAGGCACCATCTCGCCCGCCGTCGCCTCGGATGCTTCCAGCGGTTCGACCAGCCGGAAACAGGCCCGGACCGCACCGACCTGGGTGACCTCCCGCTGCCAGTGCGCCAATGCCTCGTCCAGGGTAGCCAAGGCGGCCGGGGTCGTGGCGAAGTAAGGGTCGGAGCCGGTCAGTGCCGATCGGAACGACGCCGCCGCACGCCGGCGCGGAACGGGGCCGAGGCGTGAACGCACCGCTGCGTCCACCAGAGCATCGGTCGCAGCGGCCAGCGACCACACCACGGCCGAACCTCGGTCAACGTCAGCCGGGCACGCAGCCGTGAAGGAACCAGACAGTCCCGCAGCCGACCTGCGCAACCACACGGCGTCGGCTCCGGTCACCACCGCAGACCACATCGCCATCGCACGACCGTCGCCCGCGTCTCGCACGCCGGGCAGCACCCGACCGCGTCCGACGAGATCCACGGCAAACCCGGCAAGAGCCTGCAACGCCCGCAAGTCACTACCGGGGATCGGTCGTTCACAGTCGATCTCGGCGTCATCCGCTGCCAGCAGGAAGCCCAGGGCGGTCTGAGGGTCCAGAGCAAGGGTCGGGACCACCCACTGTCCCTCGGCAAGGGACTCCGGGGTCTGCGACTGCTCGCGGGTCCGGCTGATCTCTGCTGAGGCAGACGGGCCCCGGCCCTGGTTCGGTAAGGCGAGAACAGCCGCACCCGGGGCCCCATCTCGTGCTGTTGTGGCTGCCAACGCCTGCGTAGAGACGGCGAAAGGATGAACCTGTTTGGCGGGGCGGCGACCTCGCCCCACGGGCGGATACGCCGGCGCCTCGGAGTCCTCGGCCCACACGATCAGCTCACCCTTGGGATCGCGCTGGATCGACCACCACGCGTGAAGAACGATCAATGCTGCTCAACTCCCAGGATTTGCCTGCAAGGATCGCAAAACTACCCGATGAAGGGAGCGGTATCCATACGGAGGATCACGCACCCAGCCGCCATCCATGTCAAGGTCCATCGGGGGTAAGGTACGGTAAATCAGTTGTGACGTATTGCGGCTTATCTGCTGCACTGACATAGTGGTGATATGACTTTTCATGGCTACGTCGGACTGCAGTCCCGCGGACTCATCGCATTGCCGAGCGAGCTACGCCGACGGATGCATCTGGATGAGCCTGGCGCGCAGGTCGAGATCCTCGAGCGCGGTGACGGGGTGATCGAGTTGCGCGCGGCATTGCCGGTGCCAGCCGATCAGGCGTGGTTCTGGACCGAACACTGGCAGCGGCGTGAGCGGGAAGTCGACGAGCACGTTGCCCGCGGCGAGGTGGCTGTGCACGAGTCGACCGATGACTTCCTCACCCACCTGGACGAACTCGATTCCACGGCTGCGAAGTCGTGAAGTTCGAGACGACCCCTGCATTTGACAGCGACTACCGACGACTCAAACCCGAACACCGCACCGCTTTTCGTCTCGCGGTCAAAGAAAAGTTCGGGCCAGCCTGCGACGCCTACGCGGCGGATCCGTCAACTCCCTGGCCCTCGGCGTTGCGGGTGAAGCCCGTCCGCAACGCGGCCGGCGTACTCGAAATGGCCTGGTCATTCGCCGGCCCCGACGGTCGCGCCACCTTCGAACTCATCACTGTCGACGATGACCTGCGCTGCCGTTGGCGCCGAGTCGGTGACCACGCCGTGTTCAAACGCCCGTAGGAGACCAACGTCCAGCCAAATGCGATCGCCGGGTTTCGACCCGGCGATCGCGTCTCAGGTGTCCCGACCCGTCACAATACGTCCCGAGAATCTCCGAACGCGCCCCCGGTTTCGACCCATATGAGACGGAGCGGAACGACTGAGACGGTGTCGGTCACAAATCTGGTCACGGGCCACACATGCAAGAGGCCCTCTCCCAATGGGAAATGGCCTCTGAGCTGCTACTTCATAGTAGCGGGGGGACCCGGCAAACACGCGTCCAACCGATTGCGGGACACGCATAACCGCTGTTCAAACGGAGTTGCCTGGGTATTTGCACCCCCTCCACTCGGCCTTTGATGTACATGTCACCATTGAACCAGGCGTGCCGGAC
>DAITND010000407.1:0-2220 GCA_036834825.1 Dermatophilaceae bacterium
CGCACTCCGGGTCGTCAATCGAGACTTGACCTCAATCGGGCGACTCGCCGAACACGGCGTACAGCGGCGCGAGGAAGCTCACGAGATCCGGGCCACCCAGGGACGCTCCCGGCACGGGGAGCTGGCGCAGAAGCAGGTCCGTCGGGAGTTCCGCCTGGACAGGCAGCGCCGGGACTGATGCCCCGGTCCAGAAATCGCCCTCGGCCAGGGGCAGATCAGCCAGCGCCATCATGGCTCCCACACGAGGACCTTCGTCCGGCAGCGCCCGCTCCGCCGCAGGATGTGCTGTATCGCCGCCGCGCAGCTCGCGAAGCCGTTGCAGGAGTGCCTTGCGGCTGCGTCCGCGCCACAGCAGGATGGCGAAGGGGTCGTCGTCGAAGCTCTCCGCGAGGAGGTAGAACGTGGCCGCGAGGTGCTTGCACGGGACCTCCCAGTCCGGGCAGGAACAGCTCAGAGTCAGGTCCTTGGCCCGCTGCGGGAACAGCGGCGCACCAGCGGCCAGAAAGACCTCTTCGAGGTCGTGAGGCATCTCGCCTGCGAGCAGCCTGGCACTGTGGATCGCCTGCTCCGCAAGGGTTACCTCGACCTTGGCCCACACGAGCTCGCTGAAGGCGGGCAACGAGATCGACACCTTGTAGGGAGTCCTTCGGGAGCCCTGCACCGAGGCAGTGACCGCACCCGGGGCCACATCCAGGGACAGCACCTGACCTCGTCGGGCATAGTTCTTGCCGCGGGTCAGCCGGGACCCCAGCGCGAAGGACTCCAACACCTCGAGAAAGCGCCGTGACCACCAGTGCTCCCCGATCGCACCTCGCGCGCTGCGGGCAACGAGCCCGCCCTCCACAGCGCGAGGCTTGGCAGGTGGCGGGAAGCCGCCTGACCAGTTCGAGCGGCCGCGACCTGGCGGTCTCAGTCCACCACCGATGCGACCGGGCGGGTTCACTCCACCACCGACCCGGCCTCGAGGGTGAACAGCTCACGCAGGGCGGAGGTGGAGAGCTCGGTGAGCCAGCCCTCACCGGCGCCCACGACGCTGGCAGCCAGGCCCCGCTTTTCCTTGATCATCAGGGCGATCTTCTCCTCCAAAGTGCCTGCGCATACCAGTTTGCGCACCTGGACCGAGCGGGTCTGCCCGATACGGAAGGCACGGTCGGTGGCCTGGTCCTCCACCGCGGGGTTCCACCAGCGATCGACGTGAATGACGTGGTTGGCTGCAGTCAGGGTGAGCCCCGTACCCCCTGCCTTCAGGGACAGCACGAACAGGGACGGCCCGTCACCAGCAGGGTCCTGGAACCGGGCGACCAGAGCGTCCCGCTGACCCTTGTTCAGCCCCCCGTGCAGGTACCCGACCTCGCGGCCGAACCGGGCACCGAGGTGAGTGCGCAGCAGGTCGCCGAACTCGGCATACTGCGTGAACAGCAGCGCCTTCTCCCCCGAGGCGAGCACCTCCTCGAGGGTCTCCTCCACGCGCGCCAGCTTGCCCGAGCGTCCGGCCAGGCGACTGCCGTCCTTCAGGAACTGGGCAGGGTGGTTGCAGACCTGCTTGAGCTTGGTCATGGTCGCCAGGACCAGTCCACGGCGCTCGATGCCGTCGGTGCTCTCGATCCGGTCCATCATGTCCGCGACGACCGCCTCGTAGAGCGAGGCCTGCTCGTGGGTCAGCGAGCACACCACCTCCATCTCGATCTTGGCCGGCAGGTCGGTGATGATCGAGGTGTCGGTCTTCAGCCGGCGCAGCACGAACGGTTGGGTCAGTGATCTGAGCCGGGTCGCTGCTTCGGCATCGCCGTGGCGTTCGATGGGCGTGGCAAAGCGCTCCTTGAAGGACTAGGGCTGACCGAGCAGTCCGGGGTTGGCGAACTCCATCAGCGACCAGAGGTCGCCCAACCGGTTCTCCACCGGCGTCCCGGTCACCGCGAACCGGCGGGCCGACGGCAACGACCGCACCGCAACCGCCGCCCGGGTCGCCGCGTTCTTGACCGCCTGGGCCTCGTCCAGGACGATGCGACGCCAGCTCATCTCACGCAGCGCGTCGATGTCGCGGATCACGAGGCCATATGTCGTCACGACCAGGTCGCAAGACGCCACGACCGCCTGGAAGGCCTTGCCCTTGGGCCGCTCGGCCCCGTGGTGGACGTGCACCCGCAGCGCGGGGGCGAAGCGGGCAGCCTCACGCTGCCAGTTGCCGACCAGCGACATCGGGCAGACCAGCAGGGTCGG
>DAITND010000408.1:0-2177 GCA_036834825.1 Dermatophilaceae bacterium
GGTCGCGTGCAGGCAACCGGGTTGTTCCATGGCCACCTGGGAATCTCGCGATGGCGACAGGGCGTTCAGCCCTCTGGCCGGTTCGCTGAAGAACCGGAAGGCGTCGAAATGGGAGCACTGGATCTGGTGGGACTCGACCACCTCATCGCTGCCCACCTGCCCCAGGCGCAGCGGCCAGCTGGAGTGACGGTGCTGCCCGGGCGTCTGCTGGTAGACCATCGCCCACTCGTGCAGGCCGAAGCACCCCAGGTGGGCCGGGCGGGCGGCTGTCTCGGACAACAGCTCCTTGACGAACCGGACCGTTGCCGAAAGGGTCGACACGAAGGCATCGAGATCAAGGGTGGCGGCGCCGTCGGCATACCGGTAGAACTTCCATGTCTCGCGCTCGCTGGCACCTTCGAGCACGACCCCGACGCCTGGGTGCCAGCGGCGAAGCTGGGCCGGGCTGTACATGTAGTAGGTGAACAGGAAGTCCTCAACCGGGTGGGCGCGCGCGCCCTGACGCCGGCTCAGGTGGCCGGCAGTGACGTTGTCGATCCGAGCGTGATGTGCGGCCTCGAGGGGCGCCACTGGTCCTGCGTCAATGGATGCGCCATGGGTTGTCCAGCCTACGCGTGGCCGGATGCAGCCGGCCGGTTAGGCTCGGTTGGTGCGCATCGCGAGATACACCCTTGGTGAGGACCCGACCTACGGCGTCGTGCAGGGAGACCCCGGCGCGGAGTGGATCGCCGAGGTCGCGGGCGACCCTCTCTATCAACCGATCGTCTTCACGGGCAACCGTGTGCTGCTGAGCGACGCTCGGCTGCTGGCGCCGGTAATCCCCCGCAGCAAGGTGATCGGCATCGGCAAGAACTACGCCGAGCACGCGGCCGAGATGGGCGGTGAGGCTCCCGAAGAGCCGCTGATCTTTCTCATTCCCAACACCGCCGTGGTCGGGCCTGGGGACCCCGTGGTGATGCCACGGCAGAGCCACGAGGTCCACTACGAGGGTGAGCTCGCTGTGGTCATCAGTCGGATGTGCAAGGACGTCCCGATCGAGCGGGTCAGCGACGTCATCTTCGGGTACACCTGCGCCAACGACGTCACGGCCCGTGATCTTCAGAAGACCGACGGGCAGTGGGCCCGGGCCAAGGGGTTCGACACGTTCTGCCCTCTCGGGCCGTGGATCGAGACCGACCTGGATACCGGTGACCTCTCGATCGTCACCCGCCGCGACGGTGAGGTGGTCCAGGACGGCAGGACAGCCGACATGATCCACACCGTGGCTGTTCTGGTCGCCCACGTTTCGCAGGCATTCACCCTGCTCCCCGGCGATGTCATTCTCACCGGGACTCCGGCCGGCGTGGGGCCCGTCGCCCACGGCCAGCGCGTCGAGGTCGAGATCGAGGGCATCGGTGTCCTCTCGAACCCGTTCATCCGTCGCGACTGACCGCCGCTTCCGGTCAAGGCGCCCGGCCCTAGAATCGGGGTCATCATGAGCGCATCAACCTCCCCCCGTCCTGTTCGCCTCCGCGTCGCGCCCTCGCCCACCGGCGACCCTCACGTCGGCACGGCATACGTCTCCCTCTTCGACCTGGCCTTCGTCCGGCAGCAAGGGGGGCAGTTCATCCTGCGGATCGAGGACACGGACCAGGCCCGGTTCCGCCCGGACAGCGAGCAGCAGATCTTCGACATGCTGCACTGGCTGGGCCTGAACTGGGATGAGGGTCCGGACATCGGTGGACCCTTCGCTCCCTACCGTCAGTCCGAGAGGCTGGACCACTACACCCCGTATGTCGACCGGTTGCTGGAGCGCGGGCACGCCTACCACTGCTGGTGCTCCACCGAGCGGCTGGCGCAGATGCGTGAGGCTCAGCAGAAGTCCAAGCAGCCCACCGGCTACGACCGGCTCTGTTATGGCAAGACCCGCCAGCAGCGAGCCGCACTGCCTGGCTTCTCGGAGATTCCGGTCGTCCGGATGCTCATCCCGGCTGATCTGGACACGCGGTTCACGGACCTGATCCGTGGTGAGCTCAACGCGCCGTACCCCGACGACCAGGTCATCGTCAAGGCAGACGGGTTCCCGACATACCACCTCGCGGTGGTCGTCGACGACCACGAGATGGGGATCACTCACGTCGTGCGCGGTGAGGAGTGGATCAGCTCCACGCCCAAGCACGTTCTGCTCTACCAGTGGC
>DAITND010000409.1:0-2167 GCA_036834825.1 Dermatophilaceae bacterium
CCGCAGCCGCACGACGAGTAGCGCCGAAAGGGCAGCTAGACAATGGGCTACGACTTCGACGAACAGGATGGATAGCCTTCCGGAGTTTCCCTGGGACTCGCTTGCTCCCTACAAGGAGCGGGCGAGTTCTCATGCTGAGGGGCTCGTCGACCTCTCGGTGGGGACCCCCGTCGACCCCACGCCGGATGTCGTCATGGCCGCCCTCAGGTCCGCGGCCGATGCCCACGGCTACCCGCAGACCTGGGGCACCTCCACCCTTCGGGAGTCGGTAGCGGCGTGGTTTGCACGTCGTCGCGACGTTCCGGACGTAGACCCGGACTCGGTCCTACCGACTGTGGGGAGCAAGGAGTTGGTGGCCTGGCTGCCCACCCTGCTCGGTGCCGGGCCCGGAGATGTTGTCGTCTTCCCCGCTCTTGCCTATCCGACCTATGACGTTGGCGCACGACTCGCCGGCGCCTCGCCCCGGCCGATGGACAGCCTGAGCGGCCTGGGCCCGATGACCTCGGCGACGACGCCAAAGCTGTTGTGGGTCAACAGCCCCAGCAATCCCACGGGGCAGGTTCTCGGCATCGAGCATCTCGCGAAGATCGTGCGCTGGGCGCGGCAGCATGGGGTGATAGTCGCCAGTGACGAGTGTTATGCCGAGCTGGACTGGCGCGCCGATGTGATGGCCGGGGGGTCTCAACTGCCATCTCCGGGAGCGGTTCCGAGCATCCTTGACCCACGAGTCTGTGATGGAAGTCACGAGGGCCTGCTCGCTGTCTACTCGTTGAGCAAACAGAGCAACATGGCGGGCTATCGTGCCGCGTTTGTGGCGGGGGATCCGGTGCTTGTCGGACAGCTCCTGGAGATCCGCAAGCACGCCGGGATGATGGTGCCCTGGCCAATTCAGCAGGCGATGATCGCAGCCCTGGCCGACGACACGCATGTGGCGCAGCAGAAGGCGCGTTACGGCATCCGGCGTGGGCACCTCAGGGGCGCTCTCGAGAGCGCCGGATACCGAATTGAGCACTCGGAAGCGGGTTTGTACCTGTGGACCACCAGGGACGAGCGCGCCGCAGACGACGCGGGCACGGTTCCAGAGTCTTCTGACTGGTCCCTGGTTTCCGAGATGGCCCGGCTGGGCATCCTGGTGGCTCCGGGCAGCTTCTACGGCGCCGCAGGTAGGCGTCATGTGCGCGTTGCCCTGACTGCTTCGGACGAACGCATCAGGGCCGCGACGAGGCGTTTGGCCCGCTCGTAGACAGGGCGGTCAACGGTGTCCCACACTTGATTTCAGGTCTCGCGCCACCTTTTCACTGGAGTAGCGTGATCAAACGCATGATCCGGCAATGTAGCCGGCATACAAGGAGGTCAACTGCTTCATGAGTATCGACTCAGCCGACGCGATCCTGCGCACCGGCGACAAGGAACTTGCTTGCCCACTGCTCCGCGCCACTGAGGGCAGCGACGCGTACGACGTATCGAAGTTGCTGAAGGAGACCGGCCGCGTCACCCTTGACCCGGGCTTCGTCAATACGGCCTCCTGCCGCTCGGCGATCACCTACATCGACGGTGACGCAGGCATCCTTCGCTACCGCGGCTACCCCATCGAGCAGCTGGCCGAGAACTCCACGTTCCTGGAAACCTCTCACCTCCTTATCTACGGCGAGCTCCCGAGCGCCGCCGAGCTGGCCGACTTCGACGCGCGGATCCGCCGCCACACGCTGTTGCACGAGGACCTGCGCAGCTTCTTCCAGGGCTTCCCGCGAGATGCGCACCCGATGCCCGTGCTGTCCTCCGCGGTCTCGGCGCTGTCGACGTTCTACCAGGACAGCCTCGACCCGTTCGACGCCGAGCAGGTCGAAATGTCGACGATCCGCCTCATGGCCAAGCTGCCGACCATCGCGGCGTACGCCTACAAGAAGAGCATCGGCCAGCCGTTCCTCTACCCCGACAACTCCCTGTCGCTGGTGGAGAACTTCCTGAGAATGACCTTCGGCTTCCCGGCCGAGCCGTACGAGTTCGACCCGATCAAGGTCAAGGCGCTTGACCAGCTGCTGATCCTGCATGCCGACCACGAGCAGAACTGCTCCACGTCGACCGTGCGTCTGGTCGGTTCCTCGCACGCCAACCTGTTCGCCTCCGTCTCGGCCGGCATCAACGCCCTGTTCGGGCCCCTGCACGG
>DAITND010000410.1:0-2161 GCA_036834825.1 Dermatophilaceae bacterium
AAATCATTCAGGCCCTGAACGACGTCTCCGACTGACCTCCAGGGCTACAACAAACCCGCGTTCAGGCAACAGCACCTGGAAATGAATCACTTAGTGCGAGAGGGCTCTTCGTCGTAGTCGCTGTCGTCAAGCCCCAGATAGACACCATTGCTGTCGCCGTCCTCGTCGCCATGGTCGTCCAGCACCTCGTCGCCGTCATCGTCGTCATCGTCGTCGTCGCCGTCGTCACCGCTGTAGATCTCCAAAGGAGTGACCTCGCCATAGGCCTCCAACAGGGCGTCGTCATAGAGGTCGAAGGCGTCGGCTACCGCCTGATAGGCGGCCACGACCGTGGGGTCATTCTCACCCCGGCGTGAGGCTGAGGCTTCAAGGTGCCTCTCGAGAGAAGCGGTCAGGTTGGCCAGCGCTGCACGCGGGTCGGCGTTCATGCCTTGAAGGTACCCGGTTCTGGGACAGAATGGGCAACGATGGTCGAGTATCAGTATCGCGTGATGGTCTTCCCGAGCGGCGTGTCACCCGGGGACCTTCGTCGCGCGGTCGCACAGGAGGCCGAGTACGGCCACTGGGAGCTCTCCAGGCTGCTCCTCTACTTCGGTGGTGCGCGCAAGGTCTGGCTGCGGCGCAAGATTATTCGCGTTCAGCGCACCGTCCAGCAGGGCACGGTCGCCCACCAGGGGTGATCGGCTGCTAGCAGGTGGCGAGGAACCGTTGCAGGACCCGGGAACCGAACTCCAGGGACTCAACTGGAACCCGCTCGTCAATGCCATGGAACATGGGGGCGAAGTCCAGATCAGCGGGCAGGCGAAGCGGAGCAAACCCATAGCCGGTGATGCCCAGAGTGCTCAACGCCTTGTTGTCCGTGCCGCCAGAAAGGCAGTACGGGAGGATCGCCGCGCCGGGGTCCTCGGCCAACAGAGCCTGTTTCATCGTGTTGATCAGGTCCCCGCTGAAAGGGGCGTCCAGGGCGATATCGCGATGAAGAACCTCGACAGCGACATACTCCCCGGCCAGCTCTCCGATCGTCGTCATCAGATCGTCCTCGTGACCTGGCAGGAATCGGCAGTCCAAGGACGCCGAAGCACTCTGGGGTATGACGTTGTGCTTGTAGCCGGCCTGAAGCATCGTCAGCGAAGCGGTGTCCTGCAAAGTGCCGAGGACGAACCCGCGGGCCCCACCCAGGTGGGCGAGAATCTGCTCCGGTGAATCGTCGTCGTACCGGGTGCCGGTGATCTCGCTGAGGCCGTCGAGCAGCTGGCGCACCGAACCGATGTATTCGCGGGGCCACACGTGCGCGTCGATTCGGCCGATCGCAGATGCGAGGCGCACGATCGCGTTCTCGTCGTTGGGCACCGACCCGTGCCCAGCCCGGCCGTGGGCAGTCAGCCGCAGCCAGGCCATCCCCTTCTCCGCAGTCTGCAAGAGGTATGCGCGGGTCGGTGTGCCGGTGCCCTTGGCCGGCACGGTGACGCTGAAGCCTCCGACCTCGCTGATCGCCTCGCTGACGCCTTCGAACACCTGCGGGTGGTTGTCCACCACCCAATGGCTGCCCAGGACTCCCCCGGCTTCTTCGTCGGCGAAGAAGCAGAACACCAGATCACGTGGTGGCTTGACGCCGGATCGTGCGAGGTGGCGAATGTTGGCCAGGATCATAGCGTCCATGTCCTTCATGTCGATCGCGCCTCGCCCCCAGACGCAGCCATCCCGCACCTCCGCGGCGAAGGGATCCAACTGCCAGTCAACGGCGTTCGCCGGCACAACATCCAGGTGTCCATGGACGGCCAGCCCGGGACGGTCTAGGTCCGAACCCTCGATGCGGACAAGGACATTGGCACGACCGGGCTCGCTCTCGACGTACCAGGGGTCCAGCCCAACCTCGGTGAGCTCCCCCATGACGTACTCTGCACAGGCTCGCTCGCCAGGCCCGGAACCGTCGCCGTAGTTGCTCGAGTCGATCTGGATCAGGTCGCGGCAGATGCGGACAACTTCGGCATCGGGAGTCAGTGTGTCCGTCATGTGCTCAACCCTAGTTGGCGGTTCGGAAGCGGGTCTTCCTGCGTGCTATCGTTCCCCCTCGTTGCAGGTGCTCCCACAAGCGCCTCGTATCATCCTGTCCGGGTGGCGGAATGGCAGACGCGCTAGCTTGAGGTGCTAGTGCCCTTAA
>DAITND010000411.1:0-2157 GCA_036834825.1 Dermatophilaceae bacterium
CGCCGCAACCGACCTCGTCGAGCTGACCCACACCGCCGCACTACTGCCCGAGCCACTCATCCGCTCCGGGCTGCTCTTCGCGCCGGCTCGGATCCTTCCCGCAACGCTAGAACGCATGCACGACCGCAACCAAGGAAGGTACGTAGCCATCCAGCTCGACGAAGGAACCGAGCTCATCGACACCGCACAACAGGGATCCAGCGCCGCACGCCACGCCCAGACAACTCTCGAAATCTCCCTGCGGCCCGCTGCCACAACTGAGCTACCCACCCAGGCCCTGGCCGCCAGACCCTCAAGTCAAGACCTCGAACCAGCCACAAGCCTCAGTGGACCCGACCTGTTCTAAGGTCAATCCTCTGCGGTCGGCTCAGACAGTTTTGCAAAATCGGCGGCTGCCCCACCTCCACGCTGGCTGGCCTCTCAAACGACACAAATGCAGGATTCGCAACGGAGTTCGACGCGCGAGGAAGCTCGACCAACTCCGACCGACGCGCGGACACTCCCCCCGAACGAGAAGGGCACATCGTGTACCTGGGGAGCGGTAGTCATGTCAGTTGCGGGTAATCATGCCCGCTCGACTCGGGGGCAGCAGCTCCTGAGTGAAGCAGTGAGGTGAACGAATGATGAAGCCAGTTATCGACACGGAGTTCATCGACGCCCGGGAAGTCGCCACGATCCTCAAGGTGCCAGTCTCGACCGTGCACTACTGGGCATCCGCGAAAAAGGGTCCACCCTCCTTCAAGGTGGAGAAGCACCGACGCTGGGCGATGTCCGATGTCGTCGCCTACATCGAGGCTCAGCGGGCAGCGGCTCGTGATTGAGAAGAGGAAGCGGGCCTCGGGAGCAATCACATACCGCACCCGTTACTACGGCCCCGATCGGCAACTTCGGTCGCGTTCCTTCAGTACCCGCCGCGATGCAGTCGCCTTTCAGGCTCAGATGAAGGCTGAGCAGTCTCGGGGCGAGTGGATCGACCCCCGCAGGGGAAAGATCTCCCTCGACGCTGTGTGGGAGCTTTTCGCCGCCGGCCAGGGCCACCTCGAACTGACCACTCGTGCAAACTACCGCTCCGCGTGGGGCATGCGGGTCCAGCCCCAGTTCGGCACCTGGTCCATCAACCGCATTGGTCACAGCGACATCGCCGCGTGGGTTCACACCATGCAGGCACACGGCGACAAGCCCGACAGCATCCGGTATGCCCACCGGGTGCTGTCACTGCTGCTGGACCTAGCGGTCCGGGACCGGCGCCTACACAGGAACGACGCGAAAGACGTCCACCTGCCGAAAGTGCCCCCGGCCCGCAAACGGTTCCTCACGGTGCAGCAGGTCCACGACCTGGCCGAGGCTCTTGACGCGTGGCCAGTGTCCGAGAACGAACGCCGAGTCGCCGCCCACAACGTGCGGATGAACCGGCGGCGCGAAGAGTCCGCCAGAGGAGGTGATTCCGACCGCAAGCCGATCCTGTCCCTGCTCGCCGTCCGCCCCGGCTACGGCAGCGGGGCCGTCCTGGTCTTCGCCTACTGCGGCCTTCGGTGGTCAGAGCTCGCGGCGCTTCGCGTCTGCGACGTGGACCTGGCCGCGCACCGGCTGTCGGTGGTCGAGCGCACCACGGAAATAGGCGGCCGACTGAACACTGCAGCCCCGAAATCCAAGAAAGCACGGCAGGTCGCGATCCCGCGCACCGTGGCAAGAGTGCTGGAAGCTCGAATTGAGGGTCGCCCGCTTGATGATCTCGTCTTCACCACTGCGCACGGTCGACCCCTGCGCAACCTCAACTGGCGCCGTGACGTGCGTTGGAACGAGGTCTGCGCGGATCTCGGCCTTGAAGGACTAACCCCCCATGACCTTCGTCGGACTTTCGGCAGCCTGGCCAGGCTCGCCGGAGCGGACCTGAAGTACATCCAGAAGGCAATGGGGCACTCCTCGATCACCGTGACGGCAGAGATCTACGCCCAGCTGTTCGACAGCGAGTTGGACCAGGTCAGCGATGCCCTGGACGCGCTCACAGAGGGCGTCGCAGAGTCCGTGTATGCCCAAAATACGCCCATAGGGCCCGACCCTGACTCGGATCGGGCCCCGTGATCACGGGCGTAAACCCCCGTTGACCTGCGGTGATGCGGTGGAGCCGCCTATCGGAATCGAACCGATGACCTATTC
>DAITND010000412.1:0-2148 GCA_036834825.1 Dermatophilaceae bacterium
CTAGCCATCACTGTGAGTCCAACCGGAACATCTGCACTGCTGTGCTGCCGTAGGCCTCCGGGACTACGGTCGGGACCATGGCCCGACAGGTAGCTTCGATCAAGGCCATCCAGGGGACATCACCACCGAGAACGTTGATGCGATCGTCAACGCCGCCAACAGCTCTCTGCTTGGCGGCAGCGGAGTTTCCGGGGCTATCCACAGGGCTGGCGGTCCGAGCCTGTTGGAAGGAGTGTCGCGCGCTGCGCCGCACGACCTACCCCCAAGGTCTTCGCGTCGGAGAAGCCGTGGCCACCGGCGCCGGGAACCTGCCGGCACGTTGGCTGATTCATGCCGTCGGCCCGAATCGTCATGCAGGTCAGACAGATCCAGCTCTGCTCGAATCCTGCTTCAAGACCTCGATCAGGGAAGCGGTGAACGTCGGGGCTCGGTCGGTGGCATTCCCCGCGATCAGCTCAGGGGTCTTTGGCTGGGACATAGCCGAGGTCGCCCGTATCGCGGTCGCCGAGCTTCGGGGTTCACCTCACCTGGGCGAGCTGGACCTGGTGCGCTTCGTCCCGTTCAGCCGAGCCAGCCATGAGGCGTTCATCGCCGCGCTCGGTCAGGACTGACCCGCGCGGACTCCACACGGCACTACCCCAACGCCCCTCCCGCACTTGCTTCAGCCGCGTCCCCGCCAGATGACAAGTGCCGAGGACGGGATGACGCTGGGCGCTGGGCGCTGGCCGGCCCGTACGGCCACGACCTCACCAGCCCTCCCGGCGGCGAAAACCCTCGAGCCTGCACCCATGGCCGATTTCAGGGCGTCGACCTGACCGCGCAGCTCGCTCACCCGTGCCCGAAGTGCCTGTACCTGGTTCTCGAGATCCAGAATGCGCTGGATGCCGGACAGGCTGACACCCTCGTCCTGCGAGAGGCGCTGCACCTCCCGCAGCAGTGCGACGTCCCGCGCCGAGTAACGACGTCCACCACCGCGGGTGCGCGATGGTGAGACCAGACCCAGCCGGTCGTACTGCCGCAGGGTCTGGGCGTGCATGCCGGCCAGCTGCGCCGCGACCGAGATCACGAAGACCGGGGTCTCGTCATCGGGGGAGAACCCGCCGGAGCCTTGCACGGCGTCCATTGCTCAGCCTTGCCGGGCCCTGGCGAACACGTCCGCCCGGGGGTCGGCATCGCCCTCCTCTGCGCGCAGAACCTCCACGGCCTCTCGCGCCTTCTCGGACAACCGCTGGGGTATCGCGACGCTCACCTTGGCCAGCAGGTCACCAGCGTGGTTCTTGGTCGCGATGCCCCTGCCCTTGACACGTAGCACCCGGCCATTGGGGGTCCCGGCTGCAATCCGGACCTTGACCGGGTCACCGGACAACGTCGGCACGGAAACCGTTGCCCCCAAGGCGGCTTCGGCAAAAGTGACTGGAAGATCGACGGTCAGGTTTTCGCCGTCCCGGCCAAAGACGGGATGTTCTTCCACCTGCACGGTGAGCATGAGGTCGCCCGCCGCAGCGCCCTGGTCGCCCGGGGTGCCCTTGCCGCGGAGCCGGATCTTCTGACCGTCCTTAACGCCGACCGGGATACGCGCGGTGATCCTGGAACCGTTGGCGGTGCTCAGCGTCACCGTCGACCCCTCGACCGCGTCGCGGAACGACAGCGTCGTCCGTGCCTCGATATCCTCGCCACGACGTGGTCCCGCTGTGGAACCAAAGCCTCCGTAGCCCTGCTGACCTTCCGGGCCGAACATGCCACCAAGGATGTCCTCGAGGTTCGGCTGCCCTGCGCCGCCACGGCTGGTGCTGAAGCGAACGTTGCCACCGCGGCCACCCCCACCACCGCTGCCGCTGCCACCACCGCTGCCGCTGCCGAACAGGTTGCTGAAGACGTCCTCGAACCCAGCACCACCACCACCGGGCCCCCCGGAGGTGAACCTGGCCCCACCGTGGCTCATCGAGCGGATGGCGTCGTACTGCTTGCGCTCCTCAGGAGTGGACAGGACGGCATAGGCCTCGCCGATCTCCTTGAAACGCTTCTCCGACGCGCTGTCCCCTGGGTTCTGGTCGGGGTGCAGCGTGCGAGCGAGCTTACGGTAGGCCTTCTTGATCGCGGCCGAGTCCGCATCGGCAGGAACGCCGAGGATCGCGTAGAAGTCCTTCT
>DAITND010000413.1:0-2139 GCA_036834825.1 Dermatophilaceae bacterium
GGCATGGGTGTGCGGCATGATCCGGTCTGCCTACGGGGGTGCCTACCCAATTTGGCGTCGGCGGCCGGGTCGACCGGTGGAGTAGCCGGCCGACTTCCGTCACGCCGGGGACTGTCGCCAGCACCTCGGTCCCTCCGCCACCATCCCTCCACTGCAGCGCCGGCCTCGCGGACCCAGGGCGTACATCTGAGGTGTCCCATGTACTCTTGGAACATGTCCGTTGGACCTTCACTCGCGGTATCGGAGGCGCGACAGCAGCTGGCCTCGATCATTGACCGCGCTCGCGCTGAGCATGCCCCGGTCTACCTCGCCCGCCGAGGGCGACGCGTCGCCGCGGTCATTGACGCCGACGACCTCGACGAGATCCTCCAGCTCGCCGAGGACATGACCGACATCCGAGCCGCAGAAGCTGCCCGCGCTGAGATGCGCACGACGGGCGAGACCCCGATTCCCTGGGAGCAGGTCAAGGCCGATCTCGGCCTGACATGACCTACCGCATCGCCCTGGCGCCAGCGGCTGCACGCCAACTACGCAAGTTCGACCCGCAGGTTCGTCGCCGCATCCAAGCAGCTCTCGAGCTTCTCGGCTCCGATCCGCGGCCACCCACGGCAGCCCGACTCGTCGGCGGGGCCGGCAAGTGGAGAGTCCGCACTGGCGACTACCGCATCATCTACGAGATCGGGAACGACCGACTTCTGGTGCTTGTCCTCCGCGTCGGACACGGTTGAGCCGGACCTGTCGCGCGGTCAGCTCGTGGGCGATCGCGCGGGCATCGGGAAGGGACCGGGCGAGCCGGTCCGGCTTGGTCACCACCAGCGTGTCGCCTTCGCGGCAGGCCGCCAACGCTTCCCGGAGCCCGGGCCGGTCGCGCGTGGTGCCGGTCAGGCCGTGGTCGACGTAGACCCGGGCAGCCTCGACACCCAGGCCGAGAAGGCCGTCGCGCTGGGCGGTGAGGTCTTGTTGGTCGGTGGAGCAGCGTGCGTTAGCCGATGAGTAGCGCCATCATGGCGCGCCTCCTCACATGGGCTGGTCCACCGCGGTCGCGGCGTTCACCGGCAGCGCACCGAAGCACGCCATCATCAGTGGCCTCCTCCGCTCGGTTCGGGAAAGACCCTCTTGCCCGACCGTCGAGTAATGGTCATACTTGTGACTATGTCTGAGATCAGGTCGCTAGCAGAGGCCAAGGCTCATCTTTCCGAGCTGGTGGCGCGTGCCGGGACGGAACACGAACGGATCACGGTGACGGTCCATGGACGCCCCACCGCGGTGCTCTTGGCCGTGGACGATCTCGAAGCGCTGGAGGAGACGATTGCCGTCCTGTCCGACTCTGCAGCGTTGCGTGCGCTCGGTGAGGCTGACGCTGAGCTGGCTCGCGGAGAGGGCGAGGATCAGGAGAGTCTCGCTGCGGCCATGCAGGCTCGGCGAGCCACTGCGTGAGCGATCAGCGGCACGAGTTGGTCATCGCTCCCACCGCTCGCCGGCAGCTCGCTGAACAGCTGCCCGAACCGGTGGCCTTCGCGGCCTATGAGTTCATCGTCGGCCCGCTGCTCGAGAACCCGCATCGCGTCGGCAAACAGCTGCGTCCACCTCTGGACGACCGGCACAGCGCCCGCCGTGGCACCTACCGCGTGCTCTATCGGATTGACGATGCGCGTCGACTCGTAACCGTCGTCGGCGTGTTCGGACGCGCCGACGCTTACCGGCCCCACTGAGGTCCTTATCGCAAGCGGAGGGTCCAACGGGTCACGTGCGGCCGTGGTGCTGCAGCCGCTGTGAAAGGTCGCCGTTCAGGGCCGGTAGAGCTCTGGGCAAGCGTGGGTGGCTGCATCGAGTTGGGTGTCTCGTTGCGCCACGGACCAGGCGCGACTGGCGCGGTCGATGGCGACGGTGGTCCAGCCGCCACCGTCCTCGTCGCTGATGTGGATAAGCAGGGTGTGGTTGTCGTGTTCGACCCTGACCCGGTGGTGCGGGTTGCCTTGCTCATGCAGACCGCGGATCGTCCGCCCTGGTGATGGTGTCGGGGCGACGAATGACGTCCATCGCCCCCTGGGGGGATCGGGGCGCTGCACTGTGCCGCTGCTGCCAGGATGCCGCGTCTGTCGTCGGCCGCATCTTCGACGAGGCGGAGCGCCGGGACCC
>DAITND010000414.1:0-2138 GCA_036834825.1 Dermatophilaceae bacterium
GCGAGCTTCCTCGGCTGGACGATGGATGCCTACGACTACTTCATCGTGGTGCTGGTCTACGCCGACATCGCCAAGGACTTCCATGTCTCACTGACGAAGATGGCGTTCTTGACCACCGCGACCCTACTGATGCGCCCGGTGGGCGCCGTGATCTTCGGGGTGTGGGCCGACCGCAAGGGGCGCCGTCTGCCCCTGCTGGTGGACGTCAGCTTCTATTCGATGGTCGGCTTCGCCTGCGCCTTCGCCCCGTCCTACGTTTGGTTGCTGGGGCTGCGCCTGCTCTACGGCATCGGAATGGGTGGGGAGTGGGGGCTCGGCGCGGCCCTGGCGATGGAGAAGATCCCCTTGGCCCGGCGGGGCTTCTTCTCCGGACTGCTGCAGCAGGGCTACGCCGTCGGGTACCTGCTGGCAGCTGTGACCTACCTGGGGATCACCCACTTCACGACGTGGGGGTGGCGGGGATTGTTCGCGTTCAGCCTCCTGCCCGCGATGATCAGCCTGACCCTGCGGACCCGCCTGAAGGAGTCGGAAGTGTGGGAGAAGGTCAAGCTCACCAGCCGCAAACCCTCGGAGGTCATGCGCCACCCCGCGGTGTTGCGCCGCTTCGTCTACCTGATCCTGCTGATGACAGCGTTCAATTGGATGAGCCACGGCACGCAGGACATCTACCCGACTTTCCTCAAGGAAGGTCTGCACTTCTCGTCCAACACCGCGCTGAGCGTGGCGATCATCTACAACATCGGTGCCCTCATCGGCGGATCCATCGTGGGGACGGCGAGCCAGCACATCGGACGTCGCCGAGCTATTGTGTTCGCCGCGGCGTTGGCGCTGCCGATCGTCCCGCTGTTCGCCTACTCCCACCAGCTCGGGCTGATCATCCTGGGCTCGTTCCTCATGCAGATGTGCGTGCAGGGGGCGTGGGGGGTGATCCCGGTCCATCTCAGCGAGCTGTCGCCAGACGAGATCCGCGGCTTCTACCCAGGGGTCACCTACCAGCTGGGCAACCTCCTGGCGGCGTTCAACCTGCCCATACAACAGCACCTCGCCGCCACCCACGGCTACAGTTTCGCCCTCACCGTCACGGTGGTCCCGGTGCTGCTCGCCGTGATCGCGCTGACACTCATGGGCGCCGAGGCGAAGGGGATCCGGTTCGGCACCGGAGAGTCCGGACCAGCAACGAACCTGCAGCCCGCAGCCGCCCCCTCGGGCTGAACTCTCCCGTAGCCGCAACCGTTGGGTTACCGGGCGCCGGCGGCATCATCGCCGGGCTCGTCACGGTCTGCGGATAGGCGGGCGGCCTGTGTCCTCTCGCGACCTTGACGGCCAAGCGCGCAGCGGGGACCAAGTGGTCGCCACCAACGCAGAGGAGAATTGACCCGCATTCGCTGGCGAAGCGCGCCGCGATCCATAGTCTGTCCTGCCAGGTGCAGGCGGCCAAGGTCGAGGTGCTCAAGACCGATGTACGGATGACCCAGCAGATCCGCCTCGCGATCTGCATTCCTGGTGGAGCTGGCCCGACACAGCGCGGACGCCAGCAGGCGGGGACCCGGCGAGTAGGACCACGGCTCATGACCAACAGCATGGGTGGGCCAGACCCGCACCGCATACCGATGGATCACCGGACAGGGTGGCCCTGGGTTCGCTGAGAGCGTGTTGTCGATGTGGTGGTCGACCCGGTCGCGCTTCTTGTCGTACCTGGCGAGCGTGCCGGAACGGCAGGGGTTAGCGTTGGGATGTGGTGCAGTTCATCGTTAACGGCAGCGAGTTCGCAGTCGATGTGCCGTCAGGCCGAACACTGCTCGACGTGCTGCGTGACGATCTGCGTCTGACCGGGACGAAGTACGGCTGCGGTGAGGGGCAGTGCGGCGCGTGCACAGTACTCGTCGATCAGGTCGCGGCCCGGGCCTGCACGCTGGACGTCGAGACGCTGGACGGCGCTGCTGTGACCACGGTGGAGGGGTTGGCTTCCCAGGGACGTCTGCACGCGGTGCAGGCCGCGTTTGTCGAGGCACGATCGCTGCAATGCGGGTACTGCACGCCCGGCATGGTGATGTCAGTCGTGGCGTTACTCGCGCGAGATGCGACACCGGACGACGCGGCGATCCGCCAGGGGCTTGCTGGCAACATCTGCCGGTGCG
>DAITND010000415.1:0-2131 GCA_036834825.1 Dermatophilaceae bacterium
CTGAGACATTCGCGATCCGGCTGATTGAGGGGGTGGCAACAACGGCCGAAGGTGGCGCCTTGGCGACCTTCACACCCTGCTTGCTTGACACTAGCGACCCCCCGGGTTCTTGGAGTCCACGGCGCACAATGACGCCATGGCCGAAAGAGAAGAAGGCACGAGGGCCGAACAAGAAGAGCCTTTACCCCGCGATGCGGATTCCGCGGGACGCCCATCTCACCCCACGTGGGCCCAGATGTCCCGGGCCCGGGCCAGACACGCTGTCGAATCGGACTGGATGCCGGCTTGGCTGCGGCCCACCGGACCGGAGAACCGGTTGCCCGTCTCGGCCTCCATCGTGGTCGTCATCGCCTTGCAGATCTGGCTGTCCGGCCGTTATGGCTTGCACCCGCGGTGGCTGTTGCCCCTGTTGGAGATCGCGCTGCTGGTGGTGCTGACGGCGATCAACCCGGTGCGGTTGTCTCGCGAGACGCGGATCGGACGCTACCTGTCCATGGCGCTGGCCGGGCTGATCACCCTAGACAACGTGGCGTCGGCATTGGTCCTGGACTACGGCATCCTGAGTGGCAAGACGAGCAACGATGCGATCGGTCTGCTCAGCACCGGCGCCGCGATCTACCTGACGAACATCATCGTCTTCGGCATCTGGTACTGGGAGCTGGATCGTGGCGGCCCCTTTAACCGGGCAGCCGGAACCGACCCGCACCCGGACTTCCTCTTCCCCCAGATGGTCTCGCCGGAGATGGGTCCCGAACACTGGGAACCGCGTTACCTCGACTACCTCTATACCAGCTTCACCAACGTCATGGCCTTCTCGCCGACCGACACCATGCCGCTGTCGCGGTGGGCGAAGTCATTGATGGCCCTGCAAAGCGCCATTGCCCTCTCGACCACGGCGCTTGTCCTCGCGCGAGCGGTCAACATCCTGAAATGAGGTCGGCCGCACAGCGGCCCGCGCCCACGTTCAGCTATCTCCTATGAACGGATCGTTAGCACGTGCTGCCCACCCCTGAGACTCCCCTCTGCGTACTTCACCCCCGACTCGCAGAATGGATATGCCTGGCGGACGATCTGACCGTGGCCGTCAGGATCGGCGTTCGTGACGCGCCTGCGATGTCATGGATGACCTCGCAGGCGAATCGGGCGATATCCTGCGACGGGGCCTGCGCGGTGTTGAGCGCTTTTGACCCGTCGTCCAGCTCGGTAGCCGTCTGCTAGTCCAGTTCTGGCTCCTGCCCACCTGGTGAGTCGAGCTCGACGCCGCGCTCCTTGGCCTCCCGCAAGTCGATGCTGAAGGTGTCCTTAAGACCTGCCTCGTCACCGGTTTCCTCATCGGTGTCGTGCAGGGACGAAACAGGGTCCTGTTCCAGGTCGCCTGGCTCGGTCTCGTAGAACTGGCCGCCGTCATCGGATCCAATGTCGTCACTCTTGGCGCGAACCATGATCCCAGTGTGGACCATCCCTGCTCGAACAGTCATCACGGCGGCGCAGATCTACGGTTGGGCTCACAAGGCGTGACGGCCGGCAAGGACGTCGTGGAACGGCCTGCACGGTTCAAGACCCTGGTGGTGGTGTTCCCGTGTGGTGATGTCACCCACTCGGGGGGAGGCGTGGCCATCGCCGTCGCGGTCGGATGGGGCAACTGGAACTGGAGATATAGCACCGGCTGATCGAGGACCGGCCCACCCTTCCAGCTTCCTGTTGGTGGTCGTTGGTGTGATCCTGTGGATCCTCGGCGCCATGGGTCGTGCAGTAGGCGGACGCAGGCACTACTACTGAACAGAGATCTCCCGGCAGGCTGGCACGATAGGTCCAACCCGCGACAACACGTCATGGACTCAGCACACGCGAAAGGAGACCGATGATGGGCTGGGACGACAAGTTGAAGAACAAGAAGGACGAGGTCAAGGGCGCTGCCAAGGAGAACCTTGGCAAAGCGAGGGACGACGAGCAGATGGAACGTGAAGGCCGGAGCGACCAGACCGTGAGCAACCTCAAGCAGGCTGGCGAGAAGGTCAAGGACGCCTTCAACAAGGACTGAGGGTCAGGTCCCCATCGACGCTACGTAAATGCGCACCAGCCGCATGGATGTGCGGAGCTGGCACACCGAGAGGGATCGAGTGTGCCTGCG
>DAITND010000416.1:0-2123 GCA_036834825.1 Dermatophilaceae bacterium
TCACGGGCTTAGTGGCACACCTGGCGGATCGCGCAGGGCAGGGCGATGGGCCGCCCGTCACTGCTGAAGGCAGAGGCACGCGTCGACCCGTCAGGTGCGTGCATTGGGGGTGTGAAGCGCGTCGCGTAGGACCTGCATCTGGCCGTGGTGTTGTGCCATCTCCTCGTAGAGGTGGACCAAGGCCGTGGCCTGGGTCATGGGCCGGTCCGGTCCGAGTGCCCACGGGTCAGGCGCGTACCGAAGCGGCGCCTCGGGGACGACATCGCTCAGGTCGAATTTGAGTTGCTCCAGCGCCTCATCGACGCGAGAGCGCAGTTCGCCGACTGTGCCGGAATCGTCGAACTCCGCCGACCTATCCCGCACTACCTGGCGGCCTGCGACGAGGTGACCGCCCCAATACGCCATGACGCCCAGGCAATGGGTCAGCAGTCCGTAGGGCGTGTTGGCGCTGGGCACCTCGGGGCGGGTGCAGGAAAGCACGTCGCCTAGCTCGGTCACGATCTCGCACATACCCCGTACCGCCCGTTCGACGAAGTACAGGTAGTCGTCTGAGCTGACGACAAGATCGGGCCGTTTGGTCTGCACCGCACACTCCTATGTAACCGGCTTGAGTGATTACGAGTTTGGCTGAGCATGACTAACCTGTCAAGATGGTTACGTGACTCTCGTGTTCGTCAGCGGCCGGCCGAGCCTGGACTTCGTCGGGACATTGAAGTGGCGCCGAGGCGAGAACGCCGAGGAGCAGTTGATCAAGCCTGCCCTGCTGAGCGACTGGGCTCGAGGTGCTGGCCTGGTCAACGAGCCCGTGTCAGTGAACTCAGGTGACCTGGCTCAGGCCATCGAGATGCGTGAGGCGCTCTATCGAATCGTCTGCACGCGCCTAACCGGCCAACACGTCGACAATGCTGACCTCGATCTACTGAACTCACACGCTCGACGGCAGCCTGTGACACCGCAACTCCTGCCCAATGGTCGCGTCCGGAGGCGGGCGTCGACACTCCAGCTGTTGGCAAGCGTCGCCCTCGACACACTCGATCTGCTCGCCGGAACCGACATGAACCGCGTACGGGAGTGTTCGAGCACCGACTGCACCCGCCTCTACATCGATACTTCCCGCAGCCGTAACCGCCGATGGTGCGGAATGACCGAATGTGGCAACCGCGCCAAAGCGCAGACATTCCGGCAACGACACAAGGCGTCGACAACCACGACGATGTCCCGATAGCGGAACCCGTGGCGGGGTCGGCATAATCACCAGGTCGGCATAATCGCTGTCAATCCCCAGCAACGGGAACGGCATGACCTTGGCGATGTCCGCCAACGCGGCGATGACCCACTTGCGGGCCTTGTTCGGCACCGACCGGTTCTCCGTCCAACCGGTGGCGATGTCGGTCACCGTCAGCGTGTACGCGTGCTCACCGATTGCGTTGCCTCCTTCATGGCCGACCAGGTCGATCTCCACAAACCCGGGCGCCGCGTCGTCCCACTGTGCCCAGGTCCGGATCGCGATGGCGTCCTTGAGCAGCGACCCAGGCTTGGTGTGGCTGCGCCCCCGCAACCTCATCGCAGCCCGGTCCGGCGCCAGGCGCCGGTCCATCGTCGCCGCCGACATGCCCACCAGCGCCCCGGCCAGCTCGTCGCTGACGTCGAGCTCACCGAAGCGCCGCAACGTGGCCACCAGCTCACCCATCACCGGCGCGAGCCGCTTACCCGTCGGCGCCCCCAGCACCGCCCAGCAGAACCGCAACGCCACCACCACGTCCGCCCCATACGTCGGGGCCCGCGGCCGGCGCGGCCGCACCACCTTCGGAACCAGAGCCTGCCCGAGCGCCCTACGAGCATGGCTGCGGTGCCAGCCCGTCGTCGCGCACAGCTCGTTCAGGATCGCTCTCTTCTCCGCCCGGCTCGCCCGCTTGTACCGCGTCGCGATCGTCTTGGTCACTGCCTGCCTCTGGCTCATCGTCAGTCCCATCACCGAGACCTACCGGCAGCCCGTGCTCCAGACCGGCAGGCGCGCTCTACGCGCGCATTCCTTGATGAGTCAACGAACCCACCTACGCGCGCATTCTTGATGAGTCAACGCGAGCCCTTGACAAGGTGACGCCCTTGGAGGAAGTTTATTT
>DAITND010000417.1:0-2098 GCA_036834825.1 Dermatophilaceae bacterium
CCGGGGGAGGCTGCCCTGGTCTTCAACCGTTTCTGGCGCTCAGATCCTGCCCGAGCGCGCACCACCGGCGGGACCGGGCTCGGACTGGCGATCTCACGCGAGGACGCCCGGCTGCACGGGGGTTGGTTGCACGCCTGGGGTGAGCCGGGCGTCGGGTCCTGCTTCAGGCTGACCCTTCCCCGGCACACCGGGGTTCCGATCGAGACCTCCCCCTTGCCGCTGAGGCCGCGGGAGGAGCGAAGCGCACGCAGCCTGGCCTCCGATCCGGCATCCATCCCGGTTGTCGCCGCAGGGACCGGGGAGTCATGAGGCGCCCGCCTCCGCTTGCGGCCCGGGTCGCCATGGCTGTCGTAGCGATGACGGCGGTTGCCGGGTTGAGCGCCTGTGGCGGGCTGCCCAGCAGCACGGCCGTTCAACAGGGTTCATTGGTGGGGGAGCCTTTGCTGCAACCGGTTCGGGTCCAGCCGGACGGTCCGGCGGCGGGCGCGACTCCGGAACAGATCGTGCGCGGGTTTCTTCGGGCCGGGGCCGGTGCAGGCTTCGACGATGACCACGCGGTTGCCCGTTCGTTCTTCGTTCGGAGCGTCAAGGACAAGTGGCAGCCGGATTCAGGTGTCAAGGTCTACGGCGACGACTCCGCACTCAGGGTGGAGCTGCTGACGCCGGGCACTGTCCGGGTGACAGCCGCGATCGTGGCAGAGGTGGACAGTACCGGTCGCTATCGGGAGACGCCGGCCGGCACCTTGGCGCAGGCCACCTTCGGGCTGCAGAGACTGTCTGGGGGCTGGCGAATCTCGCAGCCACCGGAGGGGTTTGGCCTGTGGCTGAGTGCCCGGGATCTGGACCGGAACTATCGCTCGTTCACCGTGGCCTACGTCTCCAAGGCATCCCAGACGATGGTGGTGGACCGGCGATGGTTTCCGATCACTGCGGGGCTGGCCACCACGTTGGCACGGGCGCAGCTGGCGCCGGTCCCCCCATATCTGACCGGCGCTGCGCGGACAGGCGTCCCTGCCGGGACAAGGCTTTCTGTGGACAGCGTGACGGTCCAGTCTGGCAGGGCTGTGGTCGACCTGTCGGCGGTCGCGCTGTCGGCCGACCCTGACCTGCGCCGGGCGATGTGGGCGCAGTTCCTCACGACGCTGACGCAGGTCGCCGCGGTGTCCGAGGTGTCGCTCGAGGTCAAGGGGACCGGGTTGGACCTGCCCGACACCCCGGGCTGGGTGTCGAGCCTGACCTCGCTGGGTTACCAGTCCGCCACCTCTGCTTCGGTCGAGACGGCAATCCTGCGCACCGGCTCAGACCTGACTCGAGTGTTCTCGGATCGCCCCCTCGACCAGGATCGGCCGCCCAAGCCTCCCAATCTGCCGGCCAGCTCCATACTGCCCAAGATCCCCACCGGATGGATCTCCCTGGCCCTGTCATGGAACGGTCAGGAGATCGCGGGAATTGGCGGTGATCGCGCTGATCTTGCGCGATGGCAGTGGGATCGGCACTTCACGCTTGCCAAGTTCGGCAGTGACCTGACCAGACCGTCGTACGACTCGGTGAACGGTTTGTGGGTTGCCGGGGAGTCCGGCGGCGCAGCCAGGGTGTGGGTGATCGACACGTCGCAGACTCCGATGGAGAAAGCCAGACCACGCGCGATCCCGGTCCCCTGGCTGGCCAACCGCACGGTGCTCGCCATGAAGGTGGCCACGGACAACCAACGGGTGGCACTCATCACCACCGACCGCGCGGGCGGAGACGTTCAGGTCGTTGTCGCGGGGATCGTCCGCTCTGCCAGCGGTGCGCCTGTCTCCCTGGCGGCCGAACCGCTTCGGGTCGGGTGGACGCTCACCGCCGCGACTGATCTGGCGTGGGTGGATGACAGCACCCTGGCGGTGGTCGGCAGGGTCAGCCCCAAGGACGCCATCGGGCCTCAGTTGGTGGAGATCGGTGGCAAGATCACGCCGATGCCGCCGGTCGCCGGTACGCGCCTGGTCACCAACACCGGCGGGTTGCGAGGCGTTGTCGTGCTGACGGATCGGGGCAAGATCCTGGCCAGGGCGGGCAACGGCTGGCAGGTGCTGCAGACCGGTACCGACTTCCTGATCCC
>DAITND010000418.1:0-2084 GCA_036834825.1 Dermatophilaceae bacterium
CCGGATGCCGGGTGGCTTGGCGGTGGTGGGCGACCCGAATGGCTGCTCGGGCTGCTGCGTCTTGCCCACAGGTCACCCCGCGGCCAAGAGGCTGTCAGACCCGTCGCAGACAGAGCGGTCCGCATTCTCGGGAAGCATGGTCGGCCTGGGCGAGGTCGCGCAGAGGGCATGCGAGGAAGCCGATTCCGCTTTTCGGCGCGTCAATCTGGGGTTCAGTCAATCGCCGTCCTCAAGGGTGCGCGCGATGTCCTTCTCTGGCGGACCCTTACTTACAGAGGCGGAAGCCTTCCTGGATGAGCGGACTGAGGTCTTTCTTGACGCCGCCCGTCGTTGCGTCAGCCCAAATTGGCCGGATGTCGAGGTTCACTTTGTCCCCGCTCGCCAATCCGTTGATGCCATAGGTCTTTCCGTCAACTTCGATGGTGACCTTGCCCACGCCACCAGAGCCTACGCACCTCAGAACCCCGGAATCGACCGTCAATGGCCAGTCAGGAAATCTGGACTTGCTGATCGTCTTCGACTGATCGTCTTCGACTGATCGTCCACGACCGCTCCGCCGCCGGTGGACCCATTGCCGCAGCCAGGCAATAGCCCGATCGCGACCAGTACTGCAGCTCCGGCTATTCGAGCCATCTTGGTGTTCTCCTGTATGGCGAGTGCCTCAATTCGGCCGAAACTCGAAGTGGCTGTGGCCGGGGGTCTACTTGTAGAACACCGCGACGCCGCCGTGGTGCGAGCACGCGCCCTGGTGGTGGGCTGCGTAGGAGTAGGTGCCGTCATTGCAGAGCGCGGTTGCGCCGTTGCCGGGCTGTACTGGAGCCGGTGCCGGTGCCGGTGCGGGAGCCGGTGCCGGTGCTGGTGCGGGAGCCGGTGCCCCGACGTAGGTCTGGTAGGCGGTCCACCAGTTGGCTGCGATGGCCCGTTGGGCCGTTGCCAGGGTGATAGCGCCGTCACAGACCAGGGCATGGAGTTTGTTCTCGACGGTGTCCTTGACCCGGGCCCCCTCGGGGCTGTTGTAGGGCTCGGGCCACAGGTTGGCCTCCGCGCTGGGAGCACCCCCGAGTTCGAGTGAGATGAGGTGGTCTTCTTCGTAGTCACCCTTGGCGGCATCACCCTTGTAGGTGTACCCGGAGGCGAGCTGGGCCCCTTTGAGATCGGTCGTGTACGACGAGGGTGGCCGGATGGTCGCGGTCCATCCAGACACGCAGATCGTCTGGCCGATATTGGCCTGGCTGACGGAAGGGTTGACCGCGCCCGGTGTGCGCGCACGATTCGGCAGTACAGCCCCGGCGGCGTTGACCACGATGCCGCCGGTCTTGCGGGTCGCGGGCGGGCTTGGCGTAACTGGCACGGTCGGCGGTGTCGTGCTCGGAGTGCTCACCGCCGTAGTCGTTTGAGACGACGTCGAACTTGATGACGAAGTCGGACTTGATAGGGATGTGGTCGAAGAACTCTTCAGGGTGGCACCACCACAGCCAGACAGCAGCACGACGGCCGCCAGTACTGCGGTAGTCGGCCCGAGGGTCTTCTTCATGGTCTCCCCTTTGATCATGGCCAGCGCAAGACACTGCCCCCGCCTCTTGCGGGTTTGGATGTGTTCGACCCGTCATCGTGAAACCTGCAAGGCAGGCCAGCCCCCGAATCCCTCAGTGATCAACTGTGCGTCATGTGGCGGGATCGCGCGCGGCGAGTTCGGCCCTCAGCGCGCGGACCTCGTTGGTCAGGGCATTCATGTCGGCGCGGGTCGCGGCCTGAGCGTGCTCTTCGACCTCGCGGACCTTGTCGAGCAGCCACGACGCGAGGGAGGCGGTCACGATGCCCAGCAGAGCGATGCCGCCAAGCATGAGCCCACCGGCGATGAATCTGCCTTGAGTGGTGATGGGGTAGCGGTCGCCGTAGCCGACGGTCGTGACCGTGGTCATGGCCCACCACAGCGCGTCCCCGAACGTGGTGATCGTGGCACTCTTGGCGCCGCGCTCAGCGTCAAGGACGGCCAGCGATGCGACGAACAGGATCAGCGACGTTGACCGGTGATCTGGGGTGGAAACCGTGCCCTTCAGGGCAGGGAGGAAACCTTGCCTAGT
>DAITND010000419.1:0-2075 GCA_036834825.1 Dermatophilaceae bacterium
CTCATCAGAAATCGATCCCTCCATTGGCGTGGACCACAGTTGCGTTGATGTAGGAAGCCGCGTCGCTGGCGAGAAACGTCGCGATGCCGGCAATCTCCTCCGGGTTCGCGCCACCACCCAAGATCTTGGCCAGCTTGGCCTGCTGGATCTCGGGGGCAAGCCGGGCACCCATACCGACATCGATCAGGCCGGCCGCCAGGACGCACGCGCTGATACCGCGACCTGCGTACTCCTGAGCGACAGATCGGGCCAGCCCGTCGAGCCCCGACTTGCTCGCCGCGTAGTTGGCCTGCCCCGCGTTTCCCATCACAGCGGAGACCGACGAGATGTAGACCACCCGGCCTGCCCGATGACGGAGCATCTTGCGGACCGCGTGCTTTGACACCAGGAAGGCACCACGCAGGTTGACGTCCTGCACGGCCTGCCAGTCGTGCAGGGACATCTTGACAAGCAGGCCGTCGCGCGTGATGGACGCGTTGTGGATGACCGCCTGCGGACCGCCGAGTCGGGCAGCCTCGTGAGCCAGCTGTTCACTGGTGGACTCGTCGCAGATGCTGCCCTTGACCGGTACGAGACGCTCAGCGCCCACTTCGGTGACGCGGTCGTTGAGCAGATCACCGGAGGTGGCGTAGTTGGCGATCACCCGCTCACCCTGCGCGAGCAGCGCCTGGGTGATGTGCCACCCCAGCCCCGACCCGGCGCCTGTCACGATCACGACACGGCCTGTCATCGGGTGACCAATGCCCTGGCGAACGCGGGGGTCCGCGCCGCGAACACCTGACGCGCCGCTTGCAGACAGCCCGGGGCCGAGACCGCCCGAGCTGTCCTGCGGGCGAAGAGGAGGTTGGCGTCAGCCACCCCGACGTCCATGATCAGCGCGGGGAGCAAGGCCTCAGCGGTTGTCCGGACCAGCTCGTCGGTGCGGGCGACGAAGTCGCGGCCATGGGCTGCCAGAGGCTCGGGAAGCCAGTCGAGCACCGGTACCGACAGTTCCAGCAGCGGGTCGGACTCGATGACATTCTCGAATCGGTCGAGCTCGGTGGCCACCTCGCGCCGATACACGCTCACCGTAGCTGGGCCATGGCCCAGTAGCACCAGCAACGGATGCCCGGCAACGAGGCGCTGCAGCAGCTCTTCCTGCTCCTCACCGGTTGGCCATAACCCGCACAGCAGCCACTGGTCGGCTCCTGGGTGGCTCCATCGCAACCGTGCGACTCCGTCCAGAACGACGGTCATGTCCCCATCGCGTAGCACGGCCGCGTCCATCTGCCGATTCATCCACGTTGTCAACTGGCACCGACCGGGACGCGTTGGTCGCTCTCGATCTGCGGGGCGGATGCGGGGACCACCTCGGCGCGTCCCCAGACCTTGGGACCGATCACCCGCAGCACCGCGGGCATCAGCAGCACTCTGACCACTACCGCGTCCAGGGTCACCGCGGTCGCCAGTCCGAGACCAAGCTGACGGACGATGCTGATCTCGGCTGTCCCGAAGGACGCGAACACCGCCACCATGATCAGGGCGGCTCCGTTGACCAGTCCGGCAGTGCGGTGAAGCCCGCCGGCGACCGCCTCAGTGTGGCTGTGGCCGGCCAGGTAGAGCTCGCGCATCCGAGAGATCATGATCACCATGTAGTCCATGCTCAGGCCGAACATGATCGCGAACAGCAGCAGCGGCGTGACGCTGTTGACCGGGCTGTTGAACATCCACTGGAACACGACGGTAAGCACGCCGAGACTGGCTGAGACCACCAGCGCGTTGAGTGCCAATGCGAGCAGCGGCAGCCGCCAGGACCGAAATGCCCAGCTCAGCAGCAGCAACGTCGCGAGTGCGACTAGGGCGAGGATTGCTGGCACCGAGCCCACAACTACCTTGTCGAAGTCGATGCCCTGGGCGGTCGCCCCGGTCACCGCCGTGCCTACCCCGCCGCCGACCGCCAGCGGAATATCGTCGCGCAACGCCCGAACCAGGGTGTGCGCCGCGGCGCTGTCCGGATCGGCGCGGGTGAGTACCACCACCCTTGCCACTAGACGGCCGCCGTCAGCGGTCCACATTTGCCGGAAGGGCGCCGACGC
>DAITND010000420.1:0-2073 GCA_036834825.1 Dermatophilaceae bacterium
GCCGTCATCGGCGCGCTGGTCGTGCTCTATTGGATCTTGGTGACGATCGCCGGGCTCTCAACCTGAGGATCCGCGACCCACCGACCAGCGTCACAGGGTCCTCAGGCCAGGCCGAGGTCCTGCAGGCTGTATGCCGTGACGTAGGTCAGGCCCAGCGCCTCCAGCTTCTCCTTCGCCCCGGTCGCTCGGTCGGCGATGGTCGCCACGGCGACTACCTCTGCGCCCTCCTCGCGGGCCGCGGCCACAGCATCCATCGGTGAGGCTCCGGTGGTCGTCGTGTCCTCGACGATGAGCACCCGACGCCCCCTGATCGACGGCCCCTCGATACGCTGCTGGAGGCCGTGAGCCTTGCCGGACTTGCGCACGACGAAGGCATCCAGCAGCCGGCCGTCCGCGGCCGACGCGTGCAACATCGCCGTCGCCACCGGGTCTGCGCCGAGAGTGAGTCCGCCCACCGCGTCGAAGTCAAGGTCTTTGGTCAGCTTGTTCATCACCTGGCCCACCAGGGGCGCGGCCTCCCCATCCAGGGTGATCCGTCTCAGGTCGACGTAGTAGTCAGCTTCCCTGCCGGAGGACAAGGTGACCCGGCCGCGGACGATGGCTTTGGCCTTGATCAGCTCGAGCAGACGGTCGCGTGGCGACACGTTGGGCGCAATGGTGGCGGAAGTGATGTCGGTGGGGTCGGTGGGGTCGGTGGCGTCAGTCACGAGACCTGAGCCTATCCGCGCGTATCTGAGGGCAGCTACCTCTTGGGCCGGCGCATGGAGTCAACGAGGCCGGAGACAGTGCGCACGAGGCCGTGCGGCACTACCTGAGCGATGCCGGCAATCACCTTGTACTGCACTCCCGGCACGGAGATAACCTTGCCGGCCCGGACGTCATCAAGGCAGTCATGGACCAATCTGTCGGCATCGAGCCACATCGCCTCGGGCAGCCTGGACATATCGAGGTTCGCGCGCTCGTGCAGCTCGGTGCGGGTGAAACCCGGGCAGAGCGCCGTCGCGGAAACGCCAGACCCGGCCAACTCCTGCGCCAGGGCCTCGGTGAAGAAGGTGCACCAAGCCTTCGCGGCCGAGTACGTGCCCATCGGCACGAAACCGGCCACCGACGACACGTTGATGATGTGGCCGCGTCCCCGTTCCTTCATCGACCGTGCCCCCGCATGCGACAACACCAGCACCGCGCGGCAGAGAACGTCCAGCATGGCTTCCTCGTCGGCGAGGTCCCCCTTCAGAAAACTCTTGCTCATGCCGAAGCCGGCATTGTTGACCAGCAGGTCGATGGGGCGGTCTCGATCGGCGACACGGTCGGCGACGCGCCGCAGCTGAGCCCGTTTGGACAGGTCCGCGGCCAGGATCTCGACATTGATGGAGTGCCGGGCACGCAGCTCGTCGGAGACGTTCTCCAGCCTGGCCCGGTGGCGCGCCACGAGGACCAGATTGTTGCCTCGCTCGGCCAGCTCGCGGCAGAATGCGTGTCCGATTCCGGAGGTCGCCCCCGTGACCAGTGCGGTTGTCATGACCGGCACTCTATGCCGCTCTCCTCAAATCACTGACTCTCCTAAGATCATCGACGTGCGCATTGCTACCTGGAACGTCAACTCCATCCGCTCACGGGTCGACCGAGTCGAGGCGTGGCTCGAACGCAGCGACTGCGACGTGCTCGCGATACAGGAGACCAAGGCCAACGAGTCGCAGTTTCCGATGTTGGGGCTGAACGCCCTCGGCTACGAGGTGGCCCACTACGGGCTGAACCAGTGGAACGGCGTCGCAATTCTCTCGCGGGTCGGCCTGGCTGACGTCGAAGTCGGCTTCCCGGACATGCCCTCTTTTGGCGACCCGCCGGCTACCGAGCCCCGCGCCATCGGTGCGACCTGCGGTGGCGTACGCATCTGGTCGCTGTACGTGCCCAACGGACGGTCACTGGGCGACCCGCACCTGGACTACAAGCTGGACTGGCTCGAGCGCCTGCGCCAAGCGGCCAGCGGCTGGCTGTCAACGGATCCCGGCGCCCAGATCGCCCTGATGGGTGACTGGAACATCGCCCCGCAGGACGAAGACGTCTGGGACATGG
>DAITND010000421.1:0-2062 GCA_036834825.1 Dermatophilaceae bacterium
CTGTCCCGTCCCTATGAACTTCCGGCAGGCGCCTGGTGCTCCTGGCCAGCGTCATTCTTACGCCATGTTTGGCCGCAATCGGGCGATCTGTCGTGTGAACTTCGCAATAGCGGCAATAACAAGGACTTTGGTCACATGGGGCCCAGTATTTCGGCCTGAGGATGGGTGGGATGCAAAGGCGCACCCGCGGAGCCCGGCCGTCCGGTCCGGGCACGTGGCGACTTGGAGGACGTTTCATGAAGGCTCTGGTGTACCACGGACCGAATCAAAAGTCGTGGGAAGAAGTTCCCAATCCCAAGATCATCGACCCTACCGATGTGATCGTGCAGGTGGACACGACCACGATCTGTGGCACCGACCTGCACATCCTCAAGGGGGACGTCCCGGCTGTGACGGACGGACGGATTCTCGGGCACGAGGGTGTCGGAACCATCACCGAAGTCGGTTCTGCGGTGGGCAAGCTCGTCGTGGGCGACCGTGTGATCATCTCCTGCATCACGTCGTGTGGCTCGTGCTCCTACTGCCACCAGCAGCTCCCTGCGCACTGCCTCAACAAGGAAGGCACCTCGGGCATCGGCTGGATCTTCGGCCACCTCATCGACGGAACCCAAGCAGAGTTCGTGCGCGTCCCGTTCGCCGAGAGCTCCCTGCACAAGCTGCCCGCGGGCGTCAGTGACGAGGCCGCCGTCATGCTCTCCGATATCTTGCCGACCGGCTTCGAGATCGGGGTGCGCAACGGCCGCGTCAAGCCTGGCGATGTCGTGGCCGTGGTTGGCGCCGGACCGGTGGGCCTTTCAGCCATGATGACCGCCGGGCTCTACGGGGCGTCCCGCATCATCGCTATCGACCTGGACGACAACCGACTTGCCCAGGCCAAGAACTTCGGCGCCACCGACTCGGTCAACAGCGGCAGCGCGGGCTGGGAGGACAAGCTGATGGCTATGACAGATGGCCTGGGCGTAGACGTCGCGATCGAGGCCGTGGGCATTCCGCAGACCTTCGGTATGGCCACCGAGATCATCCGGCCTGGGGGGACGGTGGCCAATGTCGGGGTTCACGGGACGTCGGTGGAGCTGAGGCTGCAGGACCTGTGGATCAAGGACATTGCGATCACAACCGGCCTGGTGAGCGCTACCACCACGCCGATGCTGCTCAAGCTTGTCGCCCAGGGCAAGCTCACGCCCGAGAAGTTCGTGAGCCACCGGTTCACGTTCGAGACCATCATGGACGCCTACGACACCTTCGCCCGCGCAGCGGAGACGAAGGCCCTCAAGGTGGTCATCACCCGCTGACCCCAAGGCGTCCGTGCCGGGCGCTGGTAGCCCCCTACCAGCGCCCGGCACAGTCTTCAGGCACCCAAGGCACTGCAGGGATCGGTCACCGGTCGAAATGCGCTTCTGCGGGTAGATCGCCTCGTCGCGCTCGAGCATGGTAACGAACTGCTGGATGCGACGGGCTTTGGTGTCATCGCGTTTGGCGCTCGCGATCCGGCACAGGACTTCGAAGCGGTTCTGGCTGGTCCAGGATCTCGAACATGGCCCTCGCCCTGGGTGCTGGGGTCAGTGCCGCATCCAGGGCGGCTGGCACGTCCATGCTGGCCTGGTCGGCTATCCCGCGTCCCAGCGGGCAGCGGCCTTCGCACTGGCAACCTGGCTCAAACCCGCCGGTTGCATTCGGCCCCGCGCGACTCGAGCTGGCACGATGGCGACGTTGCGCGCCGACAATGGCTGCGCGCCCGCCGGGGCGTGAAGCGTTGACGGTAGGTGCCTTCGTCTCGGCGGCCTACCTGAGCATCGATCGAGCCATGGCGCAACGCTTCATCGAGGGCGACGTCCTAGGTGAGGCGGGTGGGGTCGGTCGTGCCCTTCTTGGCGGGCACCAGCCACACGCCGGTCGACCTCGCGGGGTGCGCGCCGAGCCACCCTTGCCAGGCGTCGCCATCGGCGACGATCAGATCCGGCAGCTCATCAGCAACCATGAGTGCCGCGACCTGAAGCGGGGCTAGTCGGGGCTAGTCGTAGAACTCGATGCGGGGCTCGCCCTTGACGCCGCCTCGCTGCAT
>DAITND010000422.1:0-2054 GCA_036834825.1 Dermatophilaceae bacterium
GATCCAGTCGTGGTCGAGGTAGAAATGCATCCGCCCCGTCAGGGTGTGCCATGGCTTGAGTCGTTCGACGTTGATCGTGAACGGTGAGTAGCGCCGACCGCCGGCCTCCGAACCGGACCACTCCGGGGAGGTGATGACCGGGACCGGGGGTCCCTGGGTGTCGGCGAAGGTGATCCGTTTGCCTTCGTGCTCGGCGGCAAGGTCGGCGAGCTTGACCCCGGTCCGTTTCTCGAGCGTCTCAAAGCCCTGCGTGGCCAGGTGACCGTTGGTGGTGCCCGACATCGCCAGGATCGCCTCGCAGGCATCGACGTCGCGGGCCAGCGACGGGCGACCGTCGGCCGGCCCACCGCGAACGGTGCCGTTCTTCTGTCGCAGGTAGTTGATCTCCTTGTCCAGCGTGAAGGTCACCCCCTTGGTGGTGGCGCCAAGGGTGTCCATCAGCGGTCCCACGGCGGCCATCTTCGCGGCGACAGCGCCATAGTCCCGCTCCACGACAACGAGCTTGGGCATGCTCACCCCCGGGATGGGCTCACAGTCCCCAGCCTTCCAGTCCGCGACGACGCCGTGCGGGTTCGCCATCGCATCAGCAGTGTCATGGGTCAGTGGCACCGCGACCACGTCCTTGCGGACGCCCAGGTGCTGCGCTGCCAGCTCGCTGAACCGCTTGCTGATGGTCATGAACGCATCCCAGTCGGTGCGCGTCTGCCAGGGCGGGCTGATCGCCGGGTTGAACGAGTGCACGAAGGGGTGCATGTCGGTGGTGTTGAGGTCGTGCTTCTCATACCAGGTGGCTGCCGGCAGGACGACATCGGAGAAGATCGTGGTGCTGGTCATCCGGAAGTCCAGGCACAGCAACAAGTCGAGCTTGCCAGTGGGCGCCTCGTCATGCCAGACGACATCCTTGGGCCGGTCCCTCTCACGCGTCTCGGTCGCCCGGACCGAGTGGTCGGTCCCGAGCAGATGCTTGAGGAAGTACTCGTTGCCCTTGGCAGATGAGCCCAGGAGGTTGGCACGCCAGATGGAGAGCACGCGTGGGTAGTTCTCCTGCGTATCCGGGTCCTCGCAGGCGAAGCTCAGCCGGCCCGCCTTCAGCTCATCGACCACATGCTCGGAAACCGAATGACCCGCGGCGTCCGCTTCGTCACACAGGTCCAGTGGGTTCCGGTCGAAGGTCGGGTAGGAGGGCATCCACCCCATCCGGGCCGACTGCGCGATGATGTCGGCGGTTGTCTTGCCCGCCAACTGCCCACCCGGGGTGGCTGAGACGAGGGTGTCCGCGCCGAAGTGGTCGTAACGGAACTGGTTGCTGTGCAGGTACCAGTACGCCGTCTGGATCATGTTTCTTGGCGGGCGCACCCAGTCCAGAGCGTTGGCGATCTGGTTGTAGCCGGTGAGCGGACGAACCTTCTCCTGGCCGACATAGTGAGCCCACCCGCCACCGTTGACGCCCTGACATCCGGTCAGGTTGGTCAGGGTGAGGAACGCCCGGTAGATGGTGTCGGAATGGAACCAGTGGTTGGTGCCGGCGCCCATGATGATCATCGAACGCCCTTTTGACTCCTCGGCATTGGCCGCGAACTCCCGAGCTATTCGCGCCGCAGCGCCGGCTGCCACACCGGTGATCTTCTCCTGCCACGAGGGCGTGTACGGCTCGTCGGCATCGTCGTAGCCTGTCGGCCAGGTGCCGGGCAGACCGTCACGCGCGACGCCGTACTGCGCAAGCATCAGGTCATAGACGGTGGTGACCAGGTGCCCGTTGACACGGCGGGCCGGGACCCCCCGGCTGAGCAGGGCGGCCTCACCGTCGGGGCTGTCGAAGCGCGGGATCCGAACCTCGACAGCGGGTTCGGTTCCACCCTGAGCGCTGAGCATCGGGTGAGCGTCGCCCAGGTCGAGATTCCACTTGCCGACTCCTTCATCGCCGTAGCGATGTCCCATCGAACCGTTGGGGACCACAGGTTCCTGGGTCAGCGCGTCCAGGAACACTGTCTTGAAGGCTGCGTTCTCACTCGCCGCCTGTTCAGCTCCCAGATCCTCTGCGGTCAGGAACTTGC
>DAITND010000423.1:0-2047 GCA_036834825.1 Dermatophilaceae bacterium
GGCCAGTACGTCATCTCGGTGTGCCTTGCGGTGCCGATGCCCCTTGAGCGCGAGCCACGCGATCGCGAAGGTATCGCCACGATCATGGCGCGAACCCTGGATGAGGGAACGGCGCTGCACACGGCTGAGGAGTTCGCAGAACTTCTGGAACGCAAGGGTATTGCCCTGGGTGCCGGGGTCAGCGACGCCGGCCTGGTGGTGAATCTCGACGTGTCCAAGCGGCACCTGAGCGAGGCGCTCGACCTGCTCAGCCAGGCCGTGAGAGAGCCCGCGTTCCCTGCAGACGAGGTATCGCGCCACATCAAGATCCGCTTGGCAGAGATCGACCAGGAGCGGGCCGTGCCCGGCCAACGTGCGGCCATCGAGTTCATCGCGACGTACTTCGACGCTGACGAGCGGGCATCACGGCCGACCGCGGGCACCAAGGCGACGGTCTCGGTGATCACGCCGGCGGATCTGGTGGCTTTCCACGCCGCCAACGTGGTGCCCTCTGGTGCCACGGTGGCCATCGCCGGGGACCTGAGCGATCTGGATGTCGCCTCCGAGATCGAGCAGGCACTGGGTTCCTGGAGCGGCGGGGCAGCCGAACCGGTCGAGCCACGCGAGGCGGCCCGGGCACTGGAGGCCACACGGGTCGTGTTCCTGGACCGTCCCGGCTCTGTGCAGACCGAGTTCTACGTCGGTTGCCCCGGACCGGACCACAGCGTCGAAGACGGCTGGGCGCCATACCAGGTGCTGGGTTTCGTGGTTGGCGGTTCCCCCAGCGCCAGGGTCGACGCCGTTCTGCGCGAGGAAAAGGGATTCACCTACGGCATCCGTTCGGGCTTTCGGCCGCGCCGGCGCGGAGGCATGTTCTTGACCAGCGGCTCGGTGCGCGCCGACTCCACCGTCGAGGCGCTGGGTCTGCTGCTCGACATCCTGGACACAGCTCGCGAGGGCTTCACTGCGCAGGAGACCAAGGCCGGTGTCGACTTCATCGGCAGAACCGCCCCGGGCCGCTATGCCACCGCCGACGCCGTTGCGGAGGAGGCCGCCGGGCTCTCCCTGGAGGGCCTGACCACAGATTTCACGACGGAAAACCTGCTGGCGCTCGCGGAGGTCGATGCCGCTTCTCTGGCCGCGGCCTACGGCCGCTATGTCAACGGTGAGTGGACCGTGGTCGTCGTGGGGGATGCCAGCCTGTATGCCGAGGGTGTGCGCGGCCTGGACCGCGGCGAGGTCAGCGTCCTGCCCGCTTGAGGGTCCAGAAGCCGGTGGCGCTCTCAGCCGAGGCGGGACAGCACCTCGTCGTGCAGGACGCCGTTGGTCGCCACTGCGCTCCCGCCCCAGGGGCCGGGCTCCCCGGCCAGTGAGGTGAATCTACCGCCGGCTTCGGTGACGATGGGCACGAGCGCGGCCATGTCATAGACCTGCAAGTCTGGCTCGACGGCAATGTCGACGGCTCCCTCGGCGACGAGCATGTACGACCAGAAGTCCCCATAGGCCCGCGACCGCCAGCAGTCATCGGCCAGGCCCAGGAATGCTTCGTACCGGTCATGCTTCCTCCAGCCGCGCATGCTGGAGTAGGACAACGAAGCGTCCGCGATCTGCGAGACCTTCGAGACACCAATCCTCTTCGCACTGGAAAGGCTGCGTCCACACCACGCGCCGGAGCCGTTCGCGGCCCACCAGCGCCGATTGAGCGCGGGGGCTGCGACGAGGCCCAGAACGGGTTGGCCGTCATCGACGAGTGCGATCAGAGTGGCCCAGACCGGGACACCGCGGATGAAGTTGTGGGTCCCGTCGATGGGGTCGATGACCCAGCGTCGCGGGCCGTGGCCGGTGGTCTCGAACTCCTCGCCCTCGACCGCATCCCGGGGTCGGGTGCGTTTGAGCTGGTGACGAACGACCTGCTCGGCCGCCTTGTCGGCGTCGCTGACCAGCGTCAGATCGGGTTTGGACTCGACCACGAGATCGTCGGCCCGAAAGCGCGCCGTGGTGATCCGCTCCACGGCATCGGCAAGCACGTGCGCAAGGCGCAGGTCATCGTCATAGGCAGGCACGCCGC
>DAITND010000424.1:0-2027 GCA_036834825.1 Dermatophilaceae bacterium
TGAACCTGCCGGTGAGTGCTTCGGTCAGCGCCGGGATCTTGGAACGGAGCCGGCGCTTGGCTAGCTCCGCCAGCTGTGCTGGGTCGCGTTGCCCGTCGATGAGCTCTTCCAGCATCGCCCGCCCCGACACCCCCATTATTTCGCTGGCCACTGAGGACAGTTTGATCCCGCTGTCCTCGAGCAGCTTTTCGAGGCGTTGGACCTCCCGGGCGCGTTCGCGGGTGATCGCGCTCCGGGTTCGGGTCAGATCCCGCAAATGGCGGATCGGCTCGGGTGGCACGAACGAGGCCCGCACCAGGCCGTGGGCGCCGAGCTGTGCCAGCCAGGCAGCATCGGAGACATCTTTGCGACCGGGGAGGTTTTTCACATGCCGTGGATTGACCAGCATGACCTCGAAACTGGCGTCCTCCAACAGGTAGTAGAACGGTTCCCAGTAATCGCTAGCCGCTTCGAGGACCACACACGTGACCCGCTCCCGGGTCAGGTGGTCACGAAGCGCGAGCACCTGGTTGGTCATCGACGACCAGGTAGTGACCGTCTCGGCAGCCCGGCGGCGACCCGATCCGGCGATCCGAACGCATACCTTCGCGTCCCTCTTCGAGATGTCGATCCCGGCCCACCGCGGATGCAACAACTCCATGACCCTGACCCTCCTACTCGACACGTTTGGTTGGCGTCCGTCGCGGGGGAGGGCAGGGATAACTGAGGAGTCTGACTCTCGTGCTCTTACGGCAACAATCCACGGTTCCCGTGGAGCCCTCCACCGCCATGCTGAGCTACAGGCTCACAGGCACTACAGAAGGTTCGGCGTCCAACCGCGACGAACATCGACCATTCTCACTCCGCTCAACCACGCCTGACCAGAGCAGGCACCAAACGGGCGCCGACGGCGAATCTTCGCGCACCACGGTGCGCCTTCGGCCGAAGGCGCTGGGTTGCTGAGCAGGAGTTATGCCCGTCTGGGCAGAAGATTGCTACGCTTGACGCAACGCACCGGGGTCTGGTCTCTGCCGATCAATAGATCGGGAGTCCGGACCCGCTTACGTGGCTCACGGAATACCGCTGGTCTGGCGGACCGTTTGCCAACCCCGCACCCCAAGGAGCTTGACGTGACCGACACCGCGACGCATGCTGCGAGCTACCTCACCCAAGAGGCCTACGACCGACTCAAGGGCGAGCTCACCCTGCTCTCGGGTGAAGGACGCTCCGAGATCTCCAAGAAGATCGAGGCGGCCCGTGACGAGGGCGACCTCAAGGAGAACGGCGGCTACCACGCGGCCAAGGAGGAGCAGGGAAAGATGGAGGCCCGGATCCGTCAGCTGACCCAGCTGCTGGACGGCGCCACTGTCGGACAAACCCCCCCCGATCACGGCATCGTCGAGCCCGGCATGGTCGTCACGGTCGAGATGTTCGGCGACAAGCTGACCTTCCTGCTCGGCAGCCGCGAGATCGCCGGCAACTCCGATCTGGAGGTCTACAGCGAGAAGTCACCTCTGGGCAAGGCCATCCTCGACCTCAAGGCCGGCGACGTGAGCAGCTTCCGGGCGCCCAGCGGCAAGGAGATCGAGGTCAAGGTCCTGCACGCCAAGCCCTGCGCTGGCTGATCTCGCTGACCTGCTGATGCCCTGAGGGTTGTCCGTTCAGACAGGGTCAGGGCTGAACCCTCAGACTTTGCGAACCGCAATTCTTGAGTAGAGGTCAGCGACTCACCGAGCGGCGGAACTGCCGGGTCGTCAAGGGGACGAAGATGACCAGGATCGCGAGCGACCAGGTCAGGGTGTAGACAACCGGGTGCTGCAGCGCCCAGCCCGGCGTCGGCGTGTGAGGCGGGATGTTGCCGAACAACTCACGGGCTGCCTGGGTGACTGACGAGACGGGGTTCCACTCGGCGAACATTCTCAGCGGCGTGGGCAAGGTGACGATGGGCACGAAGGTGTTGGCCACGAACGTCAGCGGGAAGATCACAATGAAAGCCGCGTTGTTGACGACCTCTGGACTCGGTGCCAGCAGCCCCATCATGGCCATGA
>DAITND010000425.1:0-2008 GCA_036834825.1 Dermatophilaceae bacterium
AATCCTGCTCGCCGCTGCGGCGTTGCCCGAGTGGAACCCGGCCTTCAGCTCGGTCTCCGCAAAGGGGCCGGCCACGGTGGGGCGGCCGACTCCGATTCGGGTTCGAGGGTTTCTGCGCGGTGAAATGGTGTACGACCGGATCAGCGACAGCGAGATCGCGACGACGATGCGGATCCCGGGACTTACCGAGCGCGGCACCTGGCAGCTGACCGAGATCCCGGCCGGCACGACTGTGACCCATGCCTTCACGCAGTCCGGGGTGCTGGCCGAGCTGCTCGAGCCATCCACCCGTGATGTCGCGGGTCTGCGAGTGCACCGGCTACGAGAGCGTATCGCCCACCCACGCGCGGTGATCAGCTGACCGAAGTTGGAGAGGGTGGCGGCGTCCGGGATCCTCATCTGGGCGCCGTCGGCCATTCTCGGCCCCGCGAGTTCTCAACGCCGGCGCCGCGTGGTCCGCGCGCGGCCGGGGTGCTCACTGCCGAAAGGAACAACACCATGTCACTGAACGGCCAACGCGTCGTCGTCCTCGGCGGAACATCGGGCATTGGCCTGGCCACCGCCCACGTCGCCGCACAACAAAGGGCGGCAGTCACCGTCATATCCAGCAATCCGTCGAACGTCCGCCGCGCAGTAGCGGAGCTGCCCGGCAACGCCTCGGGGGAAGTGGCCGACCTGACCGACCCTGTTCAGGTGGAGACAGTTTTCGAACGAGTTGGGCAGCTCGACCACCTGGTGTTCACCGCCGGCGAGGCCCCTCAGCTCATGGAGTTGAGCTCGATGGATCTCGATCTCGCCAAACACTTCTTCACCCTCCGTTACTTCGGGGCATTGTCGGCGGTCCAGGCAGCAGCCCCGCGAATGAGTCCCCACGGATCCATCGTGCTCAGCACCGGCATCGCCGGTGACCGCGCGAGCGTGGGGTGGGCCGTCGGTGCCAGCATCTGTGGCGCCGTCGAGTCACTGACGCGGGCACTTGCCGTCGAGCTGGCTCCCATCCGGGTCAATGCCGTCTCGCCTGGCCTGGTCCGCACACCACTGTGGGCAGGGATGCCCGCCGCCAACCGTGAGCAGATGTACGCCGCGGCCGCCGGCTCGATCCCCGTCGGCCGCGTCGGTGAGCCCCAGGACATCGCTGAGGCGTTCGTCTTCCTCATGAACCAGGGCTTCGCGACAGGATCAGTCATCACCGTCGACGGCGGCGCCGTCCTGGTGTGAGGGCCGTACTCAGTTCAGCTGCCCGACAGGGACGGGATCCCCGTTCCATGACAGCGCCAGCCACTGGGTCGCGCTGCTGCCTTCCAGGATCACGATCCCGGTGTTTGCCAATGGGTGTCTGGCCATGTACGCAGCATCGGCGTTGGCCGCCCTGACGGCGGCCCAGGTCACGATGGCAGCCCCGTGGCTGACCAGTACGGCGGTTGCTGCGCCGGATGACTCCACCTCGGCGACGACCTCATCGAAGGCCGCCAACATGTCGCGCCCCGTACCCCCGCCCGAGATCCGGGAGGCGAGATCACCGGCCGCCCAGTCGAGTGCGTTCGCCTGGTACCGGTGGGTTGCCATAGTGTCACCACGCATTTCCAGCTCACCGGCACCGATCTCGCGGATACCGTGGCGTACGCCCAGCGGCAGAGCATGCGCCAACGCCAGGGGGTTTGCCGTCTGCTGGGCGCGCAACAGCGTGGACGCCATCAACACGTCGATCGACTCGTCAGCCAAAACACCGACCAGCGCATCAGCTTGCTGCCTACCCAGGTCGGTCAGTGCCGCACCCGGCTCGGCCGTGTCGAGCAGGTGGCGAACGTTCGAAGTCGTCTGTCCGTGCCTGACAAGAAGCAGCCGCACAGGCTCCCTTCCCCAGATCTGATTTCGGTGCGGCTTCGTTCAACTCATGGGGCCTAGAGCCGTCCATCGAGAGCCGACGTTGCCTTCACAATAGCCGCTGCGAGGCGACCTTCCAGACGACGCAGAACCCGCGGGGCGCAACGGTCCACACAGGCTAGAC
>DAITND010000426.1:0-1995 GCA_036834825.1 Dermatophilaceae bacterium
CTGGTATGGGTTGTCCCACCCTTGCGGCGGGTTCCCATGGCCGTCATCGAGCGCGTCTCCCACCCGCTCGTACCACCGGCCGCCTAAGGCCAGCTCGTGGATGCCGCAGTGCGTGTACAGCGAGAACGGTTCACCCCCGACAGCGACAGTTGCAGATGATGATTTGGCCGGCGATTGCTCTAAACCGTCAGTGGCCGTGCCACATCCCGCCACCGCCAGCGAGAACAGCACGAAACCCGCGCACCACATCGACATTCGCGGCATTCCGCCCTCTTCTCCATGTGTGGGTGTTTGGTTGGACGTAAGGCAAGACCGGCTGGTTCCGCCCTTGGCGGTGTTGCGCCGTTCACCGGTCGAAGGAAGTGCAAAACGCGTAGCCTCGCTTGCGGAGAGGTGCTAGCGACCTCTGAACGTGAGGCTTCGCAACATCGCTTCGGCGTCCGCCCCTGCTTTCACGTTCGCATCGGGACCGCCGAAGCAGGCATCCATCTGCAGAAAGTTGTCGGCCGCGTTAGGGCGAAGGACGGTCCCCTCAACTTGCATGGCTCCCCCCCGGCCCAAGCAGGCACCTGTCGCCGGTTGCGTGGGCTCAAGACGCGCCTCGGAGCCGCCAACGGTTATGCCCTCGCCAGGGAAGGCTGAGATGGAACGGATCGACGGGCTGCCGACATCGCCCCAGCGGATGAGCACCCCTGTTGGAGACAACCGCTCGACAGCCTCGCCGCAGGAGATCGAGGAGGCTGTGTGGGTGCACGGGTCACGGACGATGTCGGTGCTGAGGAAGCCAATAGTGCCCCCGAGGGACCCCATCGCCTCAAGCGGGTAGCTCCGCCAGGCTGCTGGATGAGAAGCAGTAAAGCCCCAGTTTCCGTACGAGGTCTTGACGAGCAGCTGTGTGAGGGGTGCTCGCGACGGAGCGGATGAGGGGAGAAGAACAGGCTGCGGCTTGCTTCTCGTTGATGAAATGCCGGCGGTGCAGCCAGTGACGAGCAAAAGGGTCACGCACACGGTCGTTCCCATCGTCGCCCTGCCACGTGGCCTCATCTTCATGAGACGCAGCCTGCGTCGAATCGGTTCCAAGCGCCAGGTGATCGGCTGTTACACGGCCTTGCCGACTGTTGCCCGGCGCTCACATGTAACTGCCGAGTTCGGTCCAGCCCTCGAACGTGCTGCCATTAGGAGTGCCTCGACGCAGATGTCGATGGCTCACCGGGCAAGGATGCGCGCCCATCGCAGCTACGAAAGTGCACGTTCCCTGATGCCGTGCAGATGTCCGCTGCAGTGGAGGATGTCCCCATGGAGTCGCTCGGTCGGTGGTTGGGGACGGCAAGCTTGATCTTGGCGGCGGTCTTCGCCGCCTTGACCCTGTGGTCATGGGGCAGTCACGTTCCGGTGACGTCAACGGGCGAGCTATGCGGCGCCCGGGTGTACAGCTTTCGCCCTGGACATGGGACGCCAGCGGGCTCGGGCGAAATGTCGTCGGAGGCACGGCGCTTGGTCGACGCGCCCTGCCAGGCTGCGGCCAAGCCTTACTGGGACCGGGGTGTCTGGTACGCGTGGGGCGCGGGCGGTGCAGTCCTAGCGGCCGCCGCGTTATCGGCGACCAGCCGACAGACCGCCAAAGGCCACAAAACTGGCTCGTAGTTGAGGCTCACACTCAACTCACAGCTCTCCTTGCGAGCTCGCCGATCCTTGCCTCTTCGGCGGCGGTCAACTTCGTCAGAGCGAAGGCAGTCGGCCACATGGGGCCTTCGTCGAGGTTCGCCTGGTCGCTGAAGCCGAACGTCGCGTACCTCGTCTTGAACTTCTGCGCTCCCTGGATGAAGCAGACGACCTTGCCGTCCTTGGCATACGCGGGCATCCCGTCACCGACCCTGGTAGCGGAACGGCCAGGGGAGCATGTGGCCGCCGCTCACCACCGCCACTGTCGTCCCGTAGCCGGATCCCTCACCGGTCACGAACGAGGACTACGCGACCCGGGTCGCGCAGTTTCGA
>DAITND010000427.1:0-1982 GCA_036834825.1 Dermatophilaceae bacterium
CGTTCCTCATCCGACACAACTCGAGCCGGCACATATCGGTATCTGTCAAGTCAAGTGAGACAGTTCGATGGTCAGGTGTTCTGTAGTTCTGGTTGGGGTTGGTTGATCCAGGACTGCTCGGGGATTCGTGGTGGCACTGGGCGGCGGGCGAACCGTTCTGGGTGCGCGGCCTAGGCCGCGTTGAGGGTGACCTGGCTGGCCTGGTCGACGGCGCCAGCGGTGCCGAAGTGGACCGAAGCAGGGGTATGCCATCCGATCCCGGAATGGCGATGAACGTGGTTGTACTCGGCGAAGAATCCTTCACAGAAACATTCGCGCGTCCTGGACGGTGGCGAAGAATCGGGGGAAGTCGTAGAGGTACTTCATCGTCTTGAACTGCGCTCCTGAGAAGGGGGCAGTCGTTACTGACCCGGGGCCGGGAGTGGGACCGGGTGACGCCGAGGTCGACAAGCAGCGCGGAGACCGGTTTGGAGGTCATCGAGGTGCCCCGGTCGGCGTGCACGGTGTGGGGGACGGTGCCGTTGCGGGTGATTGCCTCGTCCAGGAAGTCCTTGGCCAGCATAGAGTCCTCACGGGCGGCGACGATCCAGCCTGGGTTGTAGCGGGAGTAGATGTCGATCAGGACGTACAGGTGGAACCAGACGCCCTTGGTCGGGCCGCGCAGCTTGGTGATATCCCAGCTCCACACCTGCGAGGGAACGTCGGCAAGGAGTTCGGGTTTGACCTTGGCCGGGTGGGTGGCTTGGGCGCGTCGTTCTCGGGTCTGCCCTGCGGCTGCAGCGATCCGGTACATGCTCGACAGGGAGCACCAGTACCGGCCCTCGTCCAGCTCGCGGACCCACGCCCGATCGAAAGATCAGCGTTACCAACGGTATTCAGCACGCCCAGGACGGCCGCCCTCTCAACTGGGCTCAACGCCTGAGTGGGCGCCCTGCGCTCGGACTGCGGTATCGGTGGGCGACGCACCGCCGGTGGCCGCAACCGGCGGTAGTGGCTGGCCCGAGCACGACCGGTCAGAGTGCACGCCGTCCTGGTCGCCACCCCGGCCTCCCGCAGGCCGTCGAACGCCACGGTCATGACCTCCTCGGCGGGGTCGAGGTGCCCGTGCTCTCGGAGAGCATCTCCAAGAGCTCGTGTGCTTTTCCCATGATGTCCAACGCCGTCCGAGTCTGGGTGAGCTGGGCAGTAAAGCGGACGTTCTGGGCACGCAACCGGGCGACCTCGCCACGATCCTTGGCCGACCCCTTCGAACTTCGGGTCGATCTGCGCGCGCCGCCGAGCCCGGTCAGTGCCCCGGCGTCGCGAGCTGCGGTCCATTCCTTGATATGTGAGTGGTAAAGCCCTTCCCTGCGCAGCACCGCGCCCTTCTCGCCACGCGGGGCCGCCTCGTACTCCGCGACCACCGCCAGCCTGTACGCCGCGGTAAACGAACGCCTGACCGGCCGGGGCGCCGGATCGGGAACCACCGCCTCGGTGACGGCCTCGCCGGTCTCCTCAGCGGATGAGTTACTGCGGATCACGTTCAGTCTCCAGTCATGCCCTACAAGCCAAACCCCGAAGCCCGGGGTTGTCTCACGCAAGACTGACAGAGAGGGTATTGCGCGAGGCCGGGCAGATCGATGAGGGACCTGAGGATGAACATCTGGGGACAGGGGCGTTTCCCCTGACGTGGTCGACAGGCACAGGTGGATCGGACAGAGGCTGGTATCGCCCCGCCCGGGACCTTTGGCACTACTGGCCAGCCAGCGGCTGGTTCAATCTGAGACGTATGACTCCAAGTCTTGAAACGTTTGAATCTTCTTTGGCTTGGTGCGCGTTCCCCGTGACGGACAGGAAGTCAACGAAATGGCGACAAACACTACAAGCAGGACTCTCGCCCTAGCCGCGGTCGGTCTGATGGTCGCGGCGACCACGGCGGCATGCGGAAGCAGCAGCACCGGAAGCAGCAGCACCGGAAGCAGCAGCTTCAACGCCGTCACCGT
>DAITND010000428.1:0-1966 GCA_036834825.1 Dermatophilaceae bacterium
GGTTCCTCAATGTCGCGTGGAAGTCTCCCAGACCGCCAGCTTGATGAGCCGCCGTGCTGGTCAGGCGGCGATAGGCATCGGGTGCTGGTTGGTACCGGTCGTGGACGTCGGCCTCTCTTCGAGCTTACGAGGCCGCAGGTTGGCACAGTCAACCACGTGTGTGGGATGGCATGACGCCATCGGACAGCGCTGGCGGCCACGGCCGGGCTTAATGTCGCCCCCACCGGCGTCCGAGCCTTCACGTAGTGCGTTCAGTGTCGGCATCGGGCATCGACGTCACGGGCCGGCGCAACGAGGTCGCCGTCTGTACAAGGCGATCACGTCAAACACTCGATCACCTGAATTTGTTGAACGCGCACTCAAGAGGTGCTCAACCGAGTACCGGCAGACGATCCGCGAGCCGGACGGCCTCGCGAGAGAGGGTGGGCCTGGTGTCTAGCCAGCGCGATCAGTGCCTGGAGTAGGTGCAGCGCAATCCCGTCAACTGCGCACTGCTCGACCAAGCCGCCCGGCTAGACGTCCCGGACTGGTGGCTGACCGCTGGGGCGCTCTTCCAGACGGTATGGAACGTGATCGACGGGCGTGACCCGACGGCTGGCATCGGCGACTACGACCTGTTCTACTTCGACGACACCGATCTGTCGTGGGATGCCGAGGATGCGGTCATCCGCCGAGCCGCCAAGCTGTTTGCCGACATCCAACCTGTTGTCGAGGTTCGCAATGAAGCTCGGGTGCACCTCTGGTACGAGCAGCGTTTCGGGGTGCCGGCCGAGCCGTTCACCAGCACCACCGACGCCGTGGACCACTTCGCCTCAACCACCTGCTGCTACGCCGTCACCCGAGACTCACACGGACGCCTGCAGGTATATGCGCCGCACGGCTACGACGATCTATTTTGCGCAGCGTCTGCGTCCGAATCCTCGGCTGGCCCCACGCGAGATCTACGAACGCAAAGCTGCACGCTGGTTCAACCAGTGGCCCGATCTGATCGTCGACCCATGGCCGGTGAGCCGACCCGAGTGCCGAGCCCGGTAACCGATAGCGAGCTCGATCGGTCGTAAACGCCTGACTCGAAAGACCACTTCGCGATCAGATGCTTTCGACCAGGCTCACCAGAGCGCTCAGCTCCTTCTGGAGGGTCGCAGCGATTGCCGTCGGCTCCGCGCCTGGCACCAGTGGCAGAGTCATGACCACGACACTGCCACCGCCGGGCCTAGGTACCGCGCGGATGTAGGCACCTCCCTGACGGCCAGGGGCGATCTGGCGCAGGTAGTCAACGGCGCCCGCATCCCGGTTCGTGACGACTCGAAGGGCGAAGTCCCGACCACCCTTCCTCGCGCGCCAGCCAGACTCGTCAGCACCAGTGACCTCGTCGGCAAAATCGGGCGCCCAGTCAGGGATGCGCGTCGGGTCGGCGAGCAGTGCCACGATGTCCCCGGGATCGGCTTGGCTCTCGATGCTTTGTGTCTTGGTCCGATTGTTCACATCACGAGCGCACGGGCTGACGATCCCGGGCGCCACGCTCGAGGTTTTGGGTTCCTCAGTGGCATAGAGCGCATGCCCCGTTGGCGCCCGCCCAGCTCACGACAGCCACGCACCGGCCCATTCGTGGCAAACCAGGGTTCGCATCGGTCGCGCCGCTGCCCTGCCCCACAACAGAGCTGCGGCTCTGCCAGGACGACAGACACCTCTGTCCTGAACTCCGCCCCCGCGGCCATGGGCTGGCTCCGGGCGCGCGTCGGCCGAGGCTGAGCCGGCCTTCTCCCGCCCACCACCTGAAAGGCGGTGCGGCAACCGGCACAAAGTCCGGAGAGCAAGACACTCCTGGCAAACCCAGCACCAGTCGGGCCCCTCGGAGGCCATCGGCATCTGCTCGTGTCGACGACGCGTACTCAAAGGCTCGAACGTCTGGGAGGGCTGCAAACAGTTGCCAGTCGTGTGCACTTTAGAGAGCAGTACAGAGCTT
>DAITND010000429.1:0-1962 GCA_036834825.1 Dermatophilaceae bacterium
CTCGGCGGCTCCGGCGGTTTCAGCAGGGGGATGGCTGAGACACTCGACGCCGGTACCTCGCGCTACCTGCTGATCCTGGACGACGACGTCAACGTCGAGACCGAGGGGATCCGGCGTTCGGTGGCGTTCGCCGAGCTGACCCGCAGACCAACGCTGGTCGGGGGTCACATGTTCAACATGTACGACCGCCCGACCATGCACGCATTCGGCGAGCAGGTCCGGATGCACGACTTCACGTGGGGGCCGATCGATCGCCGCCCTCCGGTCAACTTCGCGCTGTCGAACCTGCGCTCGCGGCCATGGATGCACCGGCGGATGGACGTCAACTACAACGGCTGGTGGATGTGTCTGATCCCGACTGCCGTGATCGCCGAGATCGGGCTGGCCATCCCGGCTTTCCTGAAGTGGGATGATGCGGAGTTCTGTCTGCGCGCGGGCGAGAAGGGGTACCCGACGGTCTCGATGCCTGGTGTCGCCGTCTGGCACGTGCCCTGGACCGACAAGGACGACTCGGTCGACTGGCAGGCCTACCTTCACCAGCACAACCGTCTGGTCACCGCGCTGCTGCACGGCCCTGTGAACAAGCCGGGGCGGGTGCTGCTGGACAGCATGGCGATCGATCTCATGCACACCAGCGCGATGCAGTACTACGCCACGACGCTTCGGCTGCAGGCGCTCGAGGACATCCTCTCCGGGCCCTCGCACCTGCACGACCGGCTGCGCACGGTCCTGCCATGGACACGTGGGCAGCGTGCCAACTTCGACGACGCCCGTATCGAGACCGACCCGGATGCCTTCCCGGCGGCGCGAGGCCTGGGCCGTACCCCGTTGCCGATGGTGGGCAAGCGGCCGGGCCCCAAGAAGCTGGGGCCATGGTTGGTCAGCACTGCATGGCGCCAGGCTCTGCGCAAACCCAAGAGCTCGGCCGCCGAGGCGCCGCAGGCTTACATCGCCAAGATGGACGCGAACTGGTGGCGGCTGGCACAGGTTGATTCCGCTGTGGTGTCCAACGCCGACGGGTCTGGTGCGTCCTGGCATCGGCGCGACCGCGCCACGTTCCGCGCGCTGATGAGGCGCAGCGTCAAGCTGCATCACCGGCTGTTGCGCGAGTGGCCACGGCTGTCTGCCGAATACCGTTCCGCTATGCCGGAGTTCACGTCTGCGCAGACATGGAGGCGCACCTTCGAAGGCCCGTCGACGGATCAGGAGCGCAGCACTCCTTGAACGCGACCTCGACTCAAGCGCAAGGTCCGACAGCTGTGCTGCCGTTGCGCGAACCAGGCATTGGCGGAGGGCTGTTCTATGTGGCCCGCTGGCGATTCCTGCTCATGCTACTGGTCCGCAAGGAGCTGCGCGTCCGCTACCGCGGGTCGGTGCTCGGCATCATGTGGAGTTACGTCAAGCCCGGCGTGCAGTTCTTGGTGTTCTACATCGCCATGGGCGTCTTTCTCGACCTGAACAAAGGGACCCAGGCGTACGCCGTCTATCTGTTCTCGGGCATCGTGGCGATCAACTTCTTCAACGAGATCTTCGGTAATGCCACCAGATCCGTGGTTCTCAACGCAGATCTGGTCAAGAAGATCTATCTGCCTCGCGAGCTGTTCCCCGTCTCGATGATCTGGGTTGCCTTGGTGCACCTGGTGCCGCAGCTGATCATCCTCATGGGTGGGGCACTCATGTCCGGCTGGCGACCGGGCCCGTTGAACCTCTTGGCCGGTGCCGTGGCACTGATCATCGTGGCTGTGCTGGCGCTCGGTCTGGGGCTGCTGTTCAGCGCCGTCAACGTGCTCTTTCGCGATGCCGAGAACATCGTGGACCTGTTCCTGATGGTCGGCACCTGGGCGTCGCCGGTTCTCTATCCCTGGTACAAGGTCCGCGACAACGTGGACAACTGGGTTTGGGTGATCTACCAGTGCAACCCGCTGACTCCAGCGGTGGAGCTGATGCACTACTGCTTCTGGT
>DAITND010000430.1:0-1929 GCA_036834825.1 Dermatophilaceae bacterium
CTCGTACCAGCAGGAGCCGGCCCAGTTGGGCATCGTGTTGGTCTCGCGACGGTAGGACTTCACACCATCGCCCAGGTCCAACTCGACGTTGACCCAATCCTGTGCCCGGGCCAGGGGCGGCGCCGGGTTGGACTCCGCATCCTGCGGGTCGAACGTGGCCGGTGAGTAGTCCGCCACCTCTGGCAGGAGCACGGGCAGCATGGACTCGGGCAGGGCAATCGCGTGGCCGGCCTCGTCATGGACGATGGGGAACGGCTCGCCCCAGTAGCGCTGCCGCGAGAACAACCAGTCGCGCAGCTTGTAAGTGACCGTCTCCTCGCCGAGGCTCTTGTCCCGCAGCCAGTCGATGGTCTTGGCCTTGGCCTCGGGGACGCGCAGCCCATTCAGCGAGATCTCGTCATTGGCTGAGTTGATTGCCGGCCCGTCACCGATGAACGCCTCGTCCTCCGGGTGACCGTCCGGAGGCTGCACCGTGCGGATGATGGGCAGGTCGAACTTGGTCGCGAACTCGTAGTCGCGCACGTCCTGACCAGGCACCGCCATGATCGCGCCAGTGCCGTAGCCCATCAGCACGTAGTCCGCCACGAACACCGGAATTGATCGCCCGTCAACGGGATTGATGGCGAAGGCCCCGGTGAACGCACCGGTCTTGTCCTTACCCTCGGACTGCCGCTCGACGTCGCTCTTACGCGAGGCTGTCAGCCGGTATGCCGCGACGGCCTCCCGGGGTGTCACTGTGTCACGTCCACCGGGAACCCAGGCCTCAAGCGTGCCCTGGGGCCAATCATCACCGGGGACAATAGAATCCACTAGCGGATGCTCAGGTGCCAGCACCATGAAAGTGGCACCGAACAGCGTGTCCGGGCGCGTCGTGAAGACATCGATCGCGACCGTCGTGGCGCCATCGGCAGTCTCGGCGCCATCGGCGACAGGCACCCGGAAGAACACCTTGGCCCCGGATGAACGACCAATCCAGTTGCGCTGCATCAGCTTGACCGGCTCGGGCCAGTCCAGACGGTCGAGGTCGTCAACCAGCCGGTCCGAGTACTTGGTGATCCGCATCATCCACTGGGACAGGTTGCGCTTGAATACCGGGAAGTTGCCACGCTCGGACCGACCGTCGATGGTGACTTCCTCATTGGCCAGAACGGTGCCCAGCCCCGGACACCAGTTGACTGGCGCCTCGCTGGTGTAAGCCAGCCGCTGGTCGTCGATCTCCTTGCGCTGCACCTCCGCGTCCAGCCACTCCCACGGCACGCCGGAGGTCGTGGCCCGCTCCCCCGACTCAAAAGCCGCGACAAGCTCGCTGATCGGTCGGGCCCTTCCGCGCCCGCCCTCGGCAGACTGGTCATACCAGCTGTTGAAGATCTGGACAAAGATCCACTGGGTCCACCGGTAGAACTCCGGGTCGATCGTGGCGATCGCACGGCGGTCGTCATGTCCCAGACCAAGGCGGCGCAGCTGACGCCGCATGGTCACCATGTTCTCTTCAGTGGTCTTGCGGGGGTGCTGACCGGTCTGCACGGCGTACTGCTCGGCCGGCAGCCCGAACGCGTCGTAGCCCAGGGTGTGCAAGACGTTCTTGCCCATCATCCGTTGAAAGCGGGCGAAGACGTCTGTGGCGATGAATCCCAGCGGATGCCCGACATGCAGCCCGGCTCCGGAGGGATAGGGGAACATATCCAGCACGAAGAGCTTCTGCCGGCCGGCCACCCCCTCGGGGTCAGCCCACGGGCCGGCCGGGTTCGGGGCGTGGAAGGTGCCCTCGCTCTGCCACCGGTCCTGCCACGACGTCTCGATGCGCTCAGCCATCTCGGCCGTATATCGGTATGGAGTGTCGTTCATCATCGCGTCCTCTGTTCGTCATCCTGCGATTGCATGCTCCTGGGGGCCCCCGTCTGGCGACTCTGACTGGCACATGAGAAAACC
>DAITND010000431.1:0-1921 GCA_036834825.1 Dermatophilaceae bacterium
CCAGCAGCCGGTATGCCGCGTCTCTGAGTAGCCGCGACAGCTGCCGCGGCAACGTGCCCCGCACCAGCCGCACGCAAGGCTCGGGCTGCCTCCATGAGGGTCGCTCCGGTGGTCAGCACATCATCGGTGAGCAGGCAGGTGACGCCGTGGATGCTGGCTCGCCATCTCGGCCGCACCTCCATCGCACGCTCAAGGTTGGTGGCTCGTTGTCTGTGGTCGAGCCCCGCCTGATCGGCAACCCGGCGCCGAAGCCTCAACGCCGGCGAGACGATGAACTCGCCCCCGGAGCGAGCCGTCTTCGCCACGGCAGCACGGGTCAACAGCTCCAGCGGCGCGTCCCCGCGCCGGCGGACGGCGGAAAGGGACAACGGAACGGGAACGACGAATACCGGCCCGTTGCCGGACGTGAGGACTGTCCGAAGGCCGGGATCTGCGGCCAACGCCGCAGCGAGCGCATCCGACAGCATCGGCGCCAGAACCGTCTTGAGGTCGCGGCGGTCGCCGTCCTTGAATGCCACCAGTGCGGCACGCGCGGCGGCATCGTAGGGCGTAGCAGCCCAGGTGGGCGGGTAACCCACGGGACAGGGCGTCGGACTGACCCGCCTGGGACCCCCTGCATACGCAGCCAGAATCGTTTCTCGCGCGCACAACGCGCACCAGGTCGCGCCGGGCGCACCGCACCCACCACAGGTGGTCGGCAACGCCATCTCCAGGGTGGCCCGCAGTGAGCGACGGACGACACCGATCACGGTCATGCACAGCAGACTGTCAGCGAGGGGCTATGGGACACATCAGCGCCAGGCGTCTGGGGACGGTGGGGCAAACGGCCAATGGGCTGTGGAAAACGGGTACGGAGGCGCAGAGAATGACGGAGATGAAATTCGGCGTTCAGGGGACAAAACGCCCCTCCAACCGCGATGATGAGGGTGATCCCATACCGGGGAAATAGAAAGGGACCGCTGGTGCATGCAATGTGGTCCAGGATGATGCCCACACTGCTGAGGTCGGCCATTGTCGCAATGGCCATAGCCGTCGGATCGATCGGTCATGACTTGCTCAGGGTCCTGCCTTGGGCTCTGATGATTCTGATCCTCGACCTCGTGGCGAGCAACCTCCTGGGGTTCGGCCCGGGTCAGTCCACGACCCGCCTCAGCCAAGCACTGATCGTGACCCTTGTGGGCGCCGCCGTCGCGGGGGCTGCCATCGCGGCAACCAGCAACCAGGCCGCTCCCCTGTCCCCAGCGGTGCTGCTCCTCCTCATTCCCGTGTTCCGCGCCGGCGAGGGGCGGGGGCGCCTGGCCGCGGTCGCCGCCGTCGCGATATCGATGGCCATCGTCTTCGGCACCGCCCTGGTCCGGGGCACCCTCACGGCCCCCTACGTCCGAGGTTGCCTGCAGTGGGCGATCCTGGCCCTCGCGCTGGGCCTCCTGGGCGCCTGGACAGCGAAGCTGAAAGAACGAAGGACCCAGACGCGGTCAGCGGAGGCGCCGGCCGCCCACGAGGCAGCGCGCCTGCTGCGACGCCTGAGCGACCTCGCCGGGGCGCTCGAAGGCGGCTTCGACGCGCCAGCCGCTGCAGAGCTGCTGCTGCAAGCGGTGAACAACAAGATCCCCGGAAGCCGGATGGCCGTTCTCATCGGTGAAGGTTCCGAGCCCGCAGTTCCCCTGGCGTTGCACGGCATCGATCGCCTGCCATGGCCGAGCCCGACGACGGCTGACTCCGTGATGGGACGGGTCTGGCGCACAGGGGTGGCCGAGGCGGGATTCTGGACCTCGGTGAACGAGGACAGGGCGATCGCCGCCGCCCCGCTGCGCAACTCGGAAGGGGCCCGGATCGGCATCGTCGTGGTCGATCGATTCGCGTTCGCTCCCTTCGCCGCCGAGGATCTTCAGGCTCTGGTAGATATCGCCGAAGGCCACAG
>DAITND010000432.1:0-1902 GCA_036834825.1 Dermatophilaceae bacterium
ATGCCTTGCCGCTGATCGAGGGCGAGGAGTTCGACCAGCTCGTCGCCGATGTCCGGGCACACGGTCTCACGCATCCGATCACGCTCTCGTCCGACGAGTCGACGATCCTCGACGGTCGTAACCGGTACCGCGCCTGCACGGCCGCCCTGGTTGACCCGTCCTTCACGACGGTGCCCGCCGCGTGGGACGAGAACGCGGTCGCCCACTTCATCATCGGTGCGAACGTCCTCCGGCGACATCTCAACCCTGGTCAGCGGGCGTTCGTCGCCCTGGTCGCGGAGGAGTACTTCGCCGAGCTGGCCAAGCGGCGGCAGGCGCAGGCACCGGGACAACCTCGCGGCGTGAAGCAGTCGTCTGTGCCCGCAGATCTGCGGTCAGCAGACAGGCGCCAGCGGGAGTCCAGCGAGCAGGCCGCCAAATTGACTGGTGCATCCGGCCGTGGCGTGCAGCAGGCCAAGGCGGTGAGCAAGTCACCCGATCTGGCCGAGCAGGTCAAGGCCGGAAAGCTGTCGCTGGACAACGCCCATACGCAGCACCAGCAGCGGGAGAAAGCAGCGCCGAAACCGGCGCCGGTCAAGCCGTCCGCGACCATGCTGACGCTGCGCACCTCCGACGGCACCGCGGTGGAGTACCCGCAGCCCAAGGCCAAAGCGAAGTTCAACCGCACCGAGGGCGAGGGGATCTCCTGGGCGAGCTGGTCCTGGAACCCGGTCACCGGCTGCCTGCACGGCTGCAACTACTGCTACGCGCGGGAAACAGCCACCAGCAAGCGATCCCGGGATGCCTACCCGGTCGGGTTCACGCCGTTGTTCCACCACGAGCGACTCGACGCGCCGAAGAACACCCCGGTCCCCGCGGGCGCGAGCGAGTCCGACCGCCGAGTGTTCGTCTGCAGCATGGCCGACCTCTACGGCCGCTGGGTGCCCGACGAGTGGATCTCCCAGGTGCACCAAGCCTGCATCGACAGCCCGCAGTGGGACTACCTGATGTTGACGAAGTTCCCGGCGCGCTACCTCAAGCTGGACCTTCCGCCGACCGCGTGGCTCGGTACGTCGGTCGACAAGCAGGACCGGGTCCGCATCGCCGAGACGGCATTCCGGCAGATCGACGGTGTGGCCGTCAAGTGGCTGTCGCTGGAGCCGCTGCTGGCACCGCTCGAATTCAGTGATCTCTCCATGTTCGACTGGATCGTGATCGGGTCGCAGACCCAGACCGTGCAACCGACCGGTGTCGTCCCGGCCTCCGCGCCGCCCTTCGAATGGGTGGCACGTCTCTATTTTCAGGCCCGGGAGGCGGGGTGTCGGGTGCACTTGAAGCCGAACCTTCACAGCTCGCCGGGGATGGCACTGCCCGACGAGTACCCCGTGCCCCGGAGATCGTCAGGGGTGAAGCCGTGACCAAGCCTGCGGTCAGGGCCGCACCAGAGACGCCCGGGCCCCCCGCCGTCGCACAGGTGGTTGAACGTCTTCTCCATCCGCCGGAGGAGGCCGGCGCGATCCTGTCGATCTGTCGCTCTCGGGTCTTCGAGCTGATGGCCGCTGGCACCCTCGAATCCGTCAAGATCGGCCGTTCCCGGCGGATCCCGCACCAGGCCCTGGTGGACTACGTCGAGCGGCTGCGGGCCAAGGGCCGCTGCACCGGCCCCGGCTAGCCACCACCACAACCGCTGACCAGCCCGCTGCGCCACGGCTCGACCGTGGCGTGGGGAGTCGGCCAGACGCCAGTTTCGGCGAACCGGACCCCAACATCCCGGCGATGGCTCATCGTTGGCTGCTCACTCATGCAAGCACTGGAGAAGGGAGCGGGCTGATGCCCCGCAAGGCAAACGGAGAGTCGTCGATCTACCAGGACGCCAACGGGACGTGGCACGGCAAGGTCTCGATGGGCCTCAAGGCCAACGGC
>DAITND010000433.1:0-1898 GCA_036834825.1 Dermatophilaceae bacterium
AGGACCGTGAGAGCGTCCTGGAGGAGATCTACTACTTCGAGATGCGCGCCGAGGGTGATGCTCCGGGAGGGTCGGCCCATGCCTTCGGCTACCAGCGGGTCTATGGCACCAGAGACCGGCCGATCAACGTCCTGGCTGAGGTCCGCAGTGGTGACGTCGTCTTGGTCCCGCGCGGCTGGCACGGCCCCTCGATGGCGCCACCCGGCTACGACATGTACTACCTGAACGTGATGGCGGGTCCTGGTGCACGGCGCGAGATGCTGGTCCGCGATGACCCCGATCATGCGTGGGTACGCAAGACGTGGGCTTCCCAGAAAGTCGACTCGCGGCTTCCCTTCGGCGGACGTCAGTGACAGAGAGGATTCAGCCGACCGTCGCCTTGGCGGATACGACGCTCGCGTCTGGCCTACGAGCAGGAGACGACCAGCCAGCCCAATGACCTCAGCCCCTTCGCCGGAGTCAGCGGGTGGCGCCGGTGATCATCCATGCGTCGCCGCGGGCTCGCCAGCCCAGGGCCAGTCCTCGCAGTGCCATGAAGGCGACGAACGTCAGCCAGAGCACGGTCATCGCGTGTCCCTGTCCGGCGACGGTGTTCGTCCCGGCCAGCAAGGACGGCCCAGTGGATCGGACCGTCAGGATCAGGGGCAGATAGAGCGCAAGAACCACCACTTGTGCGGCGGCGAGCCATAGGCCGTCGCCAGCTCCGATGAGCACCCCGTCCAACACGAATACGAACCCTGCGATGGGCTGAGAGAGTCCCACCACGATGAGGGCTGCGGCCAGCACCGACTGCACTGCGGGGTCAGGGGTGAAGAGGACTGGCAGCACCGAATGCGTTGCCATCACAAGGATTCCAAGTACCCCGCCTCCGAACACACCCCACGACAGCATCGTTCGGGTGGCCGATCGGGCGCTCGCGATGTCGCCGGCGCCCAAGGCCCGACCGGTCAGCGCCTGAGCCGCAATGGCCAGTGCGTCCAGGGAGAACGCGAGGAAGGTCCAGATGGTGGCCGCCACCTGGTAGGCGGCGAGTGGCACGTCACCCAAGCTGGCGGCCACCCAGGCCGTCACAAGCAGGACAGTGCGAAGCGCCAGAGTCCGGACGAGCAGGGGGATGCCGTCCAGACCCGCTCTCAGCACCCGTCCCGGGTGTGGGCGCAGGCTCGCCCCGAGCTGGCGCGCGCGGCGAGTCACGACGATGACAAGGGCGGCCGCCATGCCGCTCTGGGACAGGACGGTCCCCAGGGCGGAACCCGCGATGCCCAGGTGCAGGCCGTAGACAAACATCAGGTTGAGCACGATATTGGCGCTGAATCCCACGACGGACGCGACCAGGGGTGTTCTCGTGTCTTGCAGTCCGCGCAGGACTCCCGTCACAGCCAGGGCCACCAACATCGCGGGTATGCCGACTGCGGAGACCCGCAGGTAGATCACCGCTTGCGCCAATGCTGCAGGGGAGGCATCGAACAGCTCGCACAGCGGCGCGGCGTAGGTGGCGACCAGAGCGCCGACGACGAGACCGATCCCGATGGCCAGCCACAGGCCATCGACGCCGGCGCTGACCGCTGCCCGTTCCGACCCCGCGCCTACGTGTCGGGCGACGATCGCCGTGGTGCCGTAGGCGAGGAAGACGAAGATGTTGGCCGCGGTGATGAGCGCCGCACTGGCCACTCCAAGTCCGGCCAACTGCGTGGTGCCCAGGTGTCCGATGATGGCGGAGTCGGCCAACAGGAACACTGGCTCGGCGACAAGGGCCAGGAACGCAGGCACGGCCAGCCGCAGGATCTCACGTCGCTGGCTCAAGGGTCTGTCAGCCCGCAGAGACCCATTGCCGTTCACCATCGAAGGTTGGGGCGCGTGGGAACCCGTCCGAAGCGCAGGTCGCTGCTGTCGCTGCT
>DAITND010000434.1:0-1880 GCA_036834825.1 Dermatophilaceae bacterium
GTGTCCGGAGGGGGACTTGCCCACCAGGGACGCACACCCTCGACATCTGGCTCCGGCCTAGCCTGCGTGTTCCAAGGCTCTGAGCAGCGCGAACGTCCCGAGCCGTACGGTCAGACGGTTCTGGGCAATGGGAGAGGGATGCGGGTCATGACGGGCCTACCTGGAAAACGGGACGCCATGGACACTCTTCTGAACTGCAGCAGGCGTTGCCAACTGTGAGGCACCGGCCGGCCGGGATCAGGACGTGCCGTCGTCCAGCTCCCTGAGCTCTCCGTAGTCGCTTGGCACATCGACCACGTCGCTGATGGGTTTGTAGTTGGGATCAAGACGGACGAGATCCCATTCGTTGATCCAGGCACGCACGTACTGGCGCATCCTCGTCGCGCCGAGCTGCTCGAGACCTGGGACGTCCGGCGGCTCCCAACCGTAGGCGCTCCCGTGCAGCTTTTGCAGGGTGCGGTATGCGCGGCCCAGCTCGGTCTCGTCGGGTGGCACAAGGGGTAGCAGGTCACGCTCGATGTGCCGCATCCCTGCCTCCGCGAGGGCTGCCATCTCGGCATACTCCTCGGTCTGCTTGTCCCGTAGTCGCTGCGGCAGGCTCTCGCGGTCGTTCTTGCCGGACAGCACCGCTGTCTCGAAGTCGTCGGTGATCGCCGCGACGGTGAGCAGGGGTTCCCGTTCGTCACCGGGGTGTCCCCGTCAAGCCAGCGTGCCAGCTCGGCGTAGGACCGACCACGTTGCAGCAGCGAGTACCGGCCGATCAGCTCGACCTCGTCGAAGAGCACCACCCAGCCGGCGTGGCCCCCTGCGCGCAGGAGCCTAGGCAGGAACCGCAGCCGCTGGCGGGCCAGGTCCCGGACCTTGACCGGGGAGAAGGTGAACGTCTTGGCCTCACCGACTGCCTTGAGCTGGCGGCGCAGGTCTGGCATCAGCAGCGGGTCACCTGACCAGAATCGGACGATGGAGTCCAGGAACTCCTCGTCCGCGCCGGGCGCGTCACCGCTGAGCCTCTGGTGCAGCAGGATGGTCGCTTCGAACCGTTCGTTCATATCCCGGCCGGGTCCTCGCAGCCACCGCAGTAGCTCGGCATAGCCGGGGCTGTCCGTGTCCAGCTGTGCCGCAACCTCGGCGATGACGTCTCGGGTGCCGTCCGGGCCGACCGCGGACTCCACGGCCGCCCGCAAGACCTTCGCGGGGTCGTACAGCGGGGTCTCCTTGCTGATCACCACGGTGCTGACCACGAAGCCGGCGGATGTCGCGAGGTGGCCGAGATGTGTGAGCAAGTGGCTCTTGCCCTGCCCGAAACCGGCGCCGAGCAGCATCGAGGCGCGACCGCCACCCGGACCGTTGAGAGGCCCGGCGCCGTCCCCGAGCAGCTCGGCGAACCGGTCCTCGATATCGCTCTGGCCTGAGCCGAGGGCGATGACCGCGTCCGCGTTCGGCACTCCGCTGCGCAGCGCCTCGACTGCGCGCCGTTGGGCGAGTCGGTCATGGCGGTCGCCGTCCCATTGTGTTTCAGGGCTCTGGTATTCCGGGTTCACCGCACGGCCTCCAGGCGGACATCGAGACGGATCAGGGACGCGAACGGGTTGGTACGGCGGCGATCCCTCACCTCGTCGGCAACACGCAGCTGCAGAGCGGCATACGAGGGCAGTCCGCGCCTCTCGTCGCTGACCAGCTCGGGTGGCACCACGGCCAGGACCAGCATCCCGACGAGGTCGTCTGTCGCGTCGATCAGCTGGCGCAGCAGCTCGTAGGCGTCCAGCACTGCCGCCTTGCTGTAGTAGATGCCGGTGCGCTCGGGCACCGGAGGGCGGCGCGCCTCGGCTAGCCGCGTCAGGTCCAAGTGCAGGATCAGTCCGCGGTGGCCGGCGCGTTGC
>DAITND010000435.1:0-1877 GCA_036834825.1 Dermatophilaceae bacterium
ACGCCGCAGGCGGCGACGATGGTCAGGATGGACATACAGCCCCGGAACTGGCTCCAGGAGCAACACACCTCAGTGGGATATTGGGCGCCAAGTGATGGCCAGCATGGATCGGGCCACGGCGACCAAGGCCTTGAGCTTTCCGCATCGTTTGACCAGGCGCCGGCGGCGGTGGCCGAGGAACCGTCAAGTCCACGACCACCACAAGCGAAGCAACCAGATCAAGGCCCTGCTCGTCAGCGCCGACCAGGGCCTGCGCGATTAGGTGCTGGTCAAGAGCCTGCTCCAGCTCGCCACCCGGTGCAGGCAACTCGCGCCGAGCAGCGGCCTGCACACGGCCAGGCCATGACGCAGACTCTTGGTGAGCTGATCCTGTCTGCTACAGACCTCGGCGATGCCGGCGCGGCGGCGTTTGGCCACGGACTGGTCACGGGTGGCACTTCAGCCGCCGACCTGACGTTTCCGCACGGACTGAGCGTCCACCCGGGTTTCGCGTGAGGATGACGTGTCACTTGGGGAGACCGAGCAGGTGGTCGCGGACGCCGGCCCCCTCACCGCTGGGCGTGCCGTCGTAGGACGAGATCAGCGCCGGCTCGCCGGCACAGTTGCCGGTGAACCAGGACCACGCCAGGTAGCTCACACCCTTGGTGTCGGCCCAGCGCAGCAGCGGCATCATCAGTGCCGAGTCGCAGTCGTGCTCCCCGACCTCGCCGATGACGACCGGCGTGGTTGCGCTGAGCGGCGCGATGGTCCCGTCCCAGCAGGACTGCAGATAACACGGCGCCCACTCCGTCGGCGGGGTTGTTGTAGTAGATGTGGATCGAGGCTGCCAGCTGCCCGGCCGGGTCGGCTGGCTTGAACTCGGTCCAGCGGTCCACCACTCCTGCGTACTGCGGGCCGCCGACCAGGACGACGTTTGTCGCTCCCGCGCCACGAATAGCGTTGACCATCTCTTGGCTGCCGGCCGCAGTGAATGGCACGCCGGGGCAGGTTCCGCCGTCGCGGATACAGGTCCAGGCGGCAGTCGTGTTGTGGTTGCTGTCGGGATACGGCTCGTTGTAGAGATCGAAGACCACCGCGGGCCGGTCCTTGAAGTGGCCGGCCACCCCGGCCCAGAACGCCGGTGAGTGGTCGCGGTCGGCCATCGGCTTCTGATCGAGCGCCTTGGCCGTGCCGGGTGCGTTCGAGTGCAGATCCAGGATCACGCACAGGCCGGCGGCATTGAGCCGGTCGACGAAGCCGCCGATGGCAGCCTGATAGTTGGCACCGCTGTAGGCGGCCGGGACACCGTTGATCCCCAGCCAGCAGTCCTCGTTGAGACTGACTCGTACGGCGGTCATGCCCCAGGCCTTCATGGTGGCGATGGAGGCCGAATCGGACGGGCCGTCGAAGATACCCGACCCCTCAAGGCAGGCGTACTGGGTGCCAGAGCGGTTCGCGCCCAGCAGTCGCACCGTTGACCCGGCGCCGTTGACGAGATGGTTGCCCGACACCCTGACCTTTAAAGCCACCGCCGTCCGGGAGGGCGTGTGGCTCGCTGCGGGCCCACGCGTCGCCGTCGGCGTCGCATTGGGGGACGCCGACGGCGATGGCGTCCGTGTTGCCACCTGGTTCATCCCGAGGTCATCCGGCGTCGACGAGGCGTTGCGCGGCATGGGTCTGGACTAGTCGCGGACGACCATTGTTCGGACTACCTGCGTAGTGCTACGGTGGCAAACAACGTCAAGATCTGGTATGGGCTCGGTAAAGATCTGGTCAGTTTCTCTGCATCTGGTCTTGGTTCCGGGGATGAGTGGATTCCTCCTCATCCTGAGATTGGGTGCTTCACCCACGTTCACGTCTGGTGGAAGGACAGGCCATGAAATTTGCTGGTCTGCATG
>DAITND010000436.1:0-1855 GCA_036834825.1 Dermatophilaceae bacterium
GTGGCCGCTCCCTCGTCTGGGGATCGCGTGGAGAACGACGAAGATATCGTAGTAGTGACCGACCTACACGTGCTGAACTGCGCAAACGTCGAATCTCAATCGACTGGGTACGCACTGGGTACGCTCATCGACGGGCTCCACGCGAGCGACTGCGGGTCCCAGATGGCCGTGTTCGAGCTCTTGCCGAGCGCAGGGTCGACGAACGATGCAACGATGGCCGCGGCGGTCTCGGCCGTGAAGGACTCGGCAGAGGGGACGCCCTTCGCGGTCGCCGGGTAGGTGCGAGTCCAGCCGGCCGGGATGTCGAAGTGGTCGAACGGAGCGATGTTGCTGATGAGCCGCTTCGCCTCGACGGCCTGCCGTAGCTCCGCGAGATCGACCGTCTGGGTGTGGGCCAGCACGACGAGGTCGACCAGGTCCTTGACCCGGCTGCTGCGTTTGCCGCCGGGATAGTTTGTGTCCATCGTCGCGCAGACCTTGTCGGCGAGCTGATCAGCCACCGGATAGAGCCGGTACGGATGGGTGACCAGCGGCCGCCGCAGGTGCAGCCGGTTGGCAGGCTCGACGACCTCTGGACGACCGACTGGTGATGGACCCACAACCACGTCGACCGTGACGGTGTCGATCTGGTTGTCCGTGTCCACGTCGAAGCACGCAAAGACGTAGCGTCTGGTGGCGACTTCCGGCTGGTTGTCGCCCAGGCCAGTCGGCATCGAGCGCACCAGCCGGAAGGTCAGGTGATCGCTGAGGTTGACGGCGACCAGCGAGGTCAAGGCTGCTTCGGCATCTGCCAGGTCGGCCACATGCAGAGCCGCGAGGTCGACGTCTTTCGTGGTGCGCGCACGCGGCACTCGCGCGAGCATGCTCATCCCACCCTTGAGCAGCCACTCGGACTGCTCGCCCCGGGCGAAGACCCGGGAAAGGAATCGGTCGTAGCGTGCCTGACGGATCTGAGCGTCGACGGTGGCTGCGCTGACGCCGGGACCAGCCAGCCGGGCTGCCTTCTTTGCGGCGTCCTTAATGGCGAGTTCCAGCGAGCGCCAGTCGCCGTACCCTTCGGGCTCAGTCACGGTCCCATCCTTCCGGAGCAGCGCCAGCCAGTTGGAACAGGTCGTTCGCCAGGCCGAGGCCCGTGCTCTTGCGTCGGGCAGCAACGGGGGAGAGGTAAGACACCAGCTGCTCAGAGGAAAGGAGCTTGTCGGCGCGAACGGCATCACGTACGCAGTCGGCCACGAGTGACAGGTCGGCTCCGATCTCGACCAGATCGGCGATGGTCCGCTCGACGGACAGCGTCGGCAGACCGTTGACCGGGATCGCTTCCTCACGCGTCAGCGCTCGGATGCGCAGGCGCACGTCGGGCAGCCGGGTGCCCTTTCGGGCGGGAACGATGAAGTCAAAGCCGTTGAGGATGAAGTCCCCGATCTCATGCAGAGCGGCTGCGGTGGTGCCAGCAGCCACGATGGTGGCAACGCCATCTGCGGTACGTGAATCCGCTGCGCCACCGAGCGCCAGCCAGGTCGCATAGATGGCTTCGTGATCCTGAGCAGGAGCACCGGCCATCCGGTAGACGCCCTGCGCGACGCGCTCAATCGCGCCAGTGGATGCCATCCGAGAGAGTTGTTTGCGTGCGACGCCTGCAGCCTCGGCCTGGGCAGTGGTGACCAGACCCCATCGCCGTTCCGCGATGGCGCCCAGTCGTGTGAGTGTCGCGTCGGCCACGACAACGATTGTACCCACTTTCGGGAACAAATGTTGTCGGCCGTGTTGGCAGTCTGCCCCTTTTGTAGCACTGAGTCGGCCGTCGGCCGCCTGTCCAGCGAAGAGAGGCGCTGGAGGTGGAGCGGGCGGCCGTGGT
>DAITND010000437.1:0-1848 GCA_036834825.1 Dermatophilaceae bacterium
AAGCTCTGTACTGCTCTCTAAAGTGCACACGACTGGCAACTGTTTGCAGCCCCTACTGGGAGATGCGGGCGGCGGCCAGCGCGCTGGCCCACCATTCGAGGTCGTCGGCGAGCATTGCGAGCCTGGGCTCCAGCGGTGAGAAGACACTGGTATCGAACGGGTCGTCCGCCTGCTTGGCGGGACGGAGGATGTCGGGCAGGATGTGCACCGCATGGCGCAAGGGCGACATCTCGAACTCAACGGTGACCTGACGCAGCTGCTCGATGGCGCGGGCCCCGCCGACGTTCCCCCAGCCGACGAACGCGATGGGCTTGCGTCGCCATTCCACGAAGGTGTGGTCCATGGCGTTCTTGAGCACAGCCGGGTACCCGTGGTTGTACTCCCCCACCAACACCACGAACCCGTCGGCCTCGTCCAGCTTGCGGCCGAGTCGCGCGACGTCCTCGCTGGGGTAGTCGCGCAGTGTGTAGGCAGGTGGTGCCTGGTCGAAGAACGGCAATGGGTAGTCCCGCAGGTCAAGCAGCCCGACGTCAAAGCGGCCGTGTGCCGTGAGGTATTCGACCACCCACACCGCGACGCGCTCACTGAACCGTCCCGCCCTCGTGGTTCCCATGATGACCTGGATCTTTGTCACTGCCTGTCCCTTCACTGATGCAGCCGCCGGAGCGCCCGGTACATCCCGCGCTGAGTCGGCGGGGCCGGCAGAGGTCGGGCGGCGTCGGCGGCGCAGGCCTGCAGGAAGTAGGCAACCAGCCGGGGCGAGGTTTCGGGTGCAGCGTCGCTGGTGGCACTGATGACACCCGCGTTTGCCATCAGCAACATGACCAGATCCTCGGGTACGAAGTCGGGCCGCAGCTTCCCCGCGGCCTTGGCGCGCTGGATCAGTCCGGCGAAGGCACGAAAGGCACGGTCCCGGTCTGCTTCGAAGGACTTGTCGTTGGGGAAGGTGCGGGTGAGCACGTCGGTGAACCCGCGGTCACGGGCCTGCATCGCGCACACCCGCGCGACGTATCGGCAGAAGCCCTGCCAGGGATCGGGGTCCGCCACGGCGGCGTCAATGGCGCAGGCGTAGTCGGTCATCGTGCCGGCGAAGGTGGCGGTGATCAGGTCGTCCTTGGTGGGGAAACGGCGGAACAGCGTGGCGATCCCGACGCCGGCGCGGCGCGCGACCTCGGTCATCGGCGCCTCCAGGCCCTGCTCGGCGAAGACCTCGTGCGCCGCGACGACGATGCGCGTACGATTCCGCTGCGCGTCGGAGCGCAGCTTCTGGGCACGGACATCGTTGGTTGCCCTCGTACCTGCCTTTGCGCTCGTTGGTGTCACAGGCCCATCCTATCCACAAATGGAATACCGGCTCCGTTTACCTTGTTGGCCTGTGACATCGGCTACTGGAAACTACCCTCCACTTGTAGAAGGAGCCCTCAGATGAACGCCGTCCTCTGGATCCTGCAGGCCGTGCTCGCGGTGATGTTCGCCCTGGCCGGGATCATGAAGGTCGCCCAGCCGAAGGAGAAGCTGGTCGGCAGGCTCCCGTGGGTCGAGGACTTCTCCACGACGACCGTGAAGCTCATCGGCACCGCCGAGATCGCAGCGGCGCTCGGTATGATCCTGCCGGCCGCCACCGGCATCGCGACCGTGCTGACCCCACTGGCCGCGACCGGGCTGGCCGTGTTGATGGTCCTCGCCGCGATCACCCACGCGCGCCGCAAGGAACCGAGCGCGATCGCCTTCAATGCCGTGCTCCTGATCCTGACAGCCGTAGTGGCCTGGGGCCGCCTCGGCCCATACCCCTTCTAGGGCGTCGGGCTCGATGTCACCGAGGTACGCGCTGAACGAGCCAGCCTCAGC
>DAITND010000438.1:0-1818 GCA_036834825.1 Dermatophilaceae bacterium
AACAGGATCGCGCTGAGCACCTGCCAGTGATGACCGGTGAGCCCGGCCCTGTCCGCCAACCGCACCAGCGAGCCCGCCATATCACCCTTGACCACGACCCCTGCGATGCTGGACAAGGGATGCACGGGGAGTCGCTCGGCGAACAGCGCACGCAGAAGGTCCATCTTGCGTGGGAAGTAGTAGAAGAGTAGTCCCTTGGCCACGGCAGCTCGACGAGCGATGCGGGAGGTGGGCGTCGCGTCGAAGCCGTCTGCGGCAAAGAGGTCCTCGGCAGCGTCAAGGATCCGTTCGCGCGCCTGACCGCTGCCCGCAACCTCGCCCACGCTCGACGAGTCGCCGGAGGGGCTCACGGAGCCCTCAGGGACGAGGGCGCGGGCCCGCGCCGGCATTGCCGTGCGAACCCGCGCCATCGAATAACCCTCCTCCTCGGCGGGCCCCCTTCCTAGTGGGTTACCAAACCACGGTGCTCCGTGCGAGTCACCTGCAGGTCCGCGGCGCCTGCCACCAACGTCACGGCGCCCACGATCCACGCGGTCCACGCGTACGCGGTGAAACCGGTGCTGAAACCCATGACCCACGGCGAGGCAACGAAGAGCACGCCCATCAGCGCGACGAGTCCCTCGAAAGCGATCCTGCCCGGGCTGGCCAGTGAGATCAGCGCCAACACGGCCGTGATGACCCCAAGCGTGATCATCGTGTAGAGGGCCTTGTTGCCTTCTGGGTGTGTCGTCCAGATCGGGCTCAACGCCGCATAGACACCCGCAATAAGCGCGGCCAGACCCTGAGGGTGAGTCCACTTGCTCATGCGAACCAACCACCTTTCGTGCGATGGTCCATCGTTCCGAAGACGGACCGAGTACCTTCACTTTCCCCCTGACTGACCGGCCGGTCAAGACCATGGAAGTGGCTCATCGGAGAGGTCGGTTTAGCAGGTTTCGTTGCCTCATTTGGAGCGGTCCGCAGCGGCTCAACGTGTCTGTGTTGCTGGGTCAGGGTCCGGGGTCAGCTTGGCTGATGGAGTGGACAATGGTGGCTGGCACGACGATCGCCTGCGGTGACCAGAGGGTCGGCGGCCGAGGGCTGCCACCGATCACCGTTGCCGTTGCCGTTGCGCAGTCGGGAGGCTTGAGTCTCGTCAAGAGTTCTGGCCCCACCGATGGTCTCCGATCTTGGCCCCAGCGCTGCGCCGAGATACGGACGGGTTCGTGCTCAAGGTCAAGTCGTGAGCTCGGGCGGGTGATGTCGCGTCTGCACAAGATGACGGGCAATGATGTACTACCCGGATGTCTGTCGCTGATCTCTTGTGCCCGGTTACGCATGGCCGTACCGGAAGCCGAACGGCAACTGGTATCCCCCGTGGTTTCAGGTCGCCTGCGATCGGCGGCGCGCGGAACATGTCGCATGAACTGGGACCGCGCCAGGTTGAAGCAGCAGAGTCTTCGGGGGTTCGTGCGATTCACAGAACTCCCGAGGTTCCCCGTGCCAAGCTCGCCGCCATGGTGACAACTGCAGGACAGGGGTGGGCATGAGCGCTGACGGGTTTCGCAGGGGCGCCTCGAAGGTCCTTGGATCGATGGCCTTCAGGCTGACTGGGGCCTTGGTGGTGGCCGTGCTGGCGGTAACGGCTGTGTGGTGGTGGAGCCACGCCACGCCCAAGAAGGAAGTACATAGGATTGCTGTGCTGCACCCGAAGGCCGCGGGGCACACACCGCCGCCGGCACCGACCGTCGCGCCCGTCAACCCCCTGACCGGTCTGGGGCCGGCGCCGCACGGGCCCGTGATCGCCGTCAAGCTGGACGACACCGAGGCCGGCAGGCC
>DAITND010000439.1:0-1789 GCA_036834825.1 Dermatophilaceae bacterium
AAGTTCAAACTGAAGAAAATGCTTCAGAATGCGATTGCCGGGGCAGTTCCGACAAACTGCCGTGCGCCGCCCAGCCGTCTGAGAACTGCGGCATCCAGAAAAGGGCCGAAGACTGCGTCGTTTGGCCGTTCGCCATTAAGACATCGCGTCCAGATGGCTTCGCGGAAGATGGATACCTTCCTGCTGCGACTGGATCTTCCGGCCAGGCTCGACTCCAACCCCGTCCTCGGGCTGGCGGCAAACGTGGGACTGTGGCCGATCCGGAGGCTGCCGGGTGAAGTGTAGTCGCTGATCAAGGCACCGGGCCACCGGGTCAGCAACGCGATGGCGCGCAAGGCCGCCCGCGGCTGTGACGTCGTGGTTGCCACCTACGACGAGTTGATCGGCTTCGGGCTGCAGGATCTGGCCGGCAAGACCGTGGTCACCTCTGCCATCTCGGATGACCGCCTCGCCGAACTGGCCAGCCGCGGCGTCGACATGGTGCTCGACGCCACACCTCAGCCGTTTCACGTCACCGTAGTGACTGCCGTGCTCGAGGCCATGATGCTGGCCACCGTATCCAGCTCCGGGGGCCTGACCAACGACGACCTGCTTGACATGATCGTCTCGGCCGGCCTTGAACCCCGTGTGCTCTACCCCAACGGACCCAAGCGAAAGAGTAGGTTCGCCTTCGTCATCCACCCCCTGTCGCAGAAGTTCTTCCAACACGTCGAGCCACTGGGCACGATCGCCAAGGTCGCGCCCCAGGTGGTGGTCGACGCGATGGAGAAGGCGATGGCGTACGCGCCCCCGTTCACGTACTGCCACGTCACCGGCATCAAGTCACCCACCGGCGCAGAGGCCGAGGGCTGGCTCATCTCGGTGGGCGGTACCCCCAAGGAGCTCATGGCCCACACACCTGAGTTCACCTACGCACGGCTGCTCGCGGCGGCCGAGACCGCCTGCAAGCTCGGCGCCCAGGTCATGGGACTGGGTGCGTTCACCAAGGTCGTCGGTGACGCGGGCGTGACAGTGGCCAAGCAAGCTCCGTTGCCGATCACGACCGGTAACAGCTACAGCGCCTCCGGTGCCCTGTGGGCGGCGCACGAGGCATTGCTACAGCTCGGGATCACCGAGCTCGACGACAAGGGACGGATCAAGGGCAAGGTCATGGTCGTGGGCGCAACCGGGGCCATCGGGTCGGTCTGCGCCAGGCTGCTGGCGCTTTCCAGCGACGAGCTGTGGCTGGTGTCGCCCGAGTCGGCAAAGCTGCTGAGTCTCAAGCACGACATCGAACGAGGAAACCCCCGGGCCGGGATCAACGTCGCGGCCACCCCCAGCGATCACCTCCGGGACATGGACCTCATCGTCACCGCGACCTCGGGGGCCGGGAAGCGAGTCCTGGACATCATGGAGGTCAAGCCGGGCTGCGTGATCACGGATGTGGCGCGCCCGCTGGACCTGTCGGCAGAAGATGTGGCTAAGAGCGCGCGCGGATAGGTGGGTCTTGGCGACTTTGCGGGTGCCTTGGTAGGCGCGGACGTGCCCGTCGACGTAGAACACTGCGGTCAGGTCCCCATCTGTGTGACGGGAGCCCGCTCGCTTCGACTGCGGCGTCCACGAAACGGCGTCGAGGACCGGTGCGGGCGATGATTCCGATCCGATGGCTAGGCGCACGGTCCAAGACGTACTGCGCGAAAGCGACTGCAGCATTCGCCTCCGCTCTCGCATCATTGAAGGCTTGACCGCCAGCGAGACCACCGCCCGGTCATGAACGATGACCGGACCAGGCTGTCCGATAGCCGACCGG
>DAITND010000440.1:0-1781 GCA_036834825.1 Dermatophilaceae bacterium
CTTCACGGTCTGCGACAACTACTTCTGCTCAGTCTTCGGCCCGACCCACCCCAACCGGGTGATGGCGATCAGCGGCACTATCGATCCCGACGGCAGGCTCGGCGGCCCTGTCGTGGACAACTCGTCCACGACATTCCGGTGGACCACATACCCTGAGCGGCTACAGGCGGCCGGAGTCAGCTGGCGCTACTGCACCGCCTACCCACCCGATACAGATCTGGGCTGGTTCAAGGCGTTCCAGGACGCCAAGCCGGGCGATGCCTTGTACGAGAACGCGATGGTGCCCTTCTCTCCGTCGCAGGTGGCTGACGTGGTCCGTAGGGATGAGCTGCCGTCGGTTACCTGGCTGGACTCGCAGTACCTTCCGTCGGTCTACGGCCTGCCCGAGGCGGCCGAAGGGCCTGGGCACTTCTCTGCGGCCGGTGCTGAGTACATGTACACGATCCTCGACGCACTGGGCTCGCGGCCCGATGTGTGGGCCAAGACCGTCTTCATCATCAACTACGACGAGAACGACGGCCGCTTCGATCATGTGCCGCCGCCGACCGCGCCAGAGGGAACGCCTGGAGAGTGGGTCACCGCCTCTCCGCTGCCAAGCGGCGCGTCGGGTATTGCAGGCCCGATCGGGCTGGGCTTCCGAGTGCCCGCACTGGTGATATCGCCGTGGAGCTGCGGAGGGTGGGTGTCCAGTGAGGTGTTCGACCACACGTCCACCCTGAAGTTTCTCGAGCAGCGCTTCGGAGTCCGCGAACCGAACATCAGCTCATGGCGACGACGTACCGTCGGAGACATGACGTCCGCCCTTCGCCTCAGCCACCGCGATCCGTTGTTCCCCCGGCTGCCCGACCCGCAATCACTCTACGAGCTGGAGCAACGCGAGGCCGCCACGCTGCCGCTTCCGACGGTGCCGACGCTTCAGCGAGCCCCGCACCAGGAGCATGGCCGTTCACCGCGCACCCCCTGAACAGCGACCGATTCGCTCTCGATACGCGACTCCGTAGTTCGCGCACAATCGATGGCACCGACCCCCAGGGGACTCCTGGCCTCTGCCGGCGTTCACCGATAGTCGATAGCGACTCAGTCGACCCGGGCCGCCAGGACCCGTCCCGGCGGTCGCGTGGCGAACAGCTCTGGGGTCGCCTCGTGGTAGGCGCTGAACAGCTGGCGCGCGACTGTGACGGAGTCGACGAGCGGATGAAGTGCCAGCGCTTTGAGGGCAAAGTCGGGGCGCCGTTCCATGTCGGCTTGGGGCCGCGAGCAGGAGCTGCATTGCGCCCCATCGTCTTGCCTCTCGATCTCGCCGCGCTGGCCGCGGTCATAGGGGTTGCGGATCGACTGTCCACGGGGCGGTTATTCTCCGGCTGCCCACGACCACGAAGAACTATCGCCAGCGCCTGTAGGCTCACACGTATGACTAGAATCACGGCTCGTCGAAGAGTCATTCGCTTGACGGTGGGCGATTCCTCAGCAGCGCAGGACGATGTGTTGGCTGTTGAAGAGCCGCTGGAGATTCGAGTTGGTGGCCGCTCGCTCGTGGTGACGATGCGTACGCCCGGGCACGACTTTGACCTCGCCGCCGGATTCCTCGTCTCCGAGGGCGTCATCACGCGGGGCGAGCATTTCAGCACGGCCCGATACTGCGCCGGCGCCACCGACGACGGTCTGAACACCTACAACGTTCTGGATGTCACCCTGGCGCCGGGTGTGGCGCCTCCGGACCCCAGTCTGGAACGGTCCTTCTATACGACCAGCTCGTGCGGACTGTGCGGCAAGGCGAGCAT
>DAITND010000441.1:0-1761 GCA_036834825.1 Dermatophilaceae bacterium
ATCGGGGCGTCGGCAGCTGAGACTGCACGTGGAGGCGCCGAACCGCGACTGGCTACTCGCCTTTCCCGGCCTCACCGTGGTCAGTGACGAGGCCGACGACCTGCGCCTGGCGGTCCCGGCGGGTATGGACCCACTGGAGGTGCTGGACGCCGCGAGGGCGGCTGGGCGGGTGGTGGACTTCGGCCTGGACCTGCCCACCCTGTCGCAGTTGTTCCTGGCTGCCGCAGACCGTGCCGTCGATCCGGCAGGGGTGCGCTGATGGGCGCTTGGTGGCGGGGCACCTCCCTGGTCGCTGAGCGCGGACTCGTCGAGACCCTCAGGTCCCGCTCTTTCAAGGTCATCACCGGGCTGTTGCTGCTGCTGTCCGTTGCCGCGGTCACGATCCCCCAGATCCTGGGTGGGGCAGGCACGACGTACACGATCGCCACCGCCGCCAAGGCCCCCGCAGGCCTGGTGGCCGCGCTGAATGCTGCCGGCAAGTCAGCCGACTTCACGGTCAAGTACATCTCCCGCAGGGACGTGGCTGACGTCCGCCAAGCCGTGGGCGACGGTGACGCTACGGCCGGGCTGCCCGCCGCGACGCTCTACACCTCGGCCAAGTCCGCAGGCACCTTCCCGGTCGTGGTCGCCCAGGCCGTGGTTTCACTGGAGACCTCGCGCCGACTGACCGAGGCGGGGCTGAGTCCACAGCAGGTCGCCGACCTCCAGTCGATCCGACCGCCCAAACAGGTCATCGTCGGGCGGGTGGACAACGAGGGGCGAGCCGGTGCCGGCTTCGCCGTCGGGATCGTCCTGTACCTGGCACTCACTTTCGCCGGGAGCGCCATCGCCACGACCGTCGCCATGGAGAAGTCCACCCGCATCTCCGAGGTCCTGCTCGCCGTCCTGCGCCCCAGCCAGGTGCTCGTCGGCACCGTGACAGCCGTCGGCGCGGTCACGCTCGGGCAGCTGCTCGTGCTCGCAACGCCGCTTGCCGTCGCGGTACAGGTCAGCGACAAGATCGGGATTCCCACGGTCGCGGCGGGCGACATCGGGCTTGCGGTGGCGTGGTTCGTGCTCGGGTTCGCGCTCTACGCGTTCATGTTCGCGACCGCCGCAGCTCTGGTGGACAAGATCACCGAGGTCAGCTCAGCGATCACACCGGTCATGATCATCCTCGTCGCCGGCTACATGCTGGCGGTCACGGTCGTCGCGACCGACACGAGTGCCGGCTGGAGCATCGCGGCGTCGATGTTCCCACTGACCGCGCCGCTGGCAATGCCGATCAGGTGGGCCTCAGGAGAGGTCCCCGTCTGGCAGCTCCTGATGGCCATGGCACTGACCGCCGCCACCGCGGTGCTGCTCGTCTGGGTCGCCTCGTCCATCTATCGCCGCGCCCTGCTCATCACCGGTCGCCGGGTCAAGCTGCGCGAGGTCATCAACAACCGGGCGCTCTCCTGACGCAGGCATATACGACGCTGGCCGATCCTGCTCTGCCGGAACGTCGGTTCATGTCGGTGACCCGTTGCCTTCGCGTCCCTCGACAACCAACCAAGAAAACGCTCGCCATGCCGCGGATGGCGCGCGTTGATGTGCGGCCAGGGTCCGCTTGCGACGTCGGGTGACCTGGTTCTTGGACTCGTGGGGAGCTATTTGGTCCCTGGACTCGCGGGGAGAAACGACTCTGATTGGCCGATCATTGAGCCGGCGATGTGAGACGACGGAGAAGTTCAAAGGCTGCTGGTGGCCGGTCGACTGCGAGGCCGAGGATGACCTGCTGGG
>DAITND010000442.1:0-1752 GCA_036834825.1 Dermatophilaceae bacterium
TTGAACGCTGGCAGTGTCTCGTCACCGGGCCGGTTCTTGTTGTGCAAGGTCACATCCTGTGCCGCGCTAAGTGGGTCGTACACGCGGCCTTCCAACCAGGCGACCTGCGCCGAGTTCAACCCGTGCGTCGTGTCCAGCTGGATCAGGACCGCCCGCGACCAGTGGTCCTTGTGGCTCGCATGTTGCAGCAGGCGGGCGCGGATCCCTGCTGGGGTGTCATACTCCTTCCATGACAAATACCCGGTCATCTTGACTCCGATACAAAACGCGGCACGGGAACAAAGTGGCCCGCAAAGGATGTTCTACAAGGCCGGGATTCCCGTGCTGCTGGTTGTCGCGATCTACTTCCTACCCACGCCAGCCGGGGTCGATCCGCAAGGGATGCACATGCTCGGCATCTTCGTCGGGACCATCGTCGCGTTGATACTGCAGCCTTTGCCCACGGGTTCGGTCGCCCTTATCGGACTCGCGGTGGCCATGATCACCCGTACCCAGATCCCGGCCGACGCTCTGTCCGGCTTCAGTAATGCCACCATCTGGTTGATCGTCGCGTCGTTCTTCATCGCCCAGGGCTTCCTCGTTACGGGTCTGGGAGAGCGCATCGCGCTGCTCTTCGTGGCCAGGCTCGGTCGCTCCAGCTTGGGCCTGTCCTATGGGATGGCCCTCACCGACCTGGTTCTCGCGCCGGCGACTCCCTCGAACACGGCCCGAGCAGGCGGCGTTGTCTACCCGATCGTTGTCTCGCTCAGCAAACTCGAGGGGTCCGAACCTGAGCCGGAGGAGTCCCGCAAGCGGCTCGGCGCCTACCTGCTGCTCACTGCGCTTCAGGTCAACGTGGTCACCTCCGCCATGTTCGTCACCGCAATGGCGGCTAACCCCCTGGCCGTCGCCGCAGCCGCCAAGCTCGGGGTCGACATCTCCTGGTCGAAATGGGCGCTCGCAGCCAGCGTCCCCGGCATCGCGAGCCTCATCGCCGTGCCCTGGGTGATGTCCAAGATCTACCCACCCACAGTCACCAGCACCCCTGAGGCCCCAGCACACGCCCGGGAGAGACTGAAGAATATCGGCTCGATGACCCGCTCCGAGATCATCATGGCCGCCACGTTCGTCCTGCTCCTGGTCCTGTGGTGCACCGGCTCGCAGCTGGATATCAACGCAACCTCGGTAGCGTTCGCCGGAGTGGCGATCTTGCTCACCACTGGGGTACTGAGTTGGAAGAACATTGTTACGGACACCGGGGCGTGGCAGACCCTGGTCTTCTTCGCGGTACTGGTGGGCATGGCGACGCAACTGCAGAAGTACGGAGTGATCACGTGGGTGGGCGACAAGGTTTCCCACAGCGTCGCGGGGATCCCGTGGCTCGTGGCGTTCGCCGTCCTCACCCTCGTCTACTTCTACGCGCACTACCTGTTCGCCTCGAACACGGCACAGGTCGTGGCCATGTACTCCGTGTTCCTCGGCGCGGCCATCACCACCGGGACCCCGCCCCTATTCGCCGCTTTGGTGCTCGGCTTCATCGGCAGCCTCTTCGGCGGCCTGGCTCACTACTCCTCAGGTCCCGCCGGAGTTGTCTTCGGCTCGGGCTTCGTGAAGACCTCTGAATGGTTCCGCATCGGGTTCGTGATGAGTGTGGTGCTGATCCTGATCTGGACGGTCCTGGGCGGTGCGTGGCTGAAGGTCCTCGGAATCTGGTGACCCTGCTCGCGACGCACAGGACGGCACCCAACATCGCCAGGGATGCAGACCTGTGCG
>DAITND010000443.1:0-1745 GCA_036834825.1 Dermatophilaceae bacterium
ACGCGATATACATCCCGATCTTGGCGCGGCCACCGGTCAGCAGAGCGCGCCGACCCGTCAAATCGGTGTGCGCGTTTCGTTTGCTCCGGTTGAGGGCAGCGCACGGCGGGCAAAGCTGATGGTAGAAAGCGTCAACGTCGACGTACCGGGCCTTGCAGGTGTAGCAGGAGCGCGGCTGCAGAAGCCTCCCGGCGAGTGCGCCGGAAGCGTTCGACACCAGTTGAAGACCCTGGGTCTCGTCGTCGATCCGCTCGGGGGCGCCGGTGGCTGTCAGGGCCGTGATGGCGCGGTCATTGGCCAGCACTTTGTTGCGGCGCTCGGCACGACGCCTTTCCTTGACACCCTTGAAGACTGACGCGGTCGCCCGCCGGATCGCGACCGCGTCAGGGTGCTCGCTCGGCAGCTCCTCGGCCTGGGCCAGCACACGAAGGCATGACTCCAGGTCGGCCGCGGGTATTCCGGGGTGCACAGCCCGCGGTTGCCCGTTGCCGGGCGGTCGGCACATTCGGTCGGCTCCCGTCACCTGGGGCCGGCTTTCGTTGGTGAGCACTCAGAAAACTGTACGCGAGGCGGGCACAGACCCTTCACGTCACGTCATGTCACGTCCAGCGCAGCCCTAGCCGGATCACGGACCGTGGACCACGAGGGGGTTGCGCAAGGCAGTCCCGCGCGGCGGGCTATGCGCGCGGATTCTTGTCAGAGCCGTTCTTGTGCGTACTGCTCTGGTGCGTGCCGCTCTGGTGCGTGCCGCTCTTGTTCGTGCCGCCCTGGGTCTTGTCGTCCTTGTCGGCGTCGTCCTCGTCGGTGAGATCGATGCCTGTTGCCACGTCAATGGGGTTGGGGGTGCCGGCCTGGTCAACACGGTCGATGATCTCGGACTTTGTGGTGGTTGTGGCCGTTGTGGTCGTATCGGTTGCCTCTTTGACCGGCGACGTAGTGGTGTGCTGGCCGTTCGGCGTCGGGACTTGCCGGTCCGCGAGCGGGGTCGTCCACGGGTCGTCCTTGGGCGCGGACTTCTTCATGACCGCCATGGCGGCTGCGGCTGCGGCCGCAAGCAGGCCCAGTGTGAGCAGTACCCGCCTCTTCCTGCCCTTCGGCGAAGCAACCGCGTCGCCGGACATCACCGCGGCAGCACCCTGGCCCCGGGATACGGCTTCATCCTTGGCGGCGGTCGTCGCGGCCGCCCAAACGCTTATGGCCTCGGCCAGGCGCGGAATCAGCTCGTCGACGATCTTGTCCCGTGCGGTGTCCACTTTGGGCGCGAGTCCGGCGACTGCGGACTCCAGCTTGGGGGCTGCCACCTCGACACCGTGCTCGAAGCGTGGCCGGGCCCAGACCTTGGCGTTCTCAGTGGCCTGGCCGACAGCGGGAACAACCCGCTCTCGCAATTGGTCGGCCATAGTCGCAGCCGCGTCCGCGAGGGACTCTGACTGCTCCTGAATCTGCTCGGTCAGTTGCTCTGTCCTGCTCTTGGTACGGAACATCGTGTCCTCCCACAGGTGATGACGTCGTCTAGATTCCATCCTGCACCGTCACGACGTGCCTGACCACCCACGATTGGGCGGACGTGCCCGGTGTCACCCGCCCAGCCCGGCGAGGCCATCGCCCGCATGCGAGGATGACACCATGAACGTCACCTTTCACACGACCCTCGGCGACATCAACATCACGATGTTCCCCGATCACGCCTCCAAGACGGTTGCGAACTTCGTCGGACTCGCCAGAGGAACCCTGGACTACAAGGA
>DAITND010000444.1:0-1740 GCA_036834825.1 Dermatophilaceae bacterium
GATCGGTCTGCGGGCATGGCGTGTTCGAAGCGATGGGTGCGTTGAGCCGGGCGCGGCCTCGGGTCCCAATCCCCTGACGGCACACTGCCTGGACCCGACTTCGGTGGCCAACCACCAGATGTTCCACCCGCTCGTCCCATCCGAGATGGCGGGCGCCCTCTGCGGCCGGCAGGCCACGACCCTCCGGGACCGACGATGCTGATGAGTTGCTGGTCGATACAGTCGCGCCGTGACCTCTTTGGCTTCTTGTGCGGCGCGGCCGCTGTTCGTCTCTGATCTGGATGGAACACTGCTGCGCCCTGACGGAACCCTCGGCGACCGGACGGTCCGCGTGGTCAACGACCTGATCGCCGCCGGCGGACTGTTCACCTACGCCACCGCCCGCTCTTTCACCTCGGCGTCGCGCGTCACCGCAGGCCTGAAGCTTGAACTGCCGGTCATCACCTACGCCGGCGCGGTGATTGTGGATCCCCGCTCCGGTCGGCCGCGCAAAGCGGCGATACTGCCGGGCGAAGTGGTGCGCGCTGTTCAACTGGCGACGGCGGCTGCGGGATCGGTGCAGCCGATCCTGTTCGCCATGCACGCCGGCCGCGATCGTGTGTGCTGGCTGACCGAGCGCAGCACCAGGTTCGTCGAGGCCTTCCTCAGCCGCAGACGACATGACCCCAGGTTGTTCCCGCTGAGCAGCTGGGCGCAGATCGAGGATGACAGCGTCTTCTACATTTCCCTCATCGGAGAACACGAGCAGCTGCAAAGGCTGCGCACTCAGCTCCGAGCCGACCTGCCACGCTGTCATGTGGTGCTCACCGAAGACGTCTACACGCCCGGCGAGTATTGGTTGGAACTCACCTCGCTGACAGGCACAAAAGCCGTCGCCCTGAACACAGTCCAGGTCGAGGTCCAAGCCGATCGCCTCGTGTGCTTTGGCGACAACCACAACGACCTACCCATGTTCGAGATCGCTGATGTATCGCTGGCCGTCGCGAACGCCACCCCTAAAGTCAGACGTGCCGCGACGGTGACCATCGGCGGCAACGCAGCCGAAGGCGTCGCAGAGTGGCTGGCATTGAACACGCAACTGGGAAGCTGACCCGCCGGAGGACGATGGCGAACCGGCGACGTGGCCCTGCCCCGTCGTGGGAGCCGCGTTCCACTCCCGCAATGCTCCTACCGCTCGACAGGCTCCAAGTACCGGATGGGCTTGCCCAGCCCCATCGCGATCTCGATCTCGCTACGAGTGCTCTCACCAACGTAGCCACCGACGTTGATGACCAGGACCTCGTCAGCCATCTCAATCTTGTGCCGATGTAGCCGCGCGAGCCCGGCAAGTGCATCGGCCCGCTCGAACGCGCTCATCCCTGCAAGCGCCACATTGTCACCGACGTGCGTGCTCCCGATGCTCAACACCACCCGCCCGGCCAACGTCTCAGCAAGTCCCGCCCGGTCGAACGCATCCAGAAAGCGGGTACTGCCGCACAGACACACCACCCGTGGCTCAGAACCCATGAAGTGAACCTACCCACTCTCAACATCCACGTCCGTCGAGGGCCGAAATCCACGACGACAGGTAAAGCCAGAACTTGACGAAACCCGGGCGGGTGGTGTTGAGCATCGGGCAACGGGACGATCAAGGCGGCGACAAGCAGCGGTCACGTGCTCCGCTGACCGATCGCTCATCGACGCGAGGTAATCCATGAACGTGGCCGGTTTGTCGATTCTTCCTTGCAGGCATGGCTCTTC
>DAITND010000445.1:0-1739 GCA_036834825.1 Dermatophilaceae bacterium
GTCAGACATGCGTTTACCGGATCTCGGCATGAGAGTGAGTCTCGATAGCGGAACGTTCAGCGGGCACGCCAGGATCGCGCCCACATGACGTACTGGGTGACCTTGTGTACCGGCGCGGACTATGGCAGTCCGGCAATCGGCCTGGCCGACCAGCCCGACCAGTGCTTGACGTCCAGGGCCAACACCGGTCCTGTCGGTGGCAGGTCGCGATGCTGGGGGTAGCGCTCTTCCAACAGCGCGACCGCGTGACGCCCTTCGGGGTCCGATGCCTGGAGCACGCGGCCGGTGCCTCAGCTCGTATCCACCACAGAGCACCCCAGTCGGCGTCCTCGTAGTGGTCGACAAGGATCGCGACGTAGTGGTCGACAAGGATCGCGACCAAGGGGTTGGCGGCGGCCACGTTGGCCAGCCGGCGCAACGCCATGCTGCGCTTGGGCTTGGCGTCGACCGCGCTGTAGATCGTCTCGCCGGACACGGCGAAGACGATCGGCACCAGATGCGGGTGACCCGACGCATCGGTGGTGGCCAGCCGCGCTACCCGCTCAGCGGAGAAGCGCCGCCGTGCCTCGGTGACGTTCACTGCCCGTGCAGGTCGGCGACCGCCGTCTCGAAGCGCTCCAGCGCGCGTTCGACGGGGCCGCGCCCGGCCGACGGCAGCCAGTGAACGGCTCGGCGGAAGCCGGCCTGCTCGAACTGTTCGAGCACGTGCGGATCGGCCGGGACCCCCATGACCATGAGGTCGATCGGACGCTCGGCCCGGGCACGCAGCTCGGCGCACCGCTCAAGAACTCCGCCACGCGCATAGTTGGGGAACCAGGCATCACCGAAGGCGAGAACGCGGTCCAACACGGTGGGGCCGTTGCCGCCGACGAGGATTGGCGGGTGGGGACGCTGGGCCGGCTTGGGCCAGGACCAGATGCGGTCGAAGGCGACGTGCTCTCCTGTGTAGCTGGCCTCGTCTTGAGTCCAGATCTGCTTCATGGCCTCGACCCGCTCGGCCAGTATCGCCATCCTCCGCCGCGGGTCTGTGCCGTGGTTCACCATCTCCTCGCGGTTCCACCCTGCGCCCACGCCGAACTCGAAACGCCCACCCGACAAGCGGTCGACGCTGGCGACTTCTTTAGCCGTGATGATCGGGTCACGCTCGACGACGAGGCAGACTCCGCTGCCAACCCGCAGCCTGGTAGTGACTACCGCGGCGGCCGTCAGGGCCACGAACAAGTCATAGGTATGCGCGTACTTGCGGGGTAAGTCGCCGCCCCCGGCGTACGGGGACGCCCGACTGGCCGGGATATGTGTGTGCTCGGCGAAGAACAAGGACTCATGGCCACGCTCCTCGACAAGCCGGGCCAGCGAGTCCGGCCCAATAGCGTCATGCGTCGCAAAGAAGCCAACACCAGTCTCCACGGACCCCAGCCTATGCGCGGGCCAACAGCGAACCCAGGCCTTGGCGGTGAGGCCTGCGAGCGTGTCGTGGAAAGACTCATGGAACCCGACGGCGCCAGCCGGTGCATCACCTCAGCTGCGTCCTGCACGCCAGTGTCGAAGTTGCTGGCCTGGGTGACGTGAACCTTACCGAAGGCACCGACGGCAGGAGATTTGGACTCAGAAGGGAGCCATTACCCTTTCCTGCCTGGTGAGCAGACTCGCGCCGCCTTCGCCAACCAGCAGCGCCTCACCGCAAGCCGATCCGCCTACGGTCACAACCGGCGGGTACGGATCGTCCCGTCCGGGGCGAG
>DAITND010000446.1:0-1719 GCA_036834825.1 Dermatophilaceae bacterium
CGCCGTGGTGCCCGTGGTGCTTCTCGCCGTTGGCATCGCCGTGGTGACGCGTTGCCCCATCGCGTGCACGACGGCGCTGTCTTGCAGAGCCCGACCCGGGGTGTGTCGGGCTGTCGTAGATCCGGTGGAGGCGAACGCGCCGCCCGCGGCCAGTGCGACGCCGAGCAGGCCCGCAGTTGCGGCAACGCCCAGCTTGATGGATGTCTTCATGTTTCGCCCTTCTATTGAACGCCCCGCTTTCGGGTCGTTGCCGTGACTCTCTCAACGCGGTATGAGCTGACAGGGAGAGCCGCATGAGAGTGTTCTCATCGGCGCGCGGCTTCCAGCAACGGCGCTCGACGCGGAAAGCCATTACTTCAGGCGATAGCCCATGCCGCGGATCGTCTCGATGCGTTCGGCGCCGATCTTGGCGCGCAGGTAACGCACGTAAACCTCGACTACGTTCGAGCCAGGATCGAAATCGAGCCCCCACACACGGACGAGAAGCTGCTCACGGCTGAGCACCTGGACGGGGTGACGAAGGAACTCTTCGGCAAGGGCGAACTCGCGCCCCGAGAGGTCGTGCGAGGTGCCGACAACGCTGATCCGGCGCGTCTTGAGGTCGAGCTCCAGGCCGCGAACCTGCAGCGCCTCGGCCGGGCCGGGCTGCGCATCCTTCAACCGCAGTCGCACCCGTGCCAGCAGCTCGTCAAAACGGAAGGGCTTGGACATGTAGTCGTCGGCACCCCCTTCCAGCCCATGCAAGGTGTCGGCGGCGGAGTCCCTTGCGGTCAGCATGATCACGGCGATGGGGTTGGCCTCACCGCGCAGGGTCTGCAAAATGTCGAAGCCGTCACGTCCGGGCAGCCCAACGTCCAGGATCATCAGGTCGAACTGGCCGGTCTGCGCCTGGGCGAGTGCCTCCCCGCCGTCGGCCGTCACGGTCACCGCGAACCCGGCCGCTTGAAGACCCTTCTCGACGAACGAGGCAATCCGTGCCTCGTCCTCCGCAATGAGGATTCTGCTCACGTCATACCCTGCTTTCCTGCCATGGTTGCGTGCCGGCCACAAGTGGAATTCGGATCGTGAAGGTCGACCTCTCGCCTGGAGCACCCGAGAGAAGCACGGCGCCGCCGTGGGCTTCGGCGATCGCCGCGACAATGGACAAGCCAAGCCCGGACCCCTCCGTGGCCCTGCCGGACTCAAGCCGGCTGAACCGCTCGAAGATCCGCTTGCGGGGCTCTTGAGCCTCTCCCCGCCCTGGGGTGGTGCCCGGATCAGCGCAGGCCAAATGAGAGCCACACGATATGCGTGGGCAGCCGATGTGAGGATGTCGGCAGGTCGACCGTTGGTGGCGGTTTAGGTGACCGGCTCCGGCTGCTGCGCGGTCAGCTGCTCAGCGGAGGTGACCATTTCGGCCAAAACGTCTTCAGGGGTCACGTCGCCAGTGATGTGGACGCGTAGCCGGCCGGGCTCGTCGTAGAGCTCCACACCGGTGATCTTGGACACAAAGGTGGAGTCACAGTCGCAGGCTCCGATGTTGCAGGAGGCGACGAATATGTCGAGGACGTCTCGGGGGGTGGAGAGAGGCAGCAGCAGATAGACGCCTCCGGGGACGGCGATCGCCTCCGGGCGTGTGATCTCGGTGGCGGAGATTTGGTTGTTTGACATGGTCAGGTTCCTTCCTTACTGGGTTCGGGTTGGTTGTCAGCGGTCCAGCCACAGCGGTCAGCCGAGCGG
>DAITND010000447.1:0-1702 GCA_036834825.1 Dermatophilaceae bacterium
TGCAGTTCGACAACTGGCAGTGGCTGGCCCTGACCCTGGCTTCCCCCGTCGTGGTATGGGGCGCGTTCCCGTTCCACCGCGCTGCGTTCACCAACGCCCGCCACGGTGCTGCGACGATGGACACCTTGATCTCGGTGGGTATCAGCGCTGCGTGGCTGTGGTCGTTGTGGGCGCTGTTCCTTGGCACTGCCGGGATGCCCGGCACCCGGATGAGCTTCAGCCTCTTGCCCTCACAGGAGAGTGCTACGAGCAACATCTATCTCGAAGTCGCGTCCGTGGTCACCGTGTTGATCCTGTCCGGTCGCTACTTCGAGGCGAGGGCCAAGAAGCGCTCCGGCGCTGCGTTGCGCACGCTGTTGAACCTGGGCGCCAAAGACGTCGCGGTCCTGCGTGACGGCGGCGAGTTGCGGATCCCCACCGACCAGCTCGTTGTGGGCGACGTCTTCAGCGTCCGCCCGGGGGAGCAGGTTGCCACCGACGGAATTGTCATCGAGGGCACGTCAGCCGTCGATGCCTCGATGTTGACCGGGGAGTCAGTACCGGTGGAAGTCGGGCCCGGCGACGCCGTGGTCGGTGTCACCGTCAACGCTGGCGGGCGACTGATCGTGCGGGCAACCCGGGTCGGCGCGGACACCCAGTTGGCGCAGATAGCCCGTCTGGTCGAGGACGCCCAAAACGGCAAGGCCGGGGTCCAGCGCCTGGCCGACCGGGTGTCCGGCATTTTCGTGCCGATCGTGATCCTTCTGTCCATGGCCACCCTGGCGGCCTGGCTGCTGACCGGACACTCCGCGACCGTGGCGTTCAGCGCAGCCGTGGCGGTTCTGATCATTGCCTGCCCCTGTGCCCTCGGTCTGGCCACCCCGACGGCCCTTCTGGTCGGTACCGGCCGCGGCGCGCAGCTCGGCATCCTCATCAAGGGCCCCCAGGTCCTGGAGTCCACCCGCCTGGTCGACACGATCGTGCTCGACAAGACCGGCACCGTCACGACCGGGCGGATGAGCGTTGCCGCGGTCCATGCCACCGCAGACGAGTCCGCGCCCGAGGTCCAGATTCTTGCCGGCGCTCTCGAGGACGCCTCCGAGCACCCCATCGCCAAGGCCATCGCCGATGCTGCCAGAGCTGCGTTGCCAACCAGTTCGGCCACGGACAATATGCTCCCCGGGGTCGACGGCTTCAGCAATCACGACGGCCGAGGGGTCACAGGTGTCGTGGATGGTCGCGCTGTCCTGGTGGGCCGCCGGGGCTGGCTGGAGCAGGAGTGGTCCATCCCCGCTCCCGACGACTTGCTTGCCTCCGCCGAGGCTGCCGAAGCCGATGGCCAGACCCCGGTCTGGGTTGCCTGGGACGGCGCCGCCCGCGGTGTCATCGTGGTTGCCGACACCATCAAGGACACCTCGGCGCAGGCGATTGCCCAGTTCCGTACGCTGGGTCTTCGACCGATCCTGCTCACCGGTGACAACACCCGAGCTGCCCACGAGGTCGCCGCCCGGGTTGGTATCGAATCTCAGGACGTCATCGCTGAGGTTCTGCCCACCGACAAGGTCTTCGCAGTCAAAGCCCTGCAGGGCAAGGGGAGTATCGTCGCGATGGTTGGCGACGGGGTCAACGATGCCGCCGCTCTTGCCCAGGCCGACCTCGGCCTGGCCATGGGCACCGGCAGCGACGTGGCCATCGAGGCCTCCGACCTGACCCTGGTCCGCGG
>DAITND010000448.1:0-1679 GCA_036834825.1 Dermatophilaceae bacterium
CGGACACAGGTGATTCCTTCCAGAGTCCAGCCAGGGAGATCTAGCCCCTGGACCGCAAGGGCGACGATACTCTGGTACATCAAGATCGAATGTGAGCGCTAACATTCATGGTCACAGAAGGACCGCGGCCACCTCGATCCGAACTGTTGACCATCACAACATAAATCCGCTCGGGTGCCTTGGCAAGCAGCGACAGACCCTGTGCGGCGCGCGCCATGCCCAGGCCGTCTCTGGCGCAGGAGCATCACCACCTGATAAGTTCTGTCTAACAACAAATTGCCACCACTAGCGGAGGGTTCTCGCGGCCACCGCGGTGTATGGCGGGCTTCGTCTGCCGGCTACTCTCGCTCGAGGCACTTTCTTGCCGTGGCGACCTTCATGTAAAGCCGCAGGTTCTGGCCGCCGGTCGACATGAACCCCTGACGTGAGTACCAGGCGATCAGGCCGGGGATACCTGTGTCGACCACGAAGATCTGGCCGCCGCCCAGGTCGACGCTGGCCACGATCTTCTCAAGTGCCTCGCGAAGGAGTTGGGCGCCCCACTGGTGGTCCTTGTCGCCGCGCAGGGACTTGTCCGGGGCGAGCTTGGCCAGCAGCCACGCGGGCGCGGCCCCCATCTCTTCGCGCCGACCAAGACAGCTGCGAGCCAGCTACCAGTCCGCCGGTTCGAAGTCCTTGACGAAGCAGCCGTAGATGTCCCTACCCAGTTCGCCCTGCACGATCGGGTCATAGACACGCGCCGCGCCATCGACGAGATCCAGAGGTGCATGGAAGCCCTCCTCGGCCAGCCGCATCTTGGTCGGGTGCGGGCGCTCGTCCGTGATCCACCCCGTGTCGACCGCAGTCATCAGGATGGCGTCCGTCTCGAGCATCTCCTGGGCGCTGGTCCGGGTGAGCATGTTGAGCGCGGCCTTGGCCATGTTGGTGTGCGGATGCCCCGGGCCTTTGTAGTTGCGGCTGAACTGTCCCTCCATCGCGGAGACGTTGACGACGTACTTGCGCCGAGCCGCGGAGCCCGCCATCGAGGCACGTAGACGGCTGATCAGGATGAACGGCGCCGTGGAGTTGCAGAGCTGAACCTCGAGCAACTCCAGCGGATCCACCTCCTGCACAGCCTGCGTCCAGCTGTTCACGTCGTGCAGGTCGGGCACCAGACCGCCAGCGTCGATCGCGGTGCCGGCCGCCACCCTGGCCGGGGCAGCGGAGCCGGCACGCAGGGCCAGTGCTGTCAACGCGTGGGGGGCACTCGTGTGCGCCGTCAGTGAGGCGTGCAGCGCCGCGGCCAGCGACGTCGGGTGGGCATCGCTGATGTGATCGAAGGTGATCATCTCGGGCAGTGGGCCATGGGGCAGGGGCTCCGACTCGGCCTCGACCAGTGGCGCGTAGGAGCCTGGTGACCGTCGCACGGTCTGAGCGGCGTTGTTGATCAGGATGTCCAGCGGACCTTGTGCGGCAACGGAATCTGCGAGAGCGAGGACCTGAGCCGGATGCCGCAGGTCGATCCCGACGATACGCAACCGATGGACCCAGTCGGCGCTGTCGTCCATCGCGGTGAATCTGCGAATCGCGTCGGCTGGGAAGCGCGTGGTGATCGTCGTGTGGGCGCCGTCGCGCAACAGCCGTAACGCGATATACATCCCGATCTTGGCGCGGCCACCGGTCAGCAGAGCGCGCCGACC
>DAITND010000449.1:0-1677 GCA_036834825.1 Dermatophilaceae bacterium
ACTAGACGGATGTGCTCAGCCCAGGAGTGTGGGGCTCGGTGTGCGGCACCGGGGCGGAATACCCAGTTCACGTGGAGGTACATGGAGCTGGAGATCGAGGACAGCCAGGGGTTGCCGCTGATCGCGATGACGCGCAGGTGCAGCTCGTTGTTGAGCTCGGCCACACGGGAGAAGTCCGCCCGCTCGGTGGCGCGCTGGGCGGCCTCGAGCAGGGTTCGCAGGTCGGAAACGTCGCCCGGGGTGGCGCGCTCGGCGGCCAGGCGCGCCGCAACCGTCTCGAGGCTGGTCCGCACCGCGAAGAGGTCGGCGATCGTCGACGCGTCGGGGGTGGACACGACCGCCCCACGCCGCGGGGCCATCGTCACGAGCCCCTCGGCCTGGACGATCCGCAGCGCCTCACGAACAGGGTTGCGCGAGACGCCGAAGTCCGCTGCGAGGCGGTCCTCGGTCAGCCGCTGCCCGGGGGGATAGTCGCCGTTGACGATCCGGTGTCTCAGCTCCACGAGGACCTGATCGCGCAGCGCAAGGTGCTGGCTTCCTATCGTCATACTCCCCACGCTGACCGCCATCCCTGTCCCCCTTTGTCCGTGATGCGACCTGGGCGCGACCCCGGTCGCTTGTTCACCTTAATCGTATACGAAAGACAATTCATGTCGCTCGTTCTGCCGACCACCGCGCCGCTGGGCGTGGAGTCCCTGGCCGCTGTGCCGCTACTGACCTGGCTGCTCGCCATTAGCCCGGTCGTTCTGCTGCTGGTCCTGGTCCTGTGGGGTCGCTTCTCCACGATCGTCAACGCTGGTGTCACCGTCGTCTACTCGGCCGCGGTCGCCCTGGTGGCGTTTGGTGCCGGGAGCCTGACCATCGCGGTGAGTCTGGGCAAGGGCGCGTGGGTGGGGCTGTGGATCCTCTACGTCATCTGGCCGGCGCTGTTCATGCGCCACTTCGCGACCCGGGTGGGCATGGCCTCGCTCGGTCGCGCGTTGTCCACGGTGCTGCACGGCGCAGTGAGAACATCCTGCTGCTGGCTTGGGTGCTGCCCGCCTTCATCCAGGGCGTCTCGGGGTTCGGCACCCCGATCGCTGTGGCCGCACCGTTGCTGGTCGCGCTGGGGGTCGGCAGGGTGCGCACACGTGGCGCTGCCGCTGATCGGCTATCACTAGGCCGTGGGGTTCGGGTCGATGGGCTCGTTTTTCTACATGGGTGCGCTGACCGCTCACCTTGGCGCGATCGGGACCGCTGAGTACGCCGAGGCCGCCTCCATCGCGCTCGGAGTGAACTGCATCCTGGCCGGGATCCTGGTCCCCCTGATGTATGACGGGTGGTCTGGCCTGTGAGAGGGGTGGCGGATGATCGCCGTGGCTGGACCCGTGATGGCCCTCGTCCAGGCTCTGGCGGTCCGCGTCGAACCGGGGATTGGTGCCCTCTGCGCCGGTGCGTCAGGCATTGCTGTCGTGCTCGTGGTGCGGCGGATGCCCCACGGGTCACGGCCCGTCGAACCGGACAGGGTGGCGTCCCTCGGATCAGAGCGCGTTGGTTCCATTGAACCAGTGCGGGTTGTGGCGCGCGAGCCTGCTGGGGTTGCTGCCCCCGAGCTGACTTGGGTTGCGACGGTCGAGCGGGACGAGCTAGACGACTTCGCCGACCGGGTAGCGGCGCGGGCTGCAGCCGTTCCCTAAG
>DAITND010000450.1:0-1662 GCA_036834825.1 Dermatophilaceae bacterium
CTGGATGAGGCCCAGCGGGACAAGTGCGAACTGGTGTGCACCAAGCTCGGCCTGCGCCCCGGGATGCGGCTTCTGGATGTGGGCTGCGGCTGGGGCTCGCTGGCGATCCACGCCGCAACCCAGCACGGCGTGAGCGTCGTCGGAGTCACAGTGAGCCAGGAGCAGGCGACGCTGGCCCGCGAGCGGATCGCCGCGGCAGGCCTCGGCGACCTCGTGCAGATCCGGCTGCAGGACTACCGCGACGTGCACGACGGACCCTACGACGCAATCTCGAGCGTGGGGATGTCCGAGCACGTGGGAAGCGCCCAACTACGGGCTTACAGCCAAACCCTGATGGACCTGCTGCGACCCGGCGGACGGCTGCTGAACCACGCCATCGCATCTGTTCGACCACTGCCCCCAACCTCGAAAGACCAGCCAGGCTTCATCGACCGCTACATCTTCCCCGACGGGGAAGTCCTCACGCTCAGCACCACCCTCGACGCGCTAGAGCAGGTCGGTTTCGAAGTGCGTGACGTCGAGGCGCTGCGGGAGCACTACGCGCTGACGCTGCGCGCCTGGGTGAACAACCTACGCGACTCATGGCAGGACGCGCAGCAACTCGTCCCCCCATCCCGAGCACGCACCTGGCTGCTCTACCTCGCAGCCAGCGCGCTCGCCTTCGAGCACGGCAACCTCACCGTCTACCAGGTTGTCGCAGTCCGGCAAGGCGAGCACGGAGCCAGCAATCTGCCGTTCACCCGAGGCAAATGGCTCACCACAGCGCCCTAACGAAATCGCCCCGGGTCGGCCATGGCCACATTCGAGTCCCCCCGAGTCCTGGACTGAACAGTTCTTCCCGGACCGCCGTCTCGATCAGCGGATCGTCATCCGCACATTGATCGGGCCGTCGTGCGTCACTACCAACTCGGCTCTTTCGGCACCACTGTCGCCCCAAAGGTGTCATGGAAGCGCTATTTGGGGACCTGTTGCAGGACTTGCGAGATGCGGGTGTCGAGTTGCTGCCCTGATCGCAGTTCGCCAGCTAGGCATGGATTCAGTCAAGGCCGGCGCGAACGCACCTATCCCAGGTGGTCTCCAGCACAGGTCAATTGGTCCCTGGCTGGGTCCATCCAACCGAGCTGAGCCAAGCCCGGAGATCACTGGTGAGCTGATCTAGGTTGGTTATCGGTCGTCGCCGCGCGGCGATGACAGTCGCCCAGGGCGCGAGAGAGATGAACGGGGTTCGGTCGTCATGGCCTGTCCACGTCATTTCCAACCTGGCGCCTTTGCGGTCGACTTCTTGTACCGCACGTGGTGGCACTTCGGTGACGGTGTCTGGTCGCCACCCGTAGTGGCGCAGCAGAACGAAGCGGTCAGAGGTCAGTCGGACATAACTGATCCGCGGAAGAACTGGAATTCTGTAGCACAGCAGCGTTCCCTCGAGAATCACGCGTTCGTCGGCATCGATCGGCAACGTTCGGTTCAGTTCCTCCGGTAGGCCCCGGAACGCGTATACGGCTCGGAGGTCCCGGGCATGCGCCCCGTCAGTTGTCATGCCCCAACGATGGCACGCGGGGTGCCCAACGCGGACTTGCCGCGCTGGGTGTGGATCTTGTCCGTAGACCGATCCTCTCGCGGCGATTGCTGACCTTCCCGCGCCGAGCTCTCGGCCGCACCCTG
>DAITND010000451.1:0-1654 GCA_036834825.1 Dermatophilaceae bacterium
GACCAAGACCAGAAAGCAGGTGGCGCCGAGTACGACCAAGACGATCTTCGCGGTGCTGCGCTCAGCTTTGCAGTCGGCCGTCGATGGGGAGGTCATACCGGCGAACCCATGCAGTCATGTGCCACTGCCCAAGGTCGACAGGCGTCAGCCCAAGGACGTGGCCGACTTGTCCGTCGAGATCATCAAAGCGCTGGCCGATGCGATGCCTCCTCGGTACGCCGTGACAATTTGGCTCGCCGCTTGCACCGGTCTCCGCGAAGGGGAGATCTTGGGACTGAAGGTATCCAAGATCGACTTCCTGCGCCGGTGTGTCCACGTCGAGCAGCAGATGCAGACAACCGGTGGCACTCGTCCGAGGTTGAGCGAGCCCAAGAGTCCGGCGGGCTTCCGCACCGTGCCGATCGACAACATCGTCCTTGAAGCCCTATCACAGCACGTGGCCCAGTTTCCGCCTGGGCCGGACGATCTGCTGGTCACCAACCGGCTCCGTAAGCCGGTGCGCCGGTCGTCGTTCGGCCACTGCTGGCGGAGCGCAGTCGAGGCAGTGGGACTGCCCAAGGGGACCCGCTTCCACGACTTGCGCCACTGGTACGCCGGGAAGCTGATCGACGATGGCGCGACCCCACATCAGCTCAAGCTGATGATGGGCCACGACAATCTGGCGAGCACGGACGTCTACAGCTACCTGTACGTGAAGACCGAGGACATGCGTCGCGGCGCCCTCGACGCCGCCTTTCGGTCCGCGCAGGGTCCCAGGGCCACCGGTGACGAGGGCGTCGACCGACCCCACTAGACGACCTTGGAAACCGGCCCGGCAGCCAACGCTGCCGGGCCGGTTCTCTTGCCATCGGGCGCCACGGCGAGATCAACCATGCTGCATACAACGGCCTGCATGGTCATGCAGGCCGCCAGGAGCGAGCGATCAGATCCATGCTCGGCGCCGTCGCCATCCTTCCATGCAGCATGACTATGCAGGCGGCCAGAAACGATCTTTCACGCAAAGAGTCACTCCAAGATCATAAGGGATATATAAGGGATATGATCTCCGCCTAGCCCTACATCACCGCAAAACCCCAGGTCAGAGGGGGTACGACGGACGAGTCGGCCTGTACGCCGGGTTCTGTGCCTCGCGGCGCCTTGCGGCGCGGTCGCGAGCGACGGCCATCCATCTCCGGCCACCGTTGCCGGTGGCCTCAAGCGGTCTACCCGCAGGCTCGGGCGGGCCGCCCTCGAACGCCTGCGCAGCCGCCCAGCGGACTGGGCGACCTTCTGACCTTGCTCCGGGTGGGGTTTACCGAGCCGCCCCGGTCACCCGGGGCGCTGGTGCGCTCTTACCGCACCGTTTCACCCTTACCGGTGCCGACTCGCGTCGGCGCCGGCGGTCTGTTTTCTGTGGCACTGTCCCGCGGGTCACCCCGGGTGGGCGTTACCCACCACCCTGCCCTGTAGAGCCCGGACGTTCCTCGGCGGCACCCGTTGCCGGGCACCGACGCGGCCGTCCGGCCGGCTCGTCCGCCGTGACGGCCAGCGTACGCCGTGGATCGCGCCGTCGACCCGCAGGACGCGCGGCCCGCGACGCGATCTGCGGATCGACGGGGGACTTGGGTGGCATTCCGCCGCATCAGCCGTCCGGCGGAGCGTGGCAGGTGTCGTT
>DAITND010000452.1:0-1648 GCA_036834825.1 Dermatophilaceae bacterium
ACGTCCTCCGCTACTTCGTGTGAGCCAAGCTGAGCCAGAGACACGCACCGCGGTGGGCGCACCGCGATCGACTCGTGCCCTTGGGCGCACTCATTTGGGCTATGAGAGTGAGTCCCGATAGCCGAACGGCGACCGGTGATCAAAGACTGTCCTCAGCCGCCCGGCCACATGGTCACCGAAAGCGGATCGGCGAATTCAGGCGGTCGTCGCAACGATGGGCCTTTCGGGGTCAAACAGTAGACGCTGCATGGCTTTTGCGGGTGTGAGTCCGCCGAGTGTCTTGCGAGGTCGGGCGTTGAGCTCTGTGGCGACCTCGAGCAGCCGCGCAGGTGAGTGTACGGACAGGTCGGTGCCCTTGGGGAAGTACTGGCGCAGCAACCCGTTCGTGTTCTCGTTGGATCCTCGCTGCCACGGCGAGTGAGGGTCACAGAAGTAGATGTCCATCTTCGTGGCCAAGGTGATCTCGGCGTGCTTGGCCAGCTCGCTACCTTGGTCCCAGGTCAGTGACTTCCGCAGGTGCTCCGGAAGCGTCTTGATGGTCGCCAACAGGCCATCACGGACGGCTGTGGCGCTGTGGTCATCGGGAAGGTGGACGAGCATCACGTACCGGGTCTGCCGTTCCACCAAGGTGGCGATGGCCGAGCGGCAGTTCGATCCCACGATTAAGTCCCCTTCCCAATGTCCCGGAACGGCGCGGTCTGCGACCTCGGCTGGTCGCTCGCTGATCAAGATCATGTTCGGGATCTTGCCCCGCTTAGTGACCGAGGATCCTCTCGGGCGCCGAACCGCACGGCCGGTACGTAGGTGTCGGTGCAGGTCAGCCCGTAGATGGCCACGGCCCTGGACGTACAGCGCCTGGTAGATCGTCTCGGGGCACACCCGCATCTCCTGCCGGTCAGCAAACGTCTCTGCGAGGTGGAGGCTGATCTGCTCGGGGCTCCACTTCACGCACAGCTTTGATTGCACCACGTCCGCCAGCTCGAGGTGGTCGAACTTGCTGGCCTTGGGCCGGCGACCCCGCAGCTCGGCCTGCTTCTGTGCCGCGTAGGGCGCGTACTTCCCCGGCCTGCGCGGCGTCGCGGCGGAGCCGTTGCGGCGCAGCTCACGACTGACGGTCGCGGGCGAGCGGCCGACCACGACGGCGATCGCCCGAACGCCGGCCCCGCCGAGATGCAGGTCGGCGATCTGTAGCCGTTCCTCCAAGGACAGGTATCGGCCTGACGGTGCGGGCCGTTTGCGCGGGATCCGCCCACCTGTTGCGTGGCGCCATTTACGGCCAGTTGCTCGATGCACTCCGACAGCCTCACAGGCCGCAGTCAACGTCGAACCGCCGGCTATCAACCCCCAGAACCGCGGTTGCTTATCGATCAGTTCCTGCTTGGACGACATGCACAACACCTCAGATCAGAACGGTGTTGCAACGACCGACTGAACTCGCCATCGGCTTGAGACACTTCGGATGGCCACTGTCGATAGGTCGTCGAGGGCCCCGAGTCGTCCCGTGGCCGGTTCGGCGATCGGGACGGCGGACGGTCGACAGCACTACCTCAATTGCCGAGCGTTCGAGCAGTTCGTCGTTCCGGAGAGCCGCTACGTTTGTCGAGGAACTGGGTCAGATCCCCGTCCCGACCAAGCAGGAGAGTCGGCC
>DAITND010000453.1:0-1635 GCA_036834825.1 Dermatophilaceae bacterium
CGGCGCTCACCCGTACGTGACCACACGCGCAAGGCCCGGCAGATTCTGGGTTCTGAGGTTCTCTTGGCCCCCGAGCAGAAGGTGGTCCTGGATACCGACCCGGTCCGCGCCCGCGCGATCGGGCGCCCGGTTGTCGCGAAGCCGTACCTGGGTCTGGCCGACTACACGAGCAACCTGCGCTCGCTGGGTTACACCGACGCCGATTTGACCGACGGCGGAAGCGACCGCCTGATTGACGCACTGGTCGATCACGGTGATGCCGGCACGGTTGCTGCCAGCATCACCGAGCATCTGAAGGCCGGCGCTGACCACGTCGCTGTCCAGCTGCTCACCTCTGCCGGAGACGATCCGGTCGCCGGATTCACCGCGTTGGCCAAGGCCCTGTCCGGCTGAGTTACCGCGAGCCGCGCCGCGGCTGCCGCGTTGATGTCTGCCGTTCGGCCGCAAGCAGGAAAGATCGGCCTCACGTTTCGGTGGAGGATCGAGTCGCGGGCAAGGCCGTCTGTCATCATGATGCGCATGGGTGATGCAGCTGAGGACGTTGTGCGGCGCTTTTACCAGGCGGTGGCAGATGTCGACTTCATGGCGGCCGAGCGTTGTTTCGCCCCGGACGCGCTGTGGCACCTTCCCGGTAAGAGTCCGATCGCTGGCGACCACTGCGGGTGGGCTCAGATCCGCGACGACTTCCTGGCGAAGCTGGGGCCGCTGTCCGGAGGTACCTTCCGCGCCGAGTTGCTCGACGTCGCCGTTGGCCACACCTATGTCGTGGCCGTCCAGCGGGCGACCGCGTTCCGCGGCGAACGCACGCTCGACGTCACTGGATGCCAGCTGATCCGTGTCAGCGACGGCGTCATCCACAACGTCCGGGGCCACTACTCCGATCAGAGGGCTCTCGACGCCTTCTGGGTCGAGTAACCCCCTCCGCTCAACCGCCAATGGAACCGCCCCACCACCTCGTTCCCGGCCCAGAACCGCGCGGGGTCGAGAAGGCCATCATGCGATGCCTCAAGAGGGCCATCGCCCGCGAGATGTACCGCGAGCTCCCGGCCACAACTGGTGTGGCTAGCCGTTTGACGGTCCGCAGGAGGATCCCCCTTCGAGAACGGGTCACCCCCCAGGTGGCCGTTCGAGGAGGCAGGACCGTCTCCGTAGGCCGATCTCATGCAGGACGCCCTCGTCGCGGTACAGGCCGGGACGTCATCATCGAACCGACTTGTGTCCCTCATCGGCCGATGCCAAGCGTGCGGCTGGCGGCCTTCGAAGCTGTATGAGTATGCGATCTCAGCATCATCGACCAACACCAGCTTCTGCCGCTGGTCGGGCGCGGCCTTTCCGTGCTTGGGCAGTTCCAACAGGGCCGGCGAGGACTCCCAGGGGAAGTCGCCGGTGGCTAGAGACCGAGTGTGGCGGCGTTGACGGTCCATGAGAGGCAACCTCGTTGAGAGCTGACCGGATCGTGCCACCGGGTCCGCTGCCGATCACCAAGACGCCGTATGGTCGGCTCCCCCGCCCTGAGGACGGGGACGTTGCTCGACCTCCGCCGAGGCGACCTGCCAGGTCCGACCCGACTCACAGGAAGGAAGGGGCTGCAAACAGTTGCCAGTCGTGTGCACTTTAGAGAGCAGTACAGAGCTT
>DAITND010000454.1:0-1602 GCA_036834825.1 Dermatophilaceae bacterium
GGCGTCTCCTCCAGCGTGGCGACCACGACCGCCTCCACCGCCTCGACGCTGATCGTGGCCGGCCGCCCGGGCCGGGGCTCGTCCAGCAGCCCGTCCAGGCGCTCGGCCACGAACCGGCTTCGCCACTTACCCACCGTCGCAACCGCGCAGTTCAGCTGTGCTGCAACGTCTTTGTTGTCCGTGCCCTTCGCGCAGGCGAGCACGATCTTGGAACGCAGCGCCAACGCCTGGGAGGACTTCGCCCGGCGCGACCACCGCACCAGCTGCTCACCCTCCTGCTCGGTCAGGGTCAGCTCGGTCTTGGGTCGCCCAGTTCTCGCCATACCAACAGTCTACGATTTATGGCATGAATTAACGGTGCGCCACACTAGTTGGACGCCATGCTGGGCATTCATCTATCGAGCTCAGATCTGGTGCCGCGGTTTTGGTCATTAGCAGGGACTGTCTGCTGGCGATATGGAACCTGTCTGACTTACGTGCAGGTGCTCGAATCTGCTGTTCCTGAGCCTGATGGAAGAGGTGATGTAATCACGGTTGACCTACAGGGTGTGAGATGGTGCACGCTCGGTTTCCGTGACTAGTAACCGGGACTGCGAAGATCGCCGGGACGGCGCGGGCGCACCCGAGGTCCCCCGGCAGGGATGGGTCTACCTGGGCAGTGAGTCGAGCGGGTCTGCCGGGATAAGACGACGGCGCAGGGCGGCGTCTCGCTGAAGTCGGATGGTGTCGCGTCGGCGACGATCGGCGATGACCGCAGAGAGCACGAGCTCGGGGTGGATGCCCGCCGGGGGCTGTGGAGCCAGATAGGCGACCACCTCGTCGTGCAGTTCGACGCCGAGGGTCGCACGCGACTGGGGGCTCAGCAGCGGCGCGCGCATGAGGAACTGCCGGACGGCCATTGCCAGGCCGTCAGGCAGTCGCGCGATGTCTGCACCGTCCGCCCAGTCAGCTAGGGCGGGGGGCATCATCGGCGGCGCTGGCAAGGTCAGGTGGACCCGTTCTCGCACCACATAGGTGCCGGCTGCATGGTCGCCCACCCGTTTGCCCTTGCTGCTCATCAACCCACTGACCAGGGCGGGCACCCCGAACAGAACCCAGATCTCCACGAATCCGACGAGCGTGCGGGTCAGGGCATGGCGAAACCCGATTGGCCCGGCATCGTCGCGGACGGTCCGCAACCCGGTGGCGAACTTGCCCACCGAACGGCCGCGGGTCAGGGTCTCCAGCACCGTCGGGAGGACGACGAAGACCAGGACCAGGAGGACGGTCTCCGCGGCGCCGATGATGGCGTCGTCGGCACCTTGGGTCACCAGCGGAACGATGAGCAGTCCGATCACCAGGGCCAGAACCGTCGTCAACACGTCCAGGATGCCGGAGAGGGCGCGCATGGCGATGCCAGCCGCGGGTAGTTCCAGTGCGACGGCCTCGCCAGTGACGAGGTCGTCGACACCGACACCCACTGTGCTGCTGCTCATGCTGTGTTGCTGTTCATGCCTGTACTGCCCTCCATGACAGGTTCAGCGTAGCGGGCCAGCCCTGCGGCCGGGGGTGGCCGCGAATACAGTGTGGACGTGGATCTGGACGCTTTTGTTGCAGCGCACC
>DAITND010000455.1:0-1567 GCA_036834825.1 Dermatophilaceae bacterium
AAGTCTCTGGCAGATGCCGTGTCCTGCCGAACCTGGTCCTGGTATTCGAGCAGCTCCTTCTGGCGGGCCGGGGCCAGCTCTTCGAACACAGCGACGATCTCGGCGTCGGTGCTCATGGCGCCGTCATCGGCAGAGCGTCCCGCACCACAGGCAGCAGGGCGATGGTCTGCCCGAGCGTGACGATATCGCTCTGGCCCCTCGGCGAGTCGACGTGGAGCCGGTTCTGGGCCGCGATGGCATCGATGGTGGGCGTCGCCGGGAGGGCGCCTGCGCATTGACCTTCGGATGAAGATCGGAGAATGCTGGGTCGGCGTCCATTTGGATTACTCGGCGTATCCGTCCAGCAATTCGCGTGAGCCCATTTCCTCAAGTTCACCTTTTGAGTATTTCTGAGAAAACTCAGGTCGCGCTTCTCTGGTTGTGACGATGGTGCTGGGTGCTGCGGTTTCCTGCGTGATTGCGCTCATGATCGTTCCTCCTTGTGTTTAGGTTGACCGGTCATAGGCCTCTGGGCGGTGTTCCGCAATGGCCGGGGGCCGTCTTCACGGTCGGCCCGATCTACGCCGGATGGTGGGAAGCTGTCTATGGTGTCGTGATGGTCGGTCTCGCCTGTACCTTTCGATGTCTCGGGGAAGTCTCGGATGGACTCTCCTGATATCACCTTCTCCCCGTGCAACACCGGGTAGAAGCCACCTAAGGTGCGGTGTTCGCCCACCTCGGCGTTAATGCCGGGCGGAGATCATGGACGCCGGCGAGTCCAAGGCGCATGATCGAAGGTAGGAGGCCGAAATGTCCAAGCTTGCCTCGGTCGAAATGGTAGGTGCGGCACCAGAGTACGGAGATGTTTACGTCGTCCGACACAACACTTCGGGGGAGCAACAGCGCTGGCCGCTGCCACCAGAGGGTGGCGCCGTGACGATCGGCCGGGCGTCCTCGGCTGATGTGTGCCTCAGCGAGGATAGTCAGGTGTCTCGGGTGCACGCCGTTTTGCAGCGGGTCGGAGGCCTATGGACGATCGTGGACGATGGGTTGTCCCGCAACGGGACCTTCCTCAACGGTCGCAGGCTGGCACACCGCGCGCGGTTGCGCGACCGCGACAAGATCAGAATTGGTGAGACGGTCCTGACGTTTCGCGCCCCGCCGCAGACCGCGAGCCCGCAAACGGTTCCCGGCGGCATCCTCCCCGCGGTCACGCGCCTGACCGAGGCGCAGCGATCGATCTTGGCCGCGCTGTGCCGGCCATACGAGGACGCTCGTCCTTACGCGAGCCCGGCGAGCAACCAACAGATCGCGAATGAGCTGTTCCTGAGCCTGGACGCTGTGAAGACCCACCTGCGCGTGCTCTTTCACAAGTTCGGCATCGAGAACCTTCCACAGAACCAGAAGCGCGCCCGACTCGCCGAGATCGCTCTGGAGCTGGGGCTGGTCGTCGATACGGAGCGATGAGGGCAGCAGAGCTACCTGCCACGATGTGCTTTTCGATCGGGCGGCACGTCGTCATCGGCTGCTTGAGTATGCCGCCTCCCATCCTTGTCAACGTTGACAAGGACACCCTTTTCTCGGCGTC
>DAITND010000456.1:0-1548 GCA_036834825.1 Dermatophilaceae bacterium
GGTTGCAGAGCAGCCAGACTACCGGCCGCCGCGGGCCCGATGGATCGTTCTCTGGCATGCCCGGGCAACCCAGCCAGGGCCGTGTCGACAAGGCGGCCTCCGTGACCAAGACGCATTGGGACAGAGCGCCACTCGTCGAGACGGATCCGAGGTTAGCCGGGTGAGCGCGGCCAAAGGCGATGGGGGACGAGGATCCAAGGCTCTGGGACAAGTGCTGCGCTGACCCTTTGTGGCGAGCAGAAGTATCTGTGGCCACTGGAGCTGGCTCGTTGCCGGGGTTTCGGAACCGAGGTCGGCTGCGATATTATTTGCGTATACATGCAGATAATGGAGGACCTGATGACTTGCCGATCGAGCAGGCCGAGCTCGCTGTGGAGGTGTTCCGGATGCTGTCGGACACAACCCGGGTCCGCCTGTTGTGGGCGTTGATCGATCAAGAACTGGCGGTCAATGAGCTAGCGATCCGGGTCGGTAAGCCGGCGCCGTCGGTGTCCCAGCATCTGGCCAAGTTGCGGATGGCCAGGTTGGTGCGGACCCGGCGGAAGGGGACGCAGGTGTTCTACAGGCTTGAGAACGAACACGTGGCCAGGCTGGTCCGCGACGCTGTGTACAACGCCGAGCATGCCGGCCCCGAAGTTCCTCGCCATCACGTGGATGACGGCGTTGCGCCGCTGGCTTCGGTGCCCAGGTCGAGATCCCGCGTTCAAGGCTCACCGAGGTCGCGGACGCCGTAGCCGGCCGAGCAAACCCCCAGCCGGCCCGCGCCTTCGCCCTGAGGCTCGAACCACCGCAGCGGGTCACCACCATAACCACACCGGTTTTGAAAGTAGATGAACATGACTGACGCCCACCCCGACAGTGGTCAGTCCGGCCACGAGCACCCGCCGGTCGACCACGATCATGGGGATGCACACGAGGCGGGGTCGGGGCACGGTGACGCTCACGGTCCTGGTGGTGATCACGACGATCAGCACCCGAGCGGCCCAAGGGGTTTCCTCCAGTCGCTCTTCCGCCCGCACAGCCACGACGCCGCGGACTCTGTCGACTCGACCCTGGAGGCCAGCATCGAAGGCATCCGGGCGGTCAAGATCAGCCTGGTCGCTCTGGGCGTCACCGCGATCGCGCAGTTGATCTTGGTGCTGTTCACCGGGTCGGTCGCCCTGTTGGCCGACACCATCCACAACTTCTCCGACGCGCTGACCGCCATACCCCTGTGGATCGCGTTCGTCTTGAGCCGGCGCGCGGCCAACCGCCGTTACACCTACGGGTACGGGCGGGCCGAGGACCTGGCCGGGGTCTTCATCGTCGCCATGATCGCGTTGTCCTCGATCCTTGCGGCATACGGGTCGATCCGCCGGCTGATCGACCCCCAAACGATCACCCACGCTTGGGTGGTCCTGGCAGCGGGTCTGATCGGGTTCGCGGGTAACGAACTCGTGGCCATCTACCGGATCCGGGTCGGTAACAAGATCGGCTCCGCGGCCCTGGTCGCGGACGGGCTGCACGCCCGCACCGACGGGTTCACCTCCCTGGCCGTGGTCTTTGGGG
>DAITND010000457.1:0-1545 GCA_036834825.1 Dermatophilaceae bacterium
CCTGTTCGCCTCGACTTCGGCCCGCTGGGTGGATCGCCGGCTGTGCGTAGCCGGCTTCCGCCCTGGGCAACTTCTGGGGGGCAGGGTGCTCGCGATGGTGCTATGCGGGCTGGTTCTGGCCGGAGCCGATGGTCTGCTCGTCTGGTTCGCCCAGGATGTGGGGCGACAGTGGGCAGTAATCCTCTTGCTCGTGACCACGGTGCTCATCGCGACCCCGCTCGGGGCCCTGGTCGCGGCGTTCGTACCGCGCGAACTCGAGGGCGCCCTGGCCTTGCTCACAGTGATGGCGATACAGATGCTGGCCAACCCGGACGGGACCACCGCCAAGGTTCTACCATTCTGGTCGACCAGGGAACTGGGCACATACGCGATTAACGGTACTGGGTCGGAGTACCTGATCCGCGGTCTCACCCACTTCGGCGTGACCTGGTTGCTGCTCGCTGGCGGCGCGGCTCTGGTCACGTTCTACCGCCTGCGCCTGATCCGGCTACCCGCGCCGTCGTCCTCGCGCTAGGTCCCGTGAAGCGCAGTGGAACGGAATCCGGCGTTTGCGACCGGTGACGACGGTGAGGGTCGTGACCAGCATCCCTCGTTTTGCGGACGGTCAGTCGAGCCGTAGATGCGTGATCTCTGCGTACTGACGTCCGAGGTGATCGTGGACACCACGGTAGGGCCGACCCAATTCCGTGTTGATGGCTTGAGACAGTCAGCCACGGGCCTCGACGGACCCGAGCTGTCCTTGAGCCGGCCACGGGCCCGCGAAGTACCTCGGGTCCCCAGGGTGAGGGAGCGGGCGCGCCATCACGGGGGGTGGAGGTGCATGGAATGGCAGGGGACAACATCGAATAGGGGACATTGGGGCGCGGACTGGCCTACGTCAAACTGGGCTCTGGTCCGCACTGGTGGTAGCGGCGGCGCTCTCGCCTGACCACCTTCCCCTGCACGGTATGGACTTCAGGTTCGAGCTGATGCGGCTGCGACCGCTGCCCGGGGAGCGGATCGTCTGGTGGGTGAACCGGTGCCAGGGTCTGGACCCGAACGCAACCATGGCGGACGTTGGCGACGACTACGCGGACGCGCTGCGCACCATTTTCTACTGTCCGGTCGACGTCATGGCCATCTCCACCGGCGGCAGCGTGGCCGTGCCGCTGACCGCGGACCGTCTTGAGTTAAAGGCTCACCTTGCGGAATACGTTGCCGTACTCTGAAACTGTCAACGAAGGCTCTCCGGACTGGCTACCGGAGCCGCTGGTGGCCGCGATCGGCTACCAGCAGTACGGCGCATTAGCAGCCTGCAAAGTCAAAGCCGCTGTCCGCCGAGACGCCACCAGACAAGACAGGTTCCGGACGTGCCGCCACCGAATCACAGCAAACCAACAGGACGGCTCGCTCAGCCCGCATTCTGTGCCGATGGTGAGTGGCATGACTAGTTCATTGACCGGTGTTTCCCCCGGGATCGGCGACGGCGCCCCCGTAACGGTTGCTGCGGAGCACAGATTCCATCAACTCAAGGCCCGGAGTGCCTTGATGGATGCCATCTTCAAC
>DAITND010000458.1:0-1531 GCA_036834825.1 Dermatophilaceae bacterium
ACCTTTCTTTGGCAAACCTTCACACAAGTCCGGTCCAGATCTTCATCCACCAGGCGGACTGTAAAGGCCATGACCATGACTGAATTGGAGACGATCCCCCACGGGGCAGGCAGGCGCCAAACCCGGTCCGTAGCTGCCTCCCTGCCCCCGGGGTGGGCGTATTGCTTCGCAATAACCCGTATTCACCAGGTGCCGGTCTACGCCCGGCCGCGCTGGTCGGACGTGACATCGAACTGCAGGACTGGAGCCTCGCGCTCCAACGGCTTCGCCCCAACGGCTTAAGAATGCGCGCTGTGCCAAGTCAGTCGTCTTGCATGGCCTGCGTGGTGAAGGACGGACAGTCCTGCTGGGGGAGTTTCACCGCATGGCCGAGGAACGCGACTGGGTAACGGTCATCATCGAAGCCAATACCGTGTGCCCTTTGAGGGACACCCTGGCTCGCGCCCTGTACCCAGCGGTGCGCGAACTCGTCCGACCAAGCGCTGGTGACAAACTCACGAAGGCATTGGCCACCTTCAAGGCATTCAGCGTCATGCTCGACATAGCCGGCGCATGGTCCTTCGGGCTCGATGTCGCCGCAGAACCGGGGCGCGGCGATTCCGGGCAGCTTGAGGCCGACCTGAGCGAGCTGATCAGAGATCTTTCGGAAGCCGCGCAGGAACAGGGCCACGGGCTAGCCATCCTCATCGACGAAGCCCAAGACCTGACCCGTGATGAGTTGAAGGCGCTCTGCGCGATCTGTCATCGGTCCGGCCAACTTCGATGGCCGCTCCTCGTGGTACTCGCGGGCCTGCCCAGCCTTCCGAGGGCGCTGTCTAAAGCCAACAGCTTTGCCCGAACATCTCTTCAGTTACTGGGAGATCGCTCAACTGCAACCTGGCGCGGCACGGAGGCGTTGACCTGGCCGGCTGCCGGAGAGGGCGTGGCGTGGGATGAGGACGCAGTCCGCTACGTGATGATGGAGACGCGGGGCCATCCTTACCTATTGCAGGCGTGTGGCCAGGCCACGCGGGACGCTGCCGAGGGTGCCACATTGACCTACGACGACGCCCGGGTTGGGGTTGTGTCAGGGCAGGCTCATCTGGATGCCGGGTTTACCGATCCCAGTGGGAACGGGCTACCCGTGCGCAACGTGCTTACCTCCAAGCGATGGCCTTGGACGCCTGCGGCCAGAGCCATTCTGGTGACATCGCCGCCCGGCTAGGAAAGACACTCACGACTACCGGGTCGCTTTGGGACACCCTCATCAAGAAGAGCCTCATCTACTCGCCTCAGCGGGGGACGGTTGCCTATGCCATCCCGGGAATGGCGGATTTCATCGCCCGACAGTCCCGGCCGTAGCCCGGTCCGCGGCGCAGATCGCACAAACGTCGATCTTCGGACTGCTAGTGGTGATGACGGTCGCCGTTGGGCGCAGGGGGTTCGGCGGCTCCGTCATCGGTCGGTGCCCCGCCCATCATCGCGAGCATCTGGCGCCCACCGGTGCGGAAGAACCGCAAAGTCAGCAGTGCGGCAAGGATCAGGAACACGA
>DAITND010000459.1:0-1509 GCA_036834825.1 Dermatophilaceae bacterium
TGGAGCCCTCGCCGGTCACCCGCAGATTCCGAGCCGTATCCAGACTGCTGATCTCGGCAAAGGCTGCCACTCGCGCGCCGGGAGATTCACCGCTCACGGAGTTCAGGTGTGAGCGGTGACGGCCCCGATGGCTCACAGCGCGTTGCTCAGCTACGAAGTGCCCGACGGATATCCTTCATGAGCAGCAGCAGGTGGAAGTCGTCGGTGGGGCTCGGCTCGAACTCGGGGACGAGGTGGAGGTAGAACTCGCGAGCCTCGGCCGACTCTGCGTGAACGATCAGGCCACGGCAGCCAATATCAGCAGAGAGCTCGAAGAGCCGAGCGAACACATCTTGGAGTAGCCCGACTCCTAATCCTCTCCCTTCGTGCTCGGTGTCGACGCCGAGCCGTGCAAGCAGAGCGACGGGTTGGGGATACCGCCCGGCACCTTTGCGAAGACGTTCCGTTGCCTTGTCAGGCTGGACCTGCGCCATGCACCACGCGTAGTAGGCGACAACCTGGTTTCCCGCGTGCTCAGTGACGACGAAGACCCGGGTAGTCCCCATGCTGGCCGACTGACGGGCGTGGCGATGCAGCCACTCGGTCTGCTCGGTCGACCGACACCGAAAGCTGCCCAGATCGTGGCGCCCGGAAAGAGCCTCCGGCGGCTGGTACAGACTGCTCACTCGCTGAACGGCGAGGCACGTCGCATGAGTCGACGCAGACCGGGCAGGTCACGGGCAGGGCGAGCGTTGAGCGCTTCCCATGCGACAAGGGCCGCCTCGTCGAGCTCGAAGCGGTCGCGGTCGGCAAGAACCCTACGGGCGGCGTCGCAGGCCTGCGTGACGACGAAGTCAGTGAGGTCGGCACCGGTGGTGGCGACGGCACGGTCGATGAGGTCGCGCTCCTCAGGTGTGGTTCGTAACTCCATGCGCCGGCTACGGCGCCGCGACTCTGTCTGCATCAGTCAACCTCCTCGGCATGTACGGCCATTGTACGTCCGGACATCGGATACAGCAATGCTGCGGCACCCAGTTCCACGCGACTCTTGACAGCAGTCACCAAGTGGGTGGCCCGGCCCCGGACCAGCTGCGTCTCTCAGCTGGGAGGCGGCACCGAAATCGGCCAATGCTGTACCTCCAAAAGGGTATTCGAGAGCAGAAGCCATGTGGCTCGGGCGTTTCGCCGATCCTGAACCGCAACAGCGACCGTGAGTAATACATGTCTCGAGACGGAGGACAAGATGATCGACATCGATGCACGACCCGCGCTTTTCTACGTTCCCAACGCAGCTGGACTACTCGGACCTAGTCGATCCAACGCCCTGCCTAGCCTCGAGCTCTGTACGGCCTATCGGGGAGACAACGATGTCGAGCGTTGAGCAGCTGGGGACTGATCGCTGGCGGGCGCGGTGGCGGGACCCAGGCGGCAGGCAGAAGGCGAAAACGTTCACACAGAAGGACTTCGCGGACAATTATCTGCGGAACATCGACGCGGCCATCCAGACGCGCACCTACGTTGACCCGAGCC
>DAITND010000460.1:0-1501 GCA_036834825.1 Dermatophilaceae bacterium
GACGATGGACCGTCGACAAGATGCGTCCTCAACTGCTTGAGATCCGGTAGTGCCTGACACCCGGTAGCGTTTGCTATGGAGACCGTATTTAGGATTTTGGCATGACGACGACGGACGGTGGCCGAGTCACGTCTACCGTTGGGATGTTCTATGGGCGTGCAAGGGGCGCGGAACTGGGCAATGTGATCAACACCGCGCACGACGCCCTACGTCTGGCCGACGACATTGGTGCCGACAACGTCTCCATCCACCTGGACACTTACGACATGAACATCGAGGAGGACGACCTTGTCCGCACCGTCCACGACGTCGGCGACCGACTCGGCTACGTCCACATCGGGGAGAACCGCGGCTACCTCGGCTCCGGACACCTGGACCTGCAGGGCTTCTTCCACGCATTGGCAGACATCCGCTACATGAGACCCATCGCCTTTGAGTCCTTCTCCTCCGCAGTGGTCTCCCCCACTCTGTCCAACGACCTGGCGATCTGGCGCAACCTGTGGGACGACGGCGCAGACTTGGTTCGCCACGCGCGCAGCCACATCGCGGGGCTGATCCATGCCAGCCAAGCCCGATGACTACCCTTGACGAGCTCGCCGACCGCGCGCGCAGCCTCGTGTTCGGTGGCACTCGGGCCATCCTGGGCATCACCGGCCCCCCCGGTGCCGGCAAGAGCACCCTGGTAGCCCAGCTCCTCGGCGCGCTGCGGCCCACCCCCCCGGCCGGACTACCCGTCAACGAGTGGGTCGCACACGTGCCCATGGACGGATTCCACCTCGCCGACAGCGAGCTCAACCGCCTCCGCAACCGAGACCGCAAGGGCGCACCCGACACGTTCGACACCGCCGGGTACCTCTCGGTCCTGCACCGAATCAAGCAGGACACGCCCGGAATCGTCTATGCGCCCGGGTTCGAACGGACTCTCGAACAGCCCATCGCCGCGAGCATCCCTGTCCCGACTGCTGCCCGGCTGATAATCACCGAAGGCAACTACCTGCTCCTACCGGACGGCGAGTGGCCGCAGATTCGCGCACTTATCAACGAGGTCTGGTACGTCGACCTCGACGACCCCGAACGCCTGAAGCGCCTGCTTAACAGGCATGCCGAGTTTGGCAAACCGCGCGACGCTGCTACCGCATGGGTCCATGGACCCGACCAGGCCAACGCCCAGCTCGTCGCCTCCACCAGGCACAGTGCCGACCTGCTCATCCGGATCTCTGACCTAATCGCGCCCACAGCCACTGACAACATCTGACCGAGGTCCAGCCCCGATCCTCGACTGGGGGTCTGGCCATCTCCATCTGGCCTGATCCTCCAGATTAAGGTCCGGATCGGCGACTGGTGGGCGCGTTTCTTCGGATTCAGCGGGCTGAAACCGTGGTGACCGAGTCAGGCGAGCCGACTGTTGCCTGGAACCAAGGGGGTGACTTCAACGTCGGTTCTACGATCCCGGGCTTCCCGGGGGTGACGTCTACAGGCATCGCCTGCTGGTTCGTCAGGC